>CASFSV010000001.1 GCA_949297415.1 uncultured Alphaproteobacteria bacterium
GGTGCGAACGAAGAAGTAATTAAAAATTATGTAAAGTATCAAGGACAAAGGGATTTAGGTCAACTCCGTTTGGAGTTGTAAAGAAAGGCACCTTAATGGTGCCTTTCCAAGAACCCCGGGTTTACCCGGGGATATCTATTTAGTATTCTATTAGAAATAAAATGATTAACGTCGATATTACAATTGATGGACCATAAGCTCCTTGACGTTTTTTGTTGATAAAACAATTAATTGCAAAAATTAGGCATGATAATAAAATGACGTAAGGAATATTGCTTAGTCCAAGCCATGCACCAACAGCTGATAATAATTTTATATCGCCACCACCAAAGGCATCAGGATGCTTTTTTATAATGAAAAGAGATGCTATTACAGGAATTGTATATCCTCCCAGTGCACCTAATGAACTATTAGCAGTAGAGGAGGCTATGTCATAACCTAGGCAGTTTCCAGCAAATGTGGCATACATAAAACCGATGATTAAAAGAGGAACTGTTAAAATATCTGGCAATAAGAACATTCTTTTGTCAATTTCCATGAGCATAAATAGAACAATAATTAAAAATGTAACCCATGGAGTTTCTTGAGAAGGAAGAACTTGTGAGGCTAAAAAAATAACAGCAGAGGTAATAATTCCCCAACCAAGTGAACGCATAAAATATCTGTGGCATAATTGTTGATATTTATGGTTATTTTTTCTTTTTGAATAAGATACGGTCTTATTAATGTGAAATATTCTGTACAAAGCGTATGCTAATGTTGCCGGCATAAATTTTGCAAAGCGGCGTGCTAAATAGGGAATTGTAAAACCAAAAGCAAAACCTATAATTATATATAACATACTCTATCTCCCAGATTTATATTTGCTTTTAGTTTAATATAGATTAGTAAATTTTTATTGAATAGATGCGGATGTTTTTTTATATTAACCCCATTTTTTGTGCAGTTATGACGGCTTGTGTTCTGTTATTGACTTTTAATGAACGTAACAATGCATTTATATGTAATTTTACTGTAGCTTCTGATACTCCCATATCGTAAGCTATTTGTTTGTTTGATTTGCCTTGGGCTATTAAATCTAAAACTTGCGATTGGCGGTTGGTTAAGTTTCTTTTTAACTGAGTTTGGGGAATATTTTTGTTATATTCTGTGGTATTTTCAAGTATTGCCAAGGGAATATAAATTCCTCCGTCGAGAATTAGTTTAAGTGCTCCACTTAGTATGTTACTGTCAGATTTTTTTGTAATATATCCTTTTACATCGTTTGATAGTATTTTTCGAATGTTTCTGGTGTCTTCTGATGCTGATATAGCTACTATTTTGGTATTAGGAGATATACTTTTTATTTTATTTATCACTTCTGTTGAATGTTGGTCGGCTAAATCTATATCTAATATGAGAATGTCTATATCCGGTTCTTTTGATAATATTCGCTGCATATCAATTAGATTGGCCGATTGAAGAATATTTATATCATTGTTTATTTGTTTTAGTCTTAATGATAGTCCGTCTATAAATAATGATTGCTCGTCCGTTATTAAAACTTTCATTTATATCTCCTCTGAATTTCAAGATATGCGATAAATGTAGTTGCAATATAAGTACGGATTGACGGTTTTAAAGATATTGTTCTAAGTTTTTTATTCTTTAGGGGGTAATATTAGTAATTCAACACCAGCTTCTTTTAACATTTGTTCGGAGTAAGTTATTCTATCTCTCCAAGTGTTTTGTGGAGTGTTTTTATCTATAACCAATGGATTGGTTACTACAAGTTTTATTCCTGATTGGATGATGGCTCGTGTACAATCAGTGCAGGGAAAGTGTGTGGCATATAAAACACATCCTTTTACTTGTGTACCGCATAAGCAGGCGTTGTATATAGCATTTCGTTCTGCATGTTCAAAAAAATCATATTTGGTTGGACGTTCAAATCGTTCAAATACTTCATCATCTACGCCGCGTACAAAACCGTTATAACCGGTGGCTCTGATTTCTTTGTCTGGACCGACTATAACCGCTCCGGTTTTAGTTGATGTATCTTTTGACCATGTTGAAACTAGTTTTGCTAATTCCATAAAACGATAGTGCCATTTCATTGTAAACATTACTTTTCTCCGTTTCTATCTTCTTTTTATGTAGTTTAGACTTTTTTTGTTATTTTACAAGAACTTTGTTGTTGTAAACGAAACGATAAAATTTATATGTAACTTGACTTTATTAGCCTAAAAGCTATATTTATTTACACTTTAATTTTAGCATAGGAGTAAGTAAATGAGTACTATTGTTGATATTTTTGCTAGAGAAATCTTAGATTCACGTGGTAACCCTACAGTTGAAGCTGATGTTGTTTTGCAATCTGGAGCTTTTGGGCGCGCCGCTGTTCCTTCTGGTGCTTCTACAGGGGTTCACGAAGCTGTTGAACTGAGAGATGGGGATAAATCTCGTTATATGGGAAAAGGTGTTGAAAAAGCAGTTAATAACGTTAATGAAGAAATTAGCGATGCTTTAATTGGTTTTGATTCTGAAAGTCAGATTGATATTGATAGAACTATGATTGAATTAGATGGTACTGAAAATAAAGGTAGATTAGGTGCTAATGCAATCTTGGCTGTTTCTATGGCTGTGGCTAAGGCTCAAGCAGAAGAGTTGGGTATGCCTCTTTATCGTTATTTGGGCGGTACTATGGCTCGTACTTTGCCGGTTCCTATGATGAATATCTTAAATGGTGGTAAACATGCCGATAATCCTATTGATATTCAAGAATTTATGATTATGCCGGTTGCCGCTTCTTCTATTAAAGAAGCTATTCGTATGGGGGCTGAAATTTTCCATACTTTGAAAAAGAATCTTAAAGCTGCCGGTCATAATACTAATGTTGGTGATGAGGGCGGTTTTGCTCCTAATTTACAATCTGCCGAAGAAGCTCTGGGCTTTATTGTTAAATCTATTAAAGATGCAGGGTTTGTGCCGGGTGAAGATGTTGTTTTGGCTATTGATGCGGCTTCTTCCGAATTTTATGAAAACGGAAAATACGAGATGAAAGGTGAAGGTAAATCTTATACAAATGCTCAAATGGTTGATTTTTATAAAGATTTATGTGATAAATTCCCTATTTTCTCTATTGAAGACGGTATGGCTGAAGATGATTGGGAAGGATGGAAAATGCTTACCGATGCTTTGGGTGATAAAGTTCAGTTAGTTGGTGATGATTTGTTTGTTACGAATCCAAAACGTTTAGCTATGGGAATTGAAAAAGGTGTTGCTAATTCAATTTTGGTTAAAGTAAATCAGATTGGTACATTAACCGAAACAATGAAAGCTGTTGATTTGGCTCAACGTCATAAGTATACCGCTGTTTTATCTCATCGTTCAGGTGAAACCGAAGATACTACAATTGCTGATATTGCTGTTGCTACTAATTGTGGACAAATTAAGACCGGTTCAATGTCCCGTACTGATAGAATGGCTAAATATAATCAACTTATTCGTATTGAGGAAGAATTAGGTGATGCAGCTGTATATGCCGGTAAATCTATTTTGAAAAAATAAATCTAGGGAGATACTAATATGAAAGGTCTTTTATATTTTGTTATTACTCTTGCTGTTATTGCTGGTATTGTTTCGGCTTTTTGGTGGTTGATTGACGGCTCGACACCTCAAGAACAACTGGAATATTTAAAAGTTTCTTTTAGCGAAGCTGTTGATGATAGTGCTGCTTCTAATACAGCTGAATCCGCTTCTAAGCTTGGTCGAGTTTTGAAAGATAATTTTGAAGATGCTCAGCAGGTTTATGAACATGGTGCTGAAGCTAAATATGAATAGTCCTAGTTAAGCTTTATGAAAGAGGGAATAGTTAATTTCCCTCTTTTGTTTTGTCTGAATAAATACTGTGTAAAATTTTGTTTTTTTCTATAAAAGTGTTGAGATATTCATTGTTTATGTTACTCTCTGTGTTGTGAGTTAATGATGGGCGTTTTTTTATGAAAGATCCAAAATTCGTACATTTAAGAGTTCATACAGCTTACTCTCTGGCTGAGGGGGCTATTATGTTGCCAACTCTGATACATAAACTCCATGATATGGGAGTTCCTGCTGTTGCTGTAACGGATAGTGCGAATATGTTTGGTGGGAAGGCTTTTTCTAAATATGCTTCTGAGGAAGGTATTAAACCGATTTTAGGTTGTCAGTTTTTGTTAAGAAATGATGATTCTGATGATTTGATGAAGTCTAAAGGTAAAAAACTTGATCCAGATAAAATTGTTTTGTTGGTTATGAATGCTACAGGTTACGGTAATATTATGAAACTGATGAAACGTTTTTATCTTGATAATACTGAAAAAGGTTGGGCTCCGCAATTAACTTTAGAAAATCTAGAGAATTTTAATGAAGGGTTAATAGCGCTGACTGGCGGTGTAGAGGGGACAATAGGGCGCTTATTACTTGAAAATAGAAAAGATGATGCAGAAAATTTTACAATCAAACTAAAGGAAATTTTTGGCGATAGATTGTATATGGAAATTTCGCGAATCGGTTTGGATAAAGAAAAACAAACTGAAGAAGATTTTATAAATTTAGCCTATAAATACAATATTCCTTTAGTTGCAACGAATGAAGTTTTCTTTTTGGATGAAGATATGTATGAGGCTCATGACGCTCTTGTATGTATTTCTGCTGGAGAATATGTGGCTAATGAAAATAGACGTAAGTTTTCTATCAATAATCGATTACGTTCTGAAGCTGAAATGGTTGAGCTTTTTTCTGATTTGCCGGAAGCTGTTAATAATACTGTCAGAATTGCGAAACTTTGCAACTTTCTATCTAAAAAAGTTAATCCGTTATTACCTATTTTTGAGTGTCCTCAAGGTAAAACGCAAGATGAATTTATTACAGAAGAAGCTTACAGAGGTTTGGACGAGCGCTTAAAAAAAGCTGTTTATTTTGAAGGAATGACTGAGGAGCAAAAGGCTGATATTGATGAGCGATATTATGCGCGATTGGAATATGAGCTTAGTGTTATTAAGAAAATGGGATTCCCTGGTTATTTTTTAATCGTGTCGGACTTTATTAAGTGGTCAAAAGGGCATGGGGTTCCTGTAGGGCCTGGTCGTGGTTCCGGTGCGGGATCTATTGTTGCTTGGTCTTTGAAGGTTACAGAACTTGATCCTTTAAAGTTAGATTTACTTTTTGAACGTTTCTTAAATCCGGAACGTGTTAATATGCCGGACTTTGACGTAGACTTTTGCCAAGAGAATCGTTACAAAACGATTGAATATGTGCAAAGAAAATATGGATTTGATCATGTAGCTCAAATTATTACTTACGGTAAGTTGCAATCAAAGGCTGTTATCAGAGATGTGGCTCGTGTATTACAGATGCCGTATTCTCAAGCTGATAAAATTTCTAAAATGATACCAGCCGGTGCGCAAGGTAAGAATCCAACTTTACCTGAGGCTTTGGAGCAGGTTCCTGAATTAGAAGAATTAAGGCAAAATGATCCTCAAGTTAATAAACTATTTGAAATAGCTATTAAGTTGGAGGGGCTGTATCGTAACTCCGGTATGCATGCTGCTGGTGTGGTTATTGGTGATAGACCTCTGGAAGAATTGGTTCCTTTATATAAAGATCCTAGAGCTGATATGCCGGTGACAATGTATGATATGAAATATGTTGAAGAAACCGGATTGATTAAATTTGACTTTTTAGGGTTGAAAACTTTGACGGTTATTCAACGTGCCGTTGATTGGATTAAGAAGGCTCAGGGAATCGATTTGGATATGGAAGCTGTTCCGCTAGATGATCCAGAAACTTATAGAATGTTGCAGGAAGGGCGAACAACTGCAGTTTTCCAATTTGAATCGGCGGGTATGAAAGATGTGCATAAGCAGATTAAACCGGATAGATTTGAAGACTTAATTGCTATTGTGTCGCTGTATCGTCCGGGACCTATGGATAATATTCCTACTTTTATTAAACGTAAACATGGTGAAGAAGAAATTCAATATTTACACCCTAAACTTGAGCCGATTTTAAAAGAAACTTATGGTATTATGGTTTATCAAGAGCAAGTTATGATGATTGCTCGAGAGTTGGGCGGATATACTATGGGTGGTGCAGATAAACTCAGAAAAGTTATGGGTAAAAAAATGCGCGATGAGATTCCGAAGCAGCGTATTATGTTTACGGAAGGTGCTATTAAAAATGGTATTGATGAAGAAGTCGCTAAAAGTATTTTTGACCAAATGGAGAAATTTGCGTCTTATGGTTTTAATAAATCTCACGCGGCTGCTTATTCTTTGGTTTCTTATCAAACGGCTTATCTTAAAGCGCATTTTCCAGTTGAGTTTATGTGTGCGGTAATGGACTTGGATATTACTAATACTGATAAATTGGCTGGTTTTAAAGCTGAATGTAAAGCTATGGGAATCGAAGTGTTAAAACCAGATGTCAATGAGTCTTTGGCTAAATTTAGTGTTCAAAATGGTAAATTGCGTTATGCTCTGGGGGCTATTAAAGGGGTAGGCGAATCCAATATGAATGCTATTGTTGAAGCAAGAGAAAAGGGCGGTAAATTTAAAGATATTTCCGATTTTATTAATAGAGTTGATGCAAAACAGCTTAATCGTAAACAACTAGAACAATTAATAAAAGCAGGGGCGTTTGATAGTATTGATAAAAAAAGAGGTAAGCTGTTTGCAAATATTGATACAATTCTTAAAAATATTTCGTCTGCAACAGAAATGAAAACAAGTGCGCAATCTTCATTATTCGGTGCAGAGGAATATTCTTCTAAAGTTAAACTTTCTGATGCGCCAGATTGGCCAGATTTGGAAAAATTGCGTCTTGAGGCTGGTGCAATTGGATTTTATTTATCTGCTCATCCTTTAGATGTTTATGCGGATAGTATGAAAAAACTTGGTGTTAAAACATGTCAGGAAGTGATGGCAAATATTCGAGTTGGAGATAGTATTAAAGCAAATATTGCCGGTTGTGTGGAGAATTTTCAAAAAAGATTGAGTAAAAGCGGTAATAAATATGCTTTCTTGGGACTTTCTGATACAACTGGAAATTTTGAGGGAATGCTGTTTTCTGATGGGTTGGCTAAGTATGAGGAGGTTATTACTTCAGGCTGTCCTCTTTTAGTTAAGGTTATAATTAATAAACAGTCTGAAGAAGAGAATCCGCGAATTATGATTAATAGCGTTAAAACTCTTGATGAAGCTATCGCGGAACAAGCAAAAGGTTTGATTATTGAAGTAGCTAATGTTGCGGCGGTTCCTGAAATTAAGAAAGTTCTGTATTCGGATATTAGAGGGTTGAATAAAGTTTATATTGAGCCAGAATTGGATGATTGGGATGTGCGTATTGAACTTGATGGCGGATTTGCCTTTTCCGATACGATGATGTTGACTAAACTTAAAAGTATTCCTGGTGTTTCAGCTGTTAAAGAGTTTTAGTGAAAGGGGAGAAATATGAGTGAGAAGATTGTTCCAAATGATGAGGGTGAAATCATTATGCCTTTTTGGAAAGGATTTTTTTATCCTTTGCAAAAAATAGCTCAATCAGGTAGAAAATTTTTTATTTTGACTATAAGTTTTGCCTTGATTGGTGCAATGCTTTCTTCTCTTTTGGGACGAACTGCTTTTTGTGGAATGGGCATAGATGGTTCTGGAATTTATTGTTCTTCAAGTATTATCAATCTGATACTTTCGTGTTTGTTTTTTTTATTTTGTTCCAGTGTGTATATTTGTTCTTGGTATAATGTTAGCGAAAATAATCAAAAGGTTAAAATTCAGGTTGGAAAAAAAGAACTTAAGGTCGTTGCGTTTGTTTTTGGATATTGTTGTTGTTGGGGCATTTTGGCTTTGACTTCTTATACCTTAACAGTTAAAAAAGCTGTCCCAGATTGGAAAGAAGAAATGTTATTCTTTTTTATTATGTCTTTGGTAATTTTATTTATTTTGTATTTGTTATTGAATGCAGTTATGCTTATCCGCTTTTTGCAAGGAAAAAAATGGTTCTGTTTGCGCAAAGTTTTTTGGGTTATTTGGGATAATTTGTATAAGCCTTTTGGATGGTTTTTTATTTATGTTCTATTTTTTACGTTATTTTTGAAGGATTTTTTAGCTTTTTTTATAAGATACGAGGGACTTCCTATTTGGCTGGGAGCTTTGGGAGCTGATTTTTCGTTTTACTTTTTGTTTTACAGCAGTATTGCAGTGTTTGTGTCTAGCCTTTCTTATCAAAATAGGTATATCTATTTTGATGAAGATTAGAAATGCATTTCTGCTTGTATTTTTTCGTTAGGAATAAGTGATAGTATTTCATTTAGGTGAGCATCCGTTAGGAGTTTTAAAGCTTCTGCTTTGTCTATTCCTCGAGATGTGAGGTAAAATAATTGCTCTTTATCGATTTCTCCGCAACTTGCGCCATGTGAGCATTTTACATCATCGGCGAAAATCTCTAGTTCCGGTTTGCAGTTTAATTCGGCGTTATCACTGAGATACAATGCTTTGTGCAGTTGATGTCCTTCTGTTTTTACAGCTAAAGGTGCAATATGTATTTTTCCTTGGAAAACAGCAGAAGAATCGCTTTCTAGCACTGCTTTGGCATATTGATTGGAATAAGTTTCCGGTTGTAAATGATTTATATTTGTCGTAATATCATTTAAACATTCTTTTTTTGCCTTGTAGGCTGAATATATTTCGGCGGAGGCATTAGCTTGCTCTAGTTGAACATTTGTTTCTTGGCGGCAAATTTTTGCACCATTAGCAAGATAATATTGTTTATATGATGCTTTATTTTGAATTTTTGCGCAATTTAGGGCAATGTGATAGCTGTTTATGCTTTCGCTTTGTTTTTTGTAGTGATATAGTTGGCTATTGGGTTTTAAGTATATCTCATTAACGATATTAGCGAGATATTTGTTTTTTTTATCGGAACTAAATTGTTCAAAAATCTCTAAACGCGCGTTTTTTTCTAAAACAATAAGATTGTGAATATTGATTTGGTATCCATTACAGTCGTTTTGTTTATATTTTATATATATCGGTTGGGTGATGTTGGTGTTTTTTTCAACATAAATACAAATACCTTGCTCCAAATAAGCGCCGTTTAAGGCTGCAAACGGATGTTCTTCTAAATTAAAACTGTTGAATAAATATTGCTTATATTCTCCTTCATATAAAATTTCAGGGAGAGGCGTTATATTTAATCCTTGGGGAAGATTGTATTCTTCAACATGTAGCTTTCCGTTACAGAATGAAATTTCAATTTGTGAAGAATTGTCATGATGGCAACAGTTACAACCACAGGAGCATTGATGTTCTTCTGTGTTTATCTTAAAATTACTAGAAAGAATAGGTTTTATATTTGTATATTTCCATGCTTCTGTTTTTAATGTTGGATAATTTGTTTTTTCTAAAGCTTGTTTTGCTTTTTGACGCAATCCGTAAACAGATGGTTTATTATCTAAAAATAATGTAATGTTGTCTAACAAAGGTACTGTTGCCATGGTCATTTATTCCTCTTTGAGGAAATCGGTGTAACCGCTTTGTTCCAACTCGGTGGCAAGGCTTTTATCGCCACTTTTTATAATGTGACCATCTGCAAATATATGAACTATATCCGGTTTAATATGGTCTAATAATCTTTGATAGTGTGTGATGACAAGAAAAGCGTTTTCTTTGGTTCTAAGGGCATTGACACCGTCTGAGACTGTTTTTAAGGCATCAATGTCTAATCCAGAATCGATTTCATCTAATATGCAAAAGTCAGGTTTTAATAAAGCCATTTGCAATGTTTCAAAACGTTTTTTTTCACCTCCAGAAAAGCCTACATTTACAAATCTTTTTAGCATTTCAGGAGATATATTTAACTGCGCGGCTTCTTGCTTTAGATGTTTCATGAACGCAAGGGTATCAAGCTCTTTTTCTCCACGATGTTTTCTTATGGCGTTAAGAGATTGTTTTAAGAAATTTGAAACGACTACACCAGGTATTTCGGTAGGATATTGCATGGAGAGAAATAATCCATTTCTGGCTCTTTCTTCTGTTGACATGGATAATAAATCTTGACCTTTAAATTTAACGCTTCCGGATGTTACCTTGTATCCTTCTTTTCCGCTTAATACGTATGATAAGGATGATTTACCAGCTCCATTAGGTCCCATTATAGCATGCACTTCTCCGGCATTGATGGTTAAATTTAAACCTTTAATTATTTCCTTATCTTCTACTCTTGCTTGTAGATCTTTTATTTCTAATAAAGGTGTTGTCATTATTTTATCCTAATTTAAGCAACTCTACCATGGCAGTGTTTATATTTTTTTCCACTTCCGCAAGGACATGGGCTGTTTCTTGAAATATTTTTCCATTCAGGATGGTCTTCAATGTTGTGAACAGTAGTTTTGTTTTCAGGAGCTACGTTTTGTTTATTTTCAAGAGATTCATGTACTGCTTCCATTTTTCTGTTTTGAGTCTTTTGCTCTTGTTCTTTTACATCTTGATCGCTGCCTTGTTGAATCGTTGTGCGGCAGACCAAAACAGTAATCTTTTCTTTTAATATATCAAGCATATCTGAAAACATATTAAATGCTTCGCGTTTGTATTCATTTAACGGATCTTTTTGACCGTAAGCACGAAGTACAATAGTGTGGCGCATTAAATCTAATGTTGCGATATGTTCTTTCCATAATTGGTCTAAGGTTTGTAAAACAATGCTTTTTTCAACAAGATGAATTATTGCTGGCGGAACGGTAGCATTTTTGTTGGCAATCAAATTATCTGTTTCTTTGATTACTCTTTCACTCATGTCTATGCTATCAATGTCTTTTTCTTCAGCCCAAATTTCAACAGGCAAGTTTAGACCGGTTGTGTTGAAAATGTCTTGTTTTAAGCGATTGATATCCCAATCTTCTGGAGAACTTCCTTCGGGAATACAGTTATTGACCATTCCTGCTAAGTAGTCGTGACGCATATCTAAAATAGTTTCAGAGATGTCCTCTGTGGACATTATTTCTTTTCTTTGTTCGTAGATGACTTTTCTTTGTTCATTCATTACGTCATCGTATTTTAATAAGCTCTTACGAATATCAAAGTTGCGTTCTTCTACTTTTTGTTGCGCTTTTTCTAGAGCCTTACTGATAAATGGGTGAACAAGTGCTTCGCCTTCCGGTAATCCTAAACGACGAAGAATCTCAGACATTCTTTCTGAGCCGAAAATGCGCATTAAGTCATCTTCGAGGGATAGGAAGAATTTTGATGTTCCAGGATCCCCTTGACGACCGGAACGCCCTCTTAGTTGGTTATCAATACGGCGACTTTCATGGCGTTCAGTGCCTAGAATGTATAAACCTCCGGCTGCTAGTACTTTTTCTTTGTTTTCAGATATTTCTTTTTTTATTTCTTCTTTTAATTTTGCAATTTCTTCTTCGGTTTCATTTCCTGTCAAACGCTTTTTTAAAGCAACCTCTGGATTACCTCCGAGTTGAATATCAGTACCGCGACCAGCCATATTGGTTGCAATTGTTACGGCTCCGTATACACCTGCTTCTGCAACAATTGCTGCTTCTCTTTCGTGATGTTTGGCGTTTAATACTTCAAATTTTATATCTGTTTGTTCTTTTAATAATTTGGCGATTGTTTCTGATTTTTCAACAGAAGTGGTGCCTACCAATACTGGTTGACCTTTGGCGTGGCATTCTTTGATAGTATCAATGATTGCTTTATATTTTTCACGTTCTGTTCTGTAAATACAATCATGTTCATCTTTACGAATTACAGGGCGGTTTGTTGGTATTTCTACGCATGCTAAATTATATATATCGCCAAATTCTGCTTCTTCGGTCATGGCTGTGCCGGTCATACCTGCCAATTTAGGGTATAAGCGGAAATAATTTTGGAAAGTAATTGATGCTAAAGTTTGGTTTTCTGATTGAATTTCTACACCTTCTTTAGCTTCTAAAGCTTGGTGTAGACCATCACTGTAACGCCGACCTTCCATGATTCTTCCGGTAAATTCATCAATAATCATTACTTTACCGTCGCGTACTAAATAGTCGACATCTTTTGTAAACATGATGTTTGCACGAAGGGCTTGATTAACGTGATTTACAAGTTGTACGTTTTTTATATCGTATAATCCGCCTTCGGTAATTAAGCCTGCTTGTTTTAATAGCTGTTCAACGTGTTCCATTCCAATTTCTGTAAGGGTTACGTTTTTAGCCTTTTCATCTTTTTCGTAATCGGTTGCGTTTATGTGCTTGATAATGTTATTTACTAGAATGTATTTTTCAGAAGAATCTTCTGCAGCTCCCGAGATAATCAAAGGAGTTCTTGCTTCATCAATCAAAATAGAGTCAACCTCATCGACAATAGCATAATTGAAATCTCGCTGTACTCTTTCTTCCAGAGAAAATTTCATGTTGTCACGAAGGTAATCGAATCCTAATTCGTTGTTCGTAGCATAAGTAATATCGGCATTATATGCTTCTTTTCTTTGATTATCATCTTTTTCGTGTACGATATAATCAACAGTTAGACCTAAGAAACGATATACTTGACCCATCCATTCTGCATCACGTTTTGCTAAGTAGTCATTTACGGTAACAACGTGTACACCTTTTTGTTCAATGGCGTTTAAATATGCTGCTAATGTGGCAACAAGTGTTTTACCTTCACCTGTTTTCATTTCTGCAATCATGCCTTTGTGGAGAACGATGCCGCCGATAAGTTGTACGTCATAATGTCGCTGACCAAGGGTTCTTTTAGCAGCTTCTCGTACGGTTGCAAATGCTTCCGGTAGAATGTTGTCTAACGTTTCTCCCTCTTTTAATCTTTTACGGAATTCTACTGTCTTATTTCTTAAATCTTCATCACTGAGTTTTACGAAATCCGGTTCTATTGCATTGATCTGTTCTACGATTTTATATTGTTTTTTTACAAAACGATTGTTGGCTGTGCCGAAAATTTTGCGTGCGATATCTGCTAACATTATCTTTACCTTATTTTATATGTGTCTTTCTGCTACATTTAGTGTTTATATATAATAAAGTCAATACTATCAACAGAAGTTATAAACGCTAATTAAAAAATACTTGGAATATTTTATAAATAAGTATATATGGTTTATTGAGTATGAATAAACTTTTTATTTTGGAGGTTTTTATGAAAAAGAGAATCTTAGGTTTTACAATCTCTGCTGTTGCTGTGATTGTTGTTGCCGTTGCTTCTTTTATATCTTTTAAAGTGTATAATGCAAATGCGGGTGCTGATAAAGGTGTGGCTGCAAAGGTTAATGGTGAAATTATTTATGTTAATGATTTGAAGCAAAGTTATGCAGATCATCCACAAATTCAAGATAAAGTTCCTTTTGAGGAATTTTATGCTAAAACTTTGGATGTTTTTGTTAATAGTAAATTGGTTTACCAAGCTGCTAAAGCTGCAAAAATTGAAGAGACTCCTGAGTATAAAAGACAGTTAGTTACAGCTCAAGAAGATTTGGCTCGTAAATTGTATCTTGAAAAATTGGTTGATGAAAAAGTTAATGAACAAGCTATTCAAGAATTGTATAATGATTATAAATCTAAATTTGAAAGTCAGAAAGAAATTAAAGCAAAACATATCTTAGTTGACTCTGAAGATAAAGCTAAGGAAGTTATTGCAAAGTTGAAAAAAGGTGAAGATTTTGTAAAATTGGCTAATGAATATTCTAAGGATCAAGTTGAGTTAGGATATTTTACAGAGGATATGATGGTTCCTGAATTTTCTAAAGCTGCATTCAGTATGGATAAAGGTGAATTTTCTAAGACTCCAGTTAAAACAGAATTTGGTTACCATGTTATTTTAGTTGAAGATATTAGAGCTTCTAAACCTTTGGAGCTTAAGGAAGTTGAACCTCAGTTGAAAAATATTGTTACTCAGCAGGTTATTGCTAAAATTTTTGAAGATTTGCGCAATAATGCAGAAGTTGAACGCTATAGCTTGGATGGTGCTAAACTTCCAGAAAAGAAATAATAGTAATTGCAGTAAAAAAGAAGGGAGCTTTTAAGCTCCTTTTCTTTTTTGTATTATTGTAAAAAAAAACTGCACTTTGTGCAGCTTTTTTAAGTTTAGATCATTTTGAGGCAATCGTATCTAAAAGCTTTTTATTAGCTTCTTCTAAACTGATGTTGTCGCATACTGCAACTTCGCTTGCTAAACGTTCTAGTGCGTGTTCATAGATTTGACGTTCACTGTAAGATTGATCAGCTAGGTTTTCACTACGATGTAGATCTCTGATAACTTCTGCTACAGCTATAGGATTGCCTGAATTGATTTTGTTTTCGTATTCTTGAGCTCTTCTTGACCACATAACTTTCTTTACTCTAGGCTTACCTTTTAAAGTTGCTAAAGCTTCTTTCATGGTTAGGTCGTCAGAAATTTTACGTAATCCGACTTGGTCTAATTTAGACATAGGTACACGTAATGTCATTTTGTCTTTATCAAAGTTAACAACAAGTAACTCCATTTCACTACCAGCGATGGTTTGCTTTGCTATGTTTGTTACTTTGCCAACTCCTTGGGTCGGATAAACAACATATTCTCCTGAGTTAAATGTAACAACAGAATTTTTTTTCATATGGTATTTCCTCCTAGATTATTAGTGTTATTATGAAAACGAAGTGACTATACCACATTTTTTAGAACAAATCTATACCTAAAATTAAAAAAATTTAAATTTTTTGTAAAAAGTTTATTTAGTTGGAAAAAGATTTGTTTGACGGAGGGCTTCTCCGACAACCATCACAGCTGAAACTGCAACATTTATAGAACGTGCATTAGCGTTCATCGGTATTAGTAGGCGCGCATCTGCTATTTGGTGGACAGCATCAGGGACTCCGGCACTTTCTCTACCCATTAAAATAATGTCATTAGGTCGAAACTCAAATGTTGTATAAGGAACGCTGGCGTGTGTTGTTAAAAGAACTATTCTGCCGTATTCGTCAGAATGTTCTTCTCGATATTTTAAGAAATCTTGCCAAGAATTGTGACGGCGATAATTGGCCATATTTAAATAATCCATTCCGGCGCGTTTCATGGCTTTTTCGTTAAATATAAAACCGCAAGGTTCTATAATATCTATCGGCAAATCCAAACAGGCTCCCAAACGTAAGAGAGTGCCTGTATTTTGTGGAATATCCGGTTGAAATAAAGCTAGTCTCATTTTAGTTTGGCTTTACAATTTGTTCTTTTTTACTTCTGTATACAGCGGCAAAATCAACAGGTGTCAGCATGAGTGGCGGTAAGCCTGCGTTTGCTAAGTTAGATGAAATGATTTGGCGTGCATATGGGAATAGTAATTTGGGTATTTCTATGAATAATACAGGTTCTAATTTTTCTTCAGGTAAATGAACTGTGCAAGCTGCGGCATATGCTAATTCAAATATAAATAAGCTTTCATCATTGATATCTGCATTTATTCTGATATTTAGGGTTACTTCAAAATTATTTTCATTGAGTTTGTTTACATCAATATTTAAGTCAACGTTGATTTTGGGTTGATTGTTTAATTTTGAAAAGATAGATGGAGCGTGTGGAACCTCTAATGACATATCTCGAATATATTGCATATTCAAACTTACTTCAGCCGTTTCTTGGGTGTTACTCATTTTTTAATCCTTTCTTTTGAAATTTTATATACCTTTAATATAGAAGTTTATTTTTATACGTCAAATATTATAGTTGATAATAAAGATATTTAACGCTATATAATATATGTATCTTTAATAGAGGTGTAAAAATGTCAGGATATTTGGATATAATATTTTTATTGGTTTTAGTTGTTATTATTTTTAGTAAGTTGAAAAGTGTTTTGGGGACGGGGGCAGAAGATGCTAAAGTTATTATGATCCCTAAAGAACAGTTTGAAAAAGTTTATCATGAATTGAAAAAGAATACACTTAACGAATCTGTGGCTACTGTTGATTTGGATAAATTGTCTCCGTTGGATAGAGATTTGGTTAAAATTCCTAATTTCAATAAAAACGTTTTTATTAAAGGTGCGCAAAAAGCCTTTGAAATGATTTTGTCTGCTTTTAGCAAAGGAGATGCTCGTACTTTATCTAAATTGGTTAATGGTGAATTGCTCAAAAAATTTGAGGAAGTTATTAAAGATCGTAAAGAGCAGGGAATTACGTCGGAAACAGATTTGATTGGTTTTGTGGAAACAGAAGTAGAATCGGTTAAATTTCTGGAAAATGATAAAGTTAATCTGGTTGTTAAATTTGTTAGTGAGCAGGTTAATTTGTTAAAAGATGCCCAAGGTGAGGTTATTGAAGGTGATGAAAATTACGTTCAGACCATTTCAGATGTTTGGACATTTGAAAAATCTTTGAATCCGAAAGTTACTAATTGGTTGTTGTGTTCTACGAAAAAATGCTAAAAAAAGGACTTGTTTTTTGTGTAGTGGCTTTTTTGGCTTCTTGCTCTGGTAGCGAGAAAGAAGAAATTGTTTCTTCGGCTTTTGATTTGCAAAAAGTAGAGTTTTCTCAGTTAGAAAACTGGAATGAGGACAATGCTGTTGGTTTTGGTAAGGCTTTACGTGATGTTTGTACTAAATTGCAGCGCCAAACTTCTCCTTATTTAAGTAGTGAAAAAATTAGCTATTCGCTGAAATCATATCAAAAGCATTGTCAACAGCTTTTGAAACTTAGCACTGATAAAGAAATAAAGTTTTATATTGAACAAAATTTTCGCCCTTATGCGGTTGTGGTTAATGGGGATGCAAATGGAAAATTTACTTCTTACTACGAGGCAACTTTAAATGCTAGTTACACGCGTGGTGGAAAATATCAATATCCTATTTATGGTAAGCCTAAAGATTTAGTTGAGATAAATCTTAGAGATTTTGATGTTTCTTTGCCAAATATGCGCTTGGTTGGGCGTGTTAAAGATGGAAAAATGGTTAAGTATTATACACGCCAAGAAATAGACGAAGGTAAACTTGATGCGCCAGTAATATTATGGGGGGATGATCCGGTTGATATTTATATTATGCAAATTCAGGGAGCCGGTGTAGCGACATTGCCTGATGGTAAAGAGATACGCGTGGCGTATGCGGATAATAATGGGCATAAATTTAAGGGAATCGGTTCTATTCTTTTAGAAAAAGGATTGATAAAATCCGGTGATGCTTCTATGCCGAAAATTCGCGAGTGGCTTCGTGAAAATGGGGAAACGGCCAAGAAAAATATGTTGCTCAATGATAGATTCATTTTTCATAAAATTGTAAAAGCAGAAGGACCAATCGGTGCTATGGGATTACCTTTGGTTGCCGGAAGAAGTTTAGCTGTTGATAAGCATTATATCCCGCTTGGCTCTATTATGTGGTTGGAAACAACAGGACCTGATGGCGAGCCAATCAATAAGTTGGTTATGGCGGAAGATGTCGGAAGTGCCATAAAAGGAGGAATTCGTGGTGATTATTTTTGGGGACATGGTGAGGAAGCCTTAGAATCTGCCGGAAGAATGAATTCTGTCGGGAGATATTTTATTTTAATTCCAGATGACGCAGAGGTCAAAGTTTATGACTGATGATAGTTATGAAACTTGGGATGATGTTATTAAAGGAATTAAGCCGCTAAAAACGAATCGTTTTGTAGATGATGTTAAAGCAAAAGAAGTATCTATTCGTCAAGAAAAGGTTACGACGGTTACGTTTGATACATTAAAAAAATATCGTTGCGTTGAAAAAGATGATTTTTCGCAAATGGATGGTTCCTTAGCAAAAAAATTTAAACGTGAAGATTTTAGAATCGAGGCAGTACTTGATTTGCACGGTATGACTGAAAAGTCAGCGTTTGATGCAGTATGTGATTTTATTAAATCTGCTTATAATCAGGGTAAACGTTGCGTTTTGATTGTTACAGGAAAAGGTTATGACGATACTTTATTTAGTGAAAAAGGAGTGTTGCGTAAATCTGTTCCAAATTGGTTATCTCATACGGAAATAAGTTCTTTAATTTTAGCATATAAGAATCCGAGTGAAGCCAAAGGTGGGGCAGGGGCTTTATATATTTTGTTGCGCAAAAAAAGTTAGTTTTATTTAATCTTTTATAAAAGAAAACCCCACTTTAGCGGTGGGGTTTTTCCTTTGTAGATTGCTTGACTAACCTACTTTTTTCTTTTCAGGAATAAAGTTTTGGTCAAGCATAATATTTTCTACAGCTAACTCTGTTGAAGGTTGGTATGCAATACCGCTTTCTATAATGTTTCCAACGTTTAATAAGTCAGAATCGTTGGATTTTAAGCAAGAAATTGTTTTTTCGTCGGCCTTGATTACCAAACTTAAAACAGGGTTCTTTTGAGATTTATTCTCAATGGTTTTTTGTTTACGAATTTCTGTAGAAACGGTAGAAATTGTGTTGTACAGAAGAGCGTTTTCTGCACTAATAGAATCTAAGCAACTTAATGATGTCCAAAGTTCTTTGTGAACAGAAACGTCTGTTGCTTTTTTCCATGGACGTGCTTGATATACTTCTTCAGTAATGAAAGGACAGAATGGAGCTAACAATTTGATGAAGGTATCAAGTGAGAGCTTTAAGGTTGCAATTGCTGAAGAGTTATCGTCGGAATAAGCGCGTTTTTTTACAATTTCAACATAGTTATCGCAGAAATCCCAAAAACGAGTTTCAATTGCATCAAGAGCTAGTGAATAGTCGTAGTTTTCAAAGCTTTGTTTTGCTGATTTTACAGTATCTGCCAGCTTTTTAACCCAAGATTTATCTAAGCTATTGGTTATATCGTTCAGATAATCGGCAGAGGTAGAATTGCCTACAATCATGAATACGAATTTACTTGCATTGTAAATTTTTACAACCAACTTACGCCCTTGTTGCATCATCTTTTCTTCAAAAGCGGTATCTGCTCCGAGTTTTGCTTTGGCAGCCCAATAACGAACGGCGTCTGCAGAGTGATTTTCAATCAAATGCATTGGGGTTACAACGTTGCCTTTTGATTTACTCATCTTTTTACGGTCTGGATCAAGGATAAAACCACTGATGAGTGTTTTGTACCAAGGAATTGTGTTTTCGTGCATTAAACTTTTGGCGATGGTGTAGAAAGCCCATGTACGAATAATGTCGTGAGCTTGTGGACGAATATCAAACGGTATGGATAAGTTTGGGTTGTCTTTTGCCATAGCCATAGCGATTTGTGGTGTTAAAGAAGATGTTGCCCATGTATCCATAACGTCCGGATCGCCGGCGAATCCGTTTGGTTGATTTCTTTGCGACTCCGTGTATCCGTTTGGTGTATCTGCCATTGGGTCTATTGGAAGTTGGTCTTTTTCCGGCAAGATAATACTGTTGTAATCAATGTTGCCGTTAGCATCTACTTTATACCAAACAGGGAACGGAACGCCGAAATAACGTTGACGGCTAATGCACCAATCTTGGTTTAAGCCCTCGGTCCATGTTTCGTAACGATGTTGCATATATGCCGGCAACCATTCAATTTTGCGTCCGGCGGAGAGCATTTCTTGTTTCATATCCATCAAGTTGATAAACCATTGGCGAGATGGTACGAATTCAAGCGGTAAATTACCTTTTTCATAGAATTTTACCGGGTGCATAATTTTTCTTGGTTCACCGATTAAGTAGCCTTGTTCTTTGAGCATTTCGGCAACTTTTTTCTTTGCAGCTTGTGCCGGCAGGCCAATTAATTGATTAAAGTTCTGTTGCGCTTTTTCTTTATTAAGCGTTGTGAATGCGCCTTCGCCGTAGGTGATGTTCATGATTTTGCCGTCAAGACCGATGATTTGCTTAATCGGAAGGCCTGACTTTTTCCACCAAGCAACGTCGGCGGCATCACCAAAGGTGCAGACCATCATAATACCGGTTCCTTTGTCTTTTTCAGCGTGTTCAGATGCGACAATCGGAACAGGAATATCAAACAACGGAACAATGGCGGTTTTGCCAAATAAATGTTTATAGCGTTCGTCATCAGGATGTGCAACGATTGCTAAGCAAGCGGCTAAAAATTCCGGACGAGTGGTTGCGATAGTAAAGGTTTCGTCGCTGTCTTTAACGCTAAAGCGAATATCGTGGAAGTAACCTTCCATTTCTTTATCTTCAACTTCGGCTTGAGAAACGGCGGATTTAAATGTAACATCCCACATAATCGGAGCTTCTACGGCTACGACTTTGCCTTTTTTGTATAAATCCAAGAAGGATGCTTGAGAGATTTTTATGGATGTCGGACTGATGGTGGAATAAGTTAAATTCCAATCATAAGAGTGTCCGATACGACGGAAAACGTTTTCAAAGATTTTTTCATCTTCTGCGGTTAAGGTTTCGCAGGCTTCAATAAAGTTTTTACGAGAAATTTCTTTGCGTTCGTCTTTGCTGTTTTCAATATGAACCGGTTTGAAATTCGGGTCATAAGCAACTTTGGGGTTGCAAGCGATGTTATAATAGTTTTGAACACGGCGTTCTGTCGGTAAGCCGTTGTCATCCCAACCGATTGGGTAGAACACGGATTTTCCCTGCATGCGTTGATATCTGGCAATAATATCGGTTTGAGTATAGCTGAAAATGTGACCGATATGCAAAGAGCCGGAGACGGTTGGCGGTGGGGTGTCTATCACAAAACTGTTGTCACGGCTTTGTGTGGCATCATATTTATAAACCTCGTTTGCGCTCCAATATGCGTCGCAACGTTTTTCTATTTCTTCGGCATTAAATTGACTATCTAATCCTTGTTCTTCTTTATAAGACATTGTTTCGTTTACTCCAATAAAAATCAAACTGTTGCAGATTTTAGCAAGAGCTTATTTAAAAGTAAAGGATTTAAATGGTGTTGATTGAGCGGTTTAAGCGGAAAAAGGCGATTTTTATGGATGAGGAGCCAGAGAAATTTTGAGGTTTAAAGTCTATTTGTTTAAAAAAGCGGAGTCAAATTGACGGAATCTACAAAAAAGTATTGAAAACAATAGAAAAAGATGTTATAGTTAAAATGCGAATTTATATTTAGGTATTTTGAATTATTTTAGAGTTTTATTATGTGGTGGTCTTTCGGGATTATTTACTGATAACTTCTCTGGAAGAATTTGAAATGCCCTTTTTATGTGAAATTTAATTTAAATTTTATATGAGAGCAAAAAATTTCTTAAGAACAGCATTATTTGCTGTTTTTGCATTGGTGGCGATAGCCATTAATGCTCAGAAGACAGTTAACGGTGTTGAGCTATCTAAAAAACAGGTAGCTGAATACCTAGTAAAGAACCCAACCGACACTGTCATCATGGCTTTGTCGGAAGTCAAGAAAGAAAATGAAATTAGATACGTCGAGAGACGCATCGGTTTCATTAGCGGTAAGAAATTGGTGTCACGCCGCGACACGCTGATTTATATGGAAATGGCTTCTGATGAGGTTGCCTTTTCAGATAAGGAGGCTGTTTTGCGCGGAGAGATAACCGCTTACAACCCCGAGCACCAGAGAGCAGACGGAAGTAATGTACATCGTGTCAATGTAAGTTTGCTCGGTGGAGCTAATTACATTGATAATACCTTTAATGCAGGGGCAACCTTGCGTGTTGGATATGAAACCTGCCACTTCTTATTTGAAGTGGAAGGATCATATTCCACCATGGCGTACACTTCTGCTGCCATGGTATCCGGAAAATATGACACGTTCATAGCTGCCGGAAACCTTGGCTGGAAATTCTGGCAGAATCGGGATTATCGTTCATATTTGGCGATACTCGGTACTGCTGGGTACGCCAAGCAAAAGAGCGACTCTAGAGATGCCGAATTCTTCTCCGAGAATTACGGGCTTATGCTCGGCGCATTCGCCCGTGGCGCTTGGGGTTTTTCAAAACGGTTCCAGCTTATTGGTGAGGCTGGGTACCGCATTCTGCCGCAGGTGTTCCATGACAAAGGAACACAATTGTTCTCCAACGGTGGACCGTTCGTGAATTTAGGTGTGAACATGTCTTTCTAGCGAGAAAGACTACTTAATGAAACAGCAGATTTTAGGGATTCCCTAAAGTTTGCTGTTTCTTTTTGTTTTAAAAGGATTTTTGAGCGGTTTAAGCGGAAAAGGGCGATTTTTTGAGATTGTGGGGCAAGAGAGATTTTGAGGTTTAAAGTCTATTTGTTTAAAAAAGCGGAGTCAAATTGACGGAATCTACAAAAAAGTATTGAAAACATTAGAAAAAGATGTTATAGTTAAAATGCGAATTTATATTTAGGTATTTTGAATTATTTTAGAGTTTTATTATGTGGTGGTCTTTCGGGATTATTTACTGATAACTTCTCTGGAAGAATTTGAAATGCCTTTTTTATTTGATTAAATTTAAATTTTTTCCATATGGCAACAAGAAATTTCTTTAAATCCATTATCGTTATGGTAATGGTCGCATTTGTAGCTGTAAGCGCAAATGCGCAGGAGGTTATTAATGGTATCAATACACGCGACGCGAAAGCGTGTATGTCATACCTAGTAAAAAATTCTAAAGACACTATCGCGTCAGTGTCTACATTTGTAAAGGGTCAAGATTCAGTCGTCGTGAGACGTTCTGTATATCTGTCTGGCGAGAAATTAATTGCTCGTCAGGATACACTGGTTTACCACCCGACAGTGAAAACTGTTACCGTGGTGAACAAGGACAAAACAGCAGCGCTGTACAAAGCGAGCGTGGAAACACGTTTTTCCGAAAAAGCGTTTGATGACGCTGCAAGAGACACTTACTACGCTGTAGCTGACAGTGTAGCCGGTGTGTCAGAGGGTGACATCAACGCCGGTAAGGTAGTATTGCGTTCTGCTAACAAGTACGGTTGGGGAATCAACCTGTACGGTGGTTGGCAGATGGCAGAAAACGTAAACAGCCCCATTATCGGAGCTGGCTTGGAATATAGCCGCTCATGGTGGGCTGCTATGCTAAGCGGTGAGGCCGGATACTCTAAATATACTCACAATGCGGTAAATGCAGGTGAGAAATATTGGAGTTTCCGTTCAGAGGCTCTGGCCGCCTTGCAGCCATTCCGCTTCGACAGATACAACCAGAACAGACTCTTCCTCTTCGGAGGTTTGGGTTTTGAGTGGTATTCCACTGAATCTAAGCCTTTCACCGATGAGGCGGGAAATGTTTATGAATTCAAGTCGTGGGGTAACTTTTTGTACCCGACAGCTGGGATTCGTTTTGAGCATAGATTTTTCTCCACTGGAAACAGCTTGTTTGTTTCCGCGCAGTGGAGACAGCTTTCTGGAGTAATCCAGAATGCTAGCACCGAACGATACAACGCTCTGATGCTGAGTGTCGGATTTAACTTTGGCTTCTTCCGTAATACAACGGGGATGTCCAAGAGCGCGGTGAAAAATCTGTACTGATGCGATTAAACCTATTAAGCAGGGAAAGATGAGGGCGTATGCTCTCGCTTTCTCTGCTTTTTTTATGGCTAAAAAAGGGGATTTTTGAGTGTTTTTAGGATTATAGCGTGCGATTTTTGTTGTTTTAGGTGGAAAAATGTGGTATAATCTGACCTAGAACAAATATTATTTAGATATGAGAAAAAGATTTTTTGCAGTCATGGCAGCGATAGTTGTCATCTGCTCGGTATTTATGAGTAGTGCTTCGGCACAGTGTTTCTATCGTTATGACTATGGTTGTGGCGGTGGTTTATTTGGAGATGGCGCAAACTTCTATGCCGGATTTGGTGCAGGAGCCGCTTTGGTGAATGACCTTGCTTCTCCAACGTACAGCGTGCGTTTGGGAGTGGAGGCAGGACTCTTTGTAGCGGAACTGGAGGGTAGTTATCTCTCTATCAATTCCGTCTATGATGATGGATTTGAGCCTGAAACAAATACTCTTTCCACCATGACGGTGGGGGTAAACGTGGGGCTTAATATCTTAGCTTCGTCTGTGGGGCGCTTGTCGTTGATGCTCCATACGGGGTACGGACTGCAGGAAAGCTGGCACCATGGTTATCATGACTATTATGGTCATGCCTACTATGGAAAATATTACATCGGAGCTGGTCTGAACGGTTCCGTCAATCTGACGAATCGCTTTGCTCTCTTTGCAGAGGCACGATATCAGTCAATCCCGATTGACGGATGCGGAAAGACTAAATGGGGAGGCATATTCTCCGGTGGTCTCCGAATTTATTTCTAAATTATGTGAACTTTGAGGCGGTGAGAGAAATCTCGCCGCTTTTTTGTATTTCGAAAACCACGCGTTAGACGCGTGGTTCAGTAAAGCTTATAGCGGTGAGGATGACAAAACGCTCCAAATAGGTTAGAGTTTTGCAGTCTGCCAGGACACAAAACAACCTATTTGGAGGACAGTAATGA
>CASFSV010000002.1 GCA_949297415.1 uncultured Alphaproteobacteria bacterium
AAAGGATATGATTTAACTTACGGCATATTCTCTAAAAGCGGATTTACAAAGCATTTGAGAGACATCGCGAAAGAAAACAAAAAACTTATTTTAATAGATGAATGCCGTGTGGTGAAGTAACTAAATTGTCATTTCATTTTTAATCAAGTTCTTAATCAGCATAAGACACTCTCTCATAAGGAGAATTACTTCACGATACTCAAGAAACAGCTCATAGTTTATAATTAAATTTTGCTTAAGATATTGTTCTTTCTTCCAGCCAGGCAAAATGAGAAGCCATTGATTTTCAATGGCTTTTTTCTTTAGAAAAAGCCTTCAAATGTCGGGAAATACCCTTTTGTAACATCTGAGACAGTTGGGTGAGACAGTCATGGCCTTAAAACAAAATCATTTGGAACGCAGGAATCACACCTATTATTTCCGCTATTGGATACCAAAATCACTCCAACCTTTCTTCAAAAAAACACACGTTAGGTATTCTTTAAACACTAATGATTACAATATAGCCATCCTGCTATTGAAGCGAGAAACATTTAAGTTTGATACGTTAATCAATGATTTGGAACGGCTGCTGATGGAAATAAAAAACAACAAACTCATTCTTTCCGATGACGATATTGAAAATATCGTTGCCAGCCGCATTAAAGAGATTCAAAACAAATTAGACGATTCTTATTTTCAAATTAAAAATAATCAGCTCTCGGTACATGAGCTTGATATCACCATGCTCAGCCGCTCGGATTATGAACATTCCGATAATTATGGTTCTTATGAAGATTTTAAGGATGAGCAAGTTGTCAGCTTTGTAAAGAAATATATTACTTCTCTCAAACAAAACAAACGTATTCCCCCTTCGGTATTTGATTTCTTAAAACGAACCGTCAAAAAGAATGCAGTTGAACCGGAGCCCAATCAAAGACCGGATTGGCTGGATAAGCTGGAAAATCACTTAGCTCTGGCCGATGATTATGCTCTGAACAGAGCCAATGCCATTCAAACCGACAACCGCAATTTCTACATTCCGGCCGTTATTGAGCGTTGCTTAAGTTATATAGAAGAAGAAAGAACCGCCAATACCGTTCGTTCGCCGCAAATTAAAACACATTGGAAGACTCTGTTTGAAAAATTCAGGGAATATAAGAAAAATGTAAAAGGAACCGGCGATAACACTTTATATCAAGATGAAACCTGTTTGGATGTGGTGTTCAGTTTGGTTAATAAGAAATATGTTGAAAATTTAACCGCTAAAGACTGTGATACGATTTCAACCAAAATCTATTATGTGCCACGCGGTTGGAAGAAGATGAGTGCTTCCAAACACAAAAAGCTAACCGATATGCTTTTGCCCGAGATTGGTGATAAGACCATGTCCACCACCACGGTCAAACGCTACTTACGCGTATTCAAAGAATTTTTAACCTATGCCCAGAGAAAAGGTTATGTCAGTGCGGCCTTAAACGTTCAGATAGAAATTCCGGTCAAAGATAACCGCCAAAGCTATGACCGCTTTACCAAAGCCGAGTTATTAAAGATATTTAATCCGGAATATTATCCTTATCCGGAAGATGAAAACTTTGCCTATCGCTACTTTATTCCGCTGATGGCTTTATACAGCGGTGCTCGTCTGAACGAATTATGCCAACTTTATTGCGATGACATCAAAAAAGAAAACAATATTTACTATATGATTTTTACAGACGAACGTCCCGACCAACATTTGAAAAATAAGGTTTCTAAAAGAATTGTGCCGATTCACCCCAAAATTATTGAAATGGGCTTTTTAGATTATTTGCTTTCGGTTAAATCCAAACGCAAACAACGCGTATTTTATCAACTTACTTACGCTCAATATAATCACTATGCCGATAAAATGTCCAAATGGTTTGGCCGATATTTGGAAAGCATAGGTATCAGCGGTAAAAGAAAAGTCTTTCACAGCTTTCGCCATACGGTAAAACCGGAACTCCGCGATGCCAATGTCGGCA
Organism: uncultured Alphaproteobacteria bacterium; assembly: GCA_949297415.1. Lineage (GTDB taxonomy): Bacteria > Pseudomonadota > Alphaproteobacteria > RF32 > CAG-239 > CAG-267. The sequence goes on from CASFSV010000002.1 coordinate 1,986, forward strand.
GAGAATATCAAAACGCTATTTGCGGATGGGAAGGTATTGATACCGGTGAAAGAGTATATGGCAGCAATTTCCCGATTGAAATCCTTTATAACGAAATCTGC
>CASFSV010000003.1 GCA_949297415.1 uncultured Alphaproteobacteria bacterium
ACATCCGGCTCAATGACAGTTGCAGGAACCGATACCAAAACAACCATTTCCGGTGGAGAACAAACTATTCTTTCTGATGGTGTTGCCAACGATACAACTATTTCCGGAGGAGAACAAATCGTACAAAATGGCGGAACTGCTCAAAACTCTGTTATTACTGGTGGTACGCAGACTGTGCAAAATGGCGGTGTAGTTGAAAATGCGCTAATTTCTGCTCAGGGCGTGCAAAATATTCTTAGTGGCGGTAAGGCTCAAGGTTCTTCTGTTTCTGATGGCGGAAAGATTACTGTTGCCGGCTCTGCTCTTTCGACAACTGTTAATGCTAATGGCTCTTTAGTGGTAACTTCGGGTGGCTTAGCACAAGATACGACCGTTTCCGGTGGTTCAATGTCGGTTGCAGCTGATGCTTCTTCGCAAAACACCTCGCTCACATCCGGCTCAATGACAGTTGCAGGAACCGATACCAAAACAACCATTTCCGGTGGGGAACAAATCGTACAAAATGGCGGAACTGCTCAAAACTCTGTTATTACTGGTGGTACGCAGACTGTGCAAAGTGGCGGTGTAGCTGAAAATGCGCTAATTTCTGCTCAGGGTGTGCAAAATATTCTTAGTGGCGGTAAAGCGCAAGGTTCTTCTGTTTCTGATGGCGGAAAGATTACTGTTGCCGGCTCTGCTCTTTCAACAACTGTTAATGTTGGCGGAACAGCTGAATTTCAAAGCGGAAGTACAGCAACCGATACATTTATTAAAGGTGGGCGCGTCAACATATTAGCCGGAGCCATTGCTGAAAATACAACCATTAATTCTGGTTTTGAATATGTGGCGGGTATTAGTAATAATGCTTCTGTTAATTATTTGGGTTCACAAACTATACAGAACGGTGGCGCAGCTTACAATACAACGGTTAACGCTTCCGGTACTCAAAATATATTAGCCGGAGGAGATGCTTCTCAGACAATTGTTAATGCTTTGGGTACTCAAAATGTCTTCCAAGATGCTGTGGTTTCTGATACACAAATCTTATTAACAGGAAAACAAAATATTTATACTGGCGGAGAGGCAAAATCCTCAACTCTTTATGGAGGAACGCAAATCGTTTACGGAACTGCTTCCGATACAGTTGTTAATAGTGGCTTACAAGAGGTCAAAAACGGCGGAAAAGTTATTTCTTCACAAATTAATCAAGGAGGAATATTAACCCTCTTGGAAGGTGCCACTGCAGACAATACACAGCTATCAAATGGAACTTTGCGCTTATTTAGCGGAAGCAACCTTATTGGCTCCACATCTGCTCGTAATAGTATTCTTTATATTTCCGGCAATAATTCCATTCCAGATTTGCAAAGTGATAATTCTCTTATAAAAATTGGCTATAATCCGTCATTTACTACCCTTGATATCAATCAACTTAATGGAACCGGGGTTTTCTCTATGAGCAGTAACTTGGCTGCCGGTATTTCTGATTATATTAATGTTCAAGGTGTTGATGGTAATTTTGGATTGATTATCAATGACTATAGTCAAAATACTGCTCCAGATAAATTCAAAATCATCGATGAAAGTACTGCTGCTCATGACAACTTTTATCTGGTAGGAGGTGCTGTTGATGTCGGAGCCTTTCAATACGACCTTGTGCAAGAAAATAATGATTGGTTTTTAGAGCATACAAATCAACTTTCCGATGTTACATATGTTGCCAGAAATACTTTTTCGGCTATTTCTTCCCTCTTCTTTTCACATTTAACACCTATTTATAATCGCTTACATTTTCAGCATCAAAACTTTGATCATAATAACGGATTATGGATTAAAGGCATCGGCAGACGCGTTAATCAAAATTATAAAGACGGAACCTCCAGCCGTACAGATATTTATGGTGAAAGTCTTGGATTTGATCATCAAGTTTTCTCTTCTGACGGCCTTCATATAACAGCAGGTCTTTATTCTGGTTTTACATCTTCGCAACAAAAATTTGATGTAGATGGGCAAGGTGATGGACAGACATATAGCTTTGGTTTATATTCAACATTACTTACTGATAATAAGTATTTCTTAGATGTGATGGGAACATATTTCAGACATCATCAAAAAAACAGAAGCTACACCCCTGCCGGTGAAAGTGTTATTGCAAAATTTAATACTGACGGTTGGCAGACTGCTTTTACTGCAGGCAGACGATTTGATTTTCAAAATCATTGGTTTATCTCTCCTTTTATCGGTATGAATTATATGTATGTTCAAGGGCTTGATTACAAAACAAACTATAATACTTACATTCATGCCGATAGTGCAGATTATTTAAGTAATACAATCGGTTTTACCGGCGGAAAATCTTTCTTCCTTGATAATGGCGTTGTTCTTGATGCCTATTCTCAAGTCAATATGATTTATGATTGGGATGCAAAAAATACAGTTTCTATTGCAGATTATGTAATGGAAGATAACTTGGCTTCTCTTCACTATGAGTTTAGTTTGGGACTTAATGCTGCTTGGGATACTCATCAATCCTCTTATATGGAATTTACTTCACAATTTGGTGATAAAGTTGATATTCCTTGGGCAATTAGTATCGGTTATCAATACGATTTCTGATTTTTTTACCTAATTTTCTCTATTTACACTTATATTAATTTGTGGTATAGTTTTAACAATATCGCTTTGGAGGAGATATATTATGGAAAACGATACTACTCAAACGGAAAATTCTGATTTTGATAATTATACCGTTGATAAAAATAAAATTTTTGCTATTCTTCCGCATTCTCTTGATGCTGAACAATACAGACTGATTGCTCGGGATCGACAAAAAGATTTGTACTTTTATGCTGATAAAGACCGACTTGAACAGTTTTCTTATTCTCATCAAACCATCGATTTAGGTGAAAATGTCCTTTCTACGGTTGAAGATAAAGGGTTTTATTTTTCTGAAACAATCTATAATTTAGAGTTATGCGCTTTTCGCTATCATATTGACTTGAAAATTTCATCAGCGGCTCCGGATACTTACTATATCATGGATGGTTTTTACAATAAAGATGCACCTAAAACAGATATTGATATCGATAATCCTGATGAATTAGCTAAGTTAAAACATTTATGCAGCTTATCTTGGCCGTCTATTAATGGTAGAGAGGTGGATATGGCCGATAAACTGCGTCAACGTGGCTTTTATGTTGAAAAAGTCGGCAGAAGCGGTTTTGCTAATCGTAACTCTTTTGTAATTAAAACTAAAGACAATGTCTTAAATGATGACTCTTTGAAAATTATCAATTCAGCTATTGATGAAATTAAAGCTGAAAAAGAAAAATGGAAAGAAGATAACTTTGTGCGTCAGTTTGCCGAAAACTCTCCGGATCCAAACAAAACATACGCTGTCGTTTCTGTCGGCGGAACCGAAGATAATCTTAGAATACCGCAGGGATATTCGCAAATTGCCGATGTTCGAACGGCTTGTACGCAAGACCATCGTCAAGGGCATACGCATACTTATGCGGTCTTATTCATTCATGATGAAACTATGATGAAAGATAAAAGACGTCAACTCACTTTATACGTTCCTAAAGATATGATTGGACTTGTTATTGGTAAAGGTGGTAGCAAAATTAAAGAACTTGGTAAAAAATACAATAAATTCTTTAAAATTGAACAATCACCAACAGAGAAGAAACGTGACCAACTTAATGAATTAGATAATAAAATTAGTCACATCATCTATTCTGATGAAATTAAAGATACGATGGAACAAATCAATAACTTAGTTGGTTCATCTTCTTGGCTTTCACCTCAAGAACGCGAAAATATTATGAAAAATGCTTCAGAAAAAGTTAAATCACACGAAGAATATCTCCAAAAACAAGAAGCAGAACGCCACGCAAACAATCTTTATAAATTGCGAAACAAACTACTCGACAGTTTTGGTGAAAAACTTATTGATGCTGATGATGAACAAATCAAAAATGGTATTACCAATTATTTACAGCAAAATAAGGAAACTCTACCTGTTGTTCCTACAGTTGAAGAACTTGCTCAGATTAATGAACAAATACAATCTTCTCGTGATAGTAAAATACAAATGCGCGAATTTCAAAAACAGAGAGAAATTCAAGGTATGAATGATTCCGTACGCCAGTTTATGGATACTGCCGAGCGGGACGGAAAAATTATTGGCCCGCAAGATGTCGACAAATATATTAAAGAGACTTTTGCCGACAGTGCTTATATTCAATCAGCACTTGAAGCCGGACAAACGGAACTTAAACGTCGGGAAGAAGAAAAACGTATCCGAGAAGAAGCAGAGAAAAACTTTGATACGGTTGTCAATGAAGAATTTGATAAATTTCTTAATAATCCTCGTAATACCGGCGTTCATGGTGTTAACTATTTTTCTTGTGTCGGGAAAAGTCGACGTGCCGATGGTTATCGCTGTATCGCTTATGCTACCGGAAAACGGTTGAAATTATTGCACGGCTCTTATGATGATGTTTCTCATTACACCCATCCCGATTATGATGAGTTTATCAAACTTACCAACCGAGTGCGAGAAATCGAAGAGAATCGTCCGGTGGTCGATGTTAATGACTATATCGTTAATCCTGATACTTATTATAATTCAGATGATAATATTACCGAACCCGAGGACAATCCAATTGAATTGACACCTGAAGAAAAAGAAGCTCGTAAACAACAGCTTAAATCTGCTAAAGCGGCAGCTAAAAAAGATTTGGCTAACAAAGAACAAAAAGCTAAACAGCCTACAACTATTAAAGGAGGTTTGGCTGGCTTAGCTGCTTTGCTTTCTGAACGTGAAAAATAATGTTTGACATTGTAACCCCAAAGAGCTCCTGTATAAACAGAAGCTCTTTTATTATACACTTTTCTTAATTTTCCTCGCTGTTATAATACTTTTATCTTTATATTGTCCTTATTTTTTCTGATTAACTCTTAATTTTGCTTGTATTTCGTCCCGCTATGTATATTATCGTGTTCATATAGATTTAATTATATTGTACTTAGTGGGGTGTTTATGAAAAAAATAGCTGTCGTCGGTACCGGTATTTGGGGAACTGCTTTGGCTTTGACTGCTGCCAGAGCTGGTAATCAGGTTCTTTGCTGGGCCAGAGAACAAGAAGTGGTTGATGCCATTAATCAAAAACATGTTAATAAGCTGTTTTTGCCAGATATTCCTCTTCCTGATGCTATTCGGGCAACAAACAACATTGCTGATATTTTTGACTTTGCTGATGTTGTTCTGCTGACAGCTTCCGCTCAGTGGACGCGTACTACTCTTAAATTGATGAAGCCTTTCGTAAAAAGTAATACAATTATTGTTTTGTGTGCGAAAGGCATTGAAGTTGATACCGGTAAAATGCTTTCCGAAATTGTTGAGGAGGAAATTTCCAATGCAACTATCGCTATTCTTTCCGGTCCAGGGTTTGCTATTGATGTGGCTCAACGCAAGTTAGCTTCTGTTACAATTGCATGCGCAAAAGATGGTATTGCTACTCAGTTGGCTAATATGCTCGGAACCCCCTATTTTCGCCCTTATACCACAACAGATATGATTTCGCCTCAAGTTGGCGGAAGTGTTAAAAATGTTATTGCTATTGCTTCTGGTGTTGTTGAAGGGGCTGCTTTGGGAGATGGTGCAAGAGCTGCTTTGATAACTCGTGGTTTTCACGAAATGGCTCATTTTGCTGATGCTCTAGGCGGTTCGCTTACTACAATGATGGGAATGAGCGGTTTGGGGGATTTGGTGCTAACTGCCAGTTGCTCGCAATCACGTAATTTCAGTTTTGGTTATGAAATCGGCGTTCAAGGACACGCAAAAAAATTAATTGAAGAAAATACTCGCACGGTCGAGGGGATTTATACTGCAAAAGCTGTTATGAAACGTGCTCGCGAACTTAATGTTGAAATGCCAATTTGCGAAATGGTCTGCCGCGTCCTCTTTAATGATATGGCTCTTAAAGATGCTATGGCTGAACTTATGTCCAGACCTTATCGAGAAGAAGGTTTTTAGGTTTAGGTTTTGGTTTTCGGAATACAAAAAAAGCTCCTGCTATTATCTTAAACAGGAGCTTTTTTCTGTTTTCTTGCGATTTTATATGGCTTTCCTTAAAAATCTAACGGATTGCCTCCCATATCTATCCTCAGTTGATGGGTATCATAAATTATGGTTTCTTTACTTATTTTATTCTCTTCGTTAAATTCAAATACGTCACAGGCTTCAAATGTCGTATTTCTTCCATCTTTAACCGCCCAATGATAAGTAAAGTGTTTAATCATTACCGGTTTTCCTTCCGTACTGATTAGGGTATTATGCGGCTTTTGCCATGATTTCTCCACATCTGACAATATGCACATCTTTTCAAAAAAAGACACGAGGTTCCAGCCAGCCTAATAAGGGGGAATATACTTTTGCTTCAGGTGTAAATAAATTGCATAGTCCTTCTAAATCGTACTCTGCCAGTGCTTTTATGTATTTAGCGATTATTTCTTCATATATTGCTTCTTTACTCATGTTTTCCCCTTTCAACTTATTGTTTATTTGTTGTCTGAGATTATATTGGTAACTATTAAAAAAAATGAAAGGATTTTTTGACTATGCTCAAATTTTTTATATCGGCTTTTTTTGGGGTTACGTTCTTTTTTTCCTATTCTATTGTCTATGCGCAAAATAATCTTTATCATTCCGATGAAGCTCTTGATTTCGCAAAAGCAAATAAAACTCTTAATGACTTATTGAAAAAAATCCCAAATACATCTTCACTATTTTCTGATAATGATGATGTCTTAAAAACTTTAAATTCTTTACAATCGTTTACTCTTGCTCAACAAAAACAAGATTCTTTGCTCTTTCAATCCCTTAACCAGAAATTAGAAGCTCTTGACGAACTTTCTCTTGGCGACGGCAAGGACTTACCTGAAGTAATTAAAGAGAGAAATTCCTTAAACGAATCTATTGAACATTATAAAAAGAAATTAGCTCAGGCTGCTTTTATCCTTGCTAAAATCGATGAAGCTAATGCTCTTATATTTTCTTATCGCAATAAAGAACTCTTAAATAACGTTCTTTCTCAACAAAACTCAATTTTCCAACCTCAGCAATTTTTTGACTCTTTTCTGGAATTCGGTCCTTTTCTTTTCAAAATTATATCCTCTCCCATTACATGGTATTCCTCTTTATCTGTAGAGCAAAAACAGCTTGTATGGCAGCATTTTTTTTCTTTATCATTTATCTTTATTTTTTTCTTGATTATTCTTCTATTCTTAAAAAGATTTATTGTCATCCGGCTTAATATCTTCTACGACAAAATAGCTCAACCCTCATATTTTCAAAAACTTAAAATAGCTCTTGGTATTTTGGTTAATTATGGTATCTTGCCTTCCTTTTTATTATTCGTTATTAAATTTGGAATTACTCATTTTCCTTTATTAGATAATACTCTTTTTGCTTTTGGAGCTCAATATGCGCTAATCTTTGTTATTTACTTTTTTCTGCTTAGAGCTTTTTTCTTTGCAGTCCTTTCTCCTAAGCATCCTAATTATTCTTTATTTATCAATATGGACGAAACTCTCGCAAAACGCGTCTTTAATGCTCTCGTTACGGCTCTAATGCCGGTTATTGTTATTTCTTTTTTTCAAAAACTTACGACTTTTATCCCCGAACAAATCAATATTATTTATTCTATGCAAATTTTGACTAATGCCGTTAAAGCTTTTGCGGTCATTTGGGTGGCTCTTAAAATCCTTTATAATGTTCAAAAACTTTCTGATGAAGATGTTGATAGCGGTAACTTTCAACGTTTATCTTTTTCCTCGCAAGCGGCCTTATTTATTACGCTGTTTATGTTATTTAGCTTTGGATGTTCTCTATTGGGGTATATTGTTCTTTCTGAGTATTTAATCAATCGTTTTATCTTTTCGGCTGCAATTATCGCTCTTATGTATATGACTAAAAATCTTTTGCTGTTCTTATATCATTGGATTATTCGGTGGCGATTTTGGATTGCAGCATTGCGTATCCACCCTAAATCATTGGTTAAAAGCGAAATCTGGTTTAATATTATACTGACACCGATTATTTATTGCCTTACTGTTCTTATTCTTTTGGCGCTATGGGGTGTTTCGGTGGACATTCTGATTGCTCGTACTAAAAGATTCTTGACAGGTTTTAATGTTGGTGGCGTTTATGTTTCTATCTCATCTATTTGCTTAGGAGTGCTCTCCTTTTGGATTGCTTTGATTTTAACTAAACTTATCAAAAATAGCCTTATTTCCGGAAATCTTAATAAACTTGATTTAGATGAAGGAATGAAAAGCTCTCTTATCTCTGGAATCGGCTTTTTTGGTTTTATCTTTTCTCTCATTCTTGGAATCGCTGTTGCCGGCGGTAGCTTTCAAAGTCTCGCCATTATTGCCGGCGCTATCTCCTTCGGTGCAGGTTTCGGTCTGCAAAATATGGTCAGCAACTTGGCTGCCGGATTGACTATCTTATTTGAAAGACCTATTAAAATTGGTGATACGGTCATTATTAACGGCTTTGAAGGTGTCGTCTCGCAAATTAGTATGCGTTCAACAACTCTTGAAACAGCTGACAAATCTAATGTTATTATCCCGAACGCTTTGATTATTTCTGGGTGTGTTGTTAATAAAACTTACGACAATCGTATGACTCGTGTCGATATCAATCTTAGTGTCGGCTATAATTGTAATATCGAAAAATTAAAACAACTTTTATTGCGAATCGCTAATGATGATCCTGATGTTCTTGCTTTTCCTGCTCCAACTCTCTCTTTTTTGGATTTTGGTGAAAGCTGTCTTAATTTCCAACTCAACTGCTATACGGCTAATATCGCTTTAAGTGCCGGTATCTCTTTTCGTATTCGCGAAAAAATTATTAACGAGTTTCGGACTGCCGGTATTTCCATACCTTTTCCGCAGCGAATTATTCATAATATTTCGGCCAATATACCTTTTGAGCAAAAAAATATTTAATTTAAATCATTGTTTTATCAGACAAATATTCTTTTTCTCATAAAAATATGAAAAAATTATTTTGCCTTAAGCGTTTCTTAAGTTTACAATGCAGAATAAAAGGTGTTCTGATAAACAAACTTTATTTACAACTTTTTATTTAGGAGAAAAATTATGAATAAGTTCTTTGCTGTTTCTGCTCTTGTATTAACTTTTGCTGTTGCTTCTAATGCTAATGCTCAAGCTCAAAATTTAGGTGGCGGTTTTCAGGGACCTACAATAGCATCCACAACTGTTGCCGATGCTCTTAAATTGAATGACGATACTCCGGTTGTTTTGGTGGGCAATATTCAGAAAAATTTAGGCAATGAAAAATATCAATTCGCCGATAAAACCGGTACTATCGTTGTTGAAATCGACGATGAAGACTGGAGAGGTCAAGTTGTTAAACCGGAAAATACTGTTGAAATCAGAGGTGAAATCGATAAAGAATTGCTCGGCACACCTGAAGTTGACGTTGACTCCATTATCTTAAAATAATCCTCTTGAAAGAACTTAAGATGAGAGTGCTTCTAATTGAAGATGACAGTCTTATCGGGGACGGAATTAAAGTCGGGCTTTCTAAGCTCGGCTTTACCGTCGATTGGTTTGATGATGGTGCTGACGGTAAAGAAGCCTTATTGCAGACACCTTATGACGCTGTTATCCTAGATCTTGGTTTACCGACTATTGAAGGGCTAGATATTTTAAAAGCATGGCGTAATGCAGGGCTTGATACGCCAGTTCTTATCTTAACCGCAAGAGGTGATGTGGATGAGCGCATTAAAGGCTTAAATTCCGGTGCCGATGATTATCTCGGAAAACCTTTTGCACTTAAAGAAGTTCAGGCGCGTCTTAATGCACTTATTCGTCGTCGTAACGGTATTACAAAACCGCTTATTCATTTCAAAAATATCACTTTTGCTCCAGATACCAAAACAGTTACACTTGATGGAGAAAAAGTGACACTTGCCCCTCGTGAAGTGGCTCTGCTTGAGTTGCTGTTGCTTAATAAAAATAAAGTTTTATCCAAAGAAACGATTGAAAATAAACTATATTCTTGGGATGATGATGTGGCCAGCAACGCAGTTGAAGTCCATGTTCACCATTTACGTAAAAAGCTGGGTAAAGATATTGTTAAAACCATTAATAAAATCGGCTATACATTGGAGGATTAATGCGTAAATTTAAGGTAATTCCCCGTTTATCCGCTGTACTTAACAGAATTAATGCCAAAACATTGAAGTTTAGCTTATGTTTTCGGCTTATGTTCTTTTTTGCGCTCGTATCTTCTATTGTCTGGGGAATTGCCGGTTATATCTCTTATAAGGAAACACGCGAAAGTATTGATGAATTTTTTGATACTTATCAGCTTGTTCTTGCAAGACAACTTGCTGCTGCCGATTGGAGTGCCGTTTCTCCCAAAACTCAGCATATTACCGATAAACTTATTAAAAATATTGAAAATGCCGATGATGAAGATGAAGCTATCGGTTTTGCTGTATTTACTCCTGATGGAAAAATGATTTTTCACGATAATGAAAATGGAGAGCATTTCCGCTTTGTTCCTCAATCTTTTGGTACTTTTAAAAATGAACACATTAATGGGGATAATGATAAATGGCGTTTACTTCGCTTGTATTCCGCCGACGGAAAATATATTGTTACCGTCGGACAGGAGCTTGAATATCGCGAAGATTTGGCTATGGATCTTGTTGAAGAATTTTTAACTCCATGGTTTATTGGTTTCTTTTTCTTACTACTTGCTATTGCTGGATTAACATATTTTGAATTCAGACCTCTTAAAAAACTTGCTATTTCCATCAATAATCGTTCGGCTGATGACTTGTCACCCATTGATGTTCAAAAATCACCGATTGAGATCAAACCGCTTATTGATGCAATGAACCATATGTTTCAGAAAATAGCAACACTTCTGCAACGCGAACGTAGCTTTATTTCAGATTCAGCCCACGAACTTCGTACACCTCTTACTGCGCTTAAAATTCAACTTGAAATTGCGCAAATGTCCGATGATGATGAACATATGCGACAGCAAACATTGATTAAACTGCAAAAAGGAGTTGAACGTGCTGAACGTTTGGTCGAGCAACTTTTAGCGCTTTCTCGTTTGGAAGCTGACAACGGACACTATGACAATGTTGAAATATTGAATTGGGCTGAAATTTGCACACACCTTATTGATGAATATCGTTTAATGGTGGACAATAAAACAATTTCTTTGATAGTCGATAATGGGGCTCAGCCTCCGTTTACTACCGGAAATCATATTTTAACAGCACTGCTTATTCGCAACCTTTTAGATAATGCTGTTAAATACAGTCCGAAAAATGCGCATATTACTCTTAAAATCGCTGACGGAGAATTTACGGTTGTCAATTCGGATACTGTTGTTGATGAAGCTATTTTACAACGTCTGACCGAACGCTTCTTCCGTCCAGCGGGACAAAAAGAAACTGGTAGCGGTTTAGGTTTGGCTATTACAAAAAGAATCGCCGAACTCTATCATTGTCAGCTTTATTTTGAAAATTCTCCGGAAGGATTTAAGGTTACCATCAAAGCCTAAAGCTTATTCTAATATTTTATGGAAATTCCCGTGATAACAGCATAGCCTTTGTTGTTATTGTCGCTATTGCGGGCATAACCTTTAGAATTGCGATAAGCATTTATCCAATACAGTTCAACGTATTTATTAAGTTCATATTTATTGGACTGAAGCCATATATCATCCTGATGTCTGGTGTTTTCGGCTTCCGTATGCAAATACGCTAAATTACTCTCAAACGTTCCAAAATCATAACCGATGCTGAAATCCCATGCACTTCCTTCACGATAATTATCAAAATATGCAGGAAGATGCTCATTTTGCGCTGTGGTTGATATTGGATTTTTATTACCGTCAATCCATGATTTTTTATACGAACTTGATATTTTTAAGCCCTCATATACCCAGCGCACACCTCCGGACCAGACGTTATCTGTTCGGTTAAAAAGTCCATATCCCATAGATGTATATAACTGTCCGTATGGCAATTTCCAACGGTTTTGCATTGATGCAGTATAGCCGTCTTGTTGTTTTTCATATTCTGTGTATCTACTTGTCATTCCTCGTCTTGAAGCATTATCCGGCGCATAGCTGAAACCAAAGGTGGTATTCCCTATTTCCGGCGTAAAATAACTGAGCTTAAATGCTCGCCCGTCATCTAATATAGTTGTAGATTTCGGTGTGGCAAATTTCGTTTTTTTCTGTCCGTTAGACCAGTTGGCATTGCTCAAAAAATATGAAACATTGCTGTCTTGTATCCCTACCCATGTGATATCTTGAGCTCCCATGTGCATGATACGTGCCGCATTATATGTATACCCGATGGTTACTTTTCCTTTTTCTTCATCTTGCCACTTCAAGTATGGATAAAAACGCCAGTCTCCTCGTTCATAATCATTATCATGTTGACGCATTACCACCGTATAATCGGCATGAATTCCTACTTTTTCTTTAGCGGAAATATTATAATCTCCCGATATTTTACCATCTGCGCGGAAAACTAATCGGTTGGGCATATTATCAAGATTATTATCTTCTTTGGTTTCCATAATGCCATAATATATTCCAGCTACCCCTGATTGCGCTAATTCCCAATCTTGCGCTTGCGCTACATCCTCTGTTGCCGTTATCAGCCCTAACGGTAATAGTAATCTTTTCATTAGTCCTCTCTTTTTGTGATGCTTTATCTTAGAAGATACATTCTATTTTTGCAATCTGTTTTTATTTTTTTCTTGACTTTTGTTCATGCTGCGTTATTTTATAATTGTTCTTGGTGCTTGCAGGGCTTATAAGCACGGAACTTTTATAAAACTGAGCCGGTTTGATGAGATTTTATTTTGAGTACTCTCTTAGAGTTTCATTGGCGGCTCCTTATAAGGAGTTTTTTTTATGTCTGAATATAAATACAAACACGGTTTAAGCATTATGAGAGCGCAACCCTTTCATATCGGTCATCAAAAACTGATTGATAAGATGCTCAACGAATGTGAACGCGTAACGATTGTTCTGGGTTCTATTCAAGAACAGGGAACTTCCAGAAATCCTCTAAACTACACCACCCGCAAAAAAATGATTCAAAATATCTATCGTTCTAAGCCGGAATATGAAAGACTTAAAATTGTCGGTATTTTTGACATTAATAATCCGGCGGAATGGGGAGAGTATGTTCTTGATTTTATCAAAGAAAGCTTTCCTGATTTACCTAAACCCGATGTTTATTATGCCGGTTCGGCTTATGACGCGCATTGGTTTAGAGAATGTTTCAATAATATTGAACTGGTTGACCGTACCGATCCGAACTTTCCGTTTGTTACCGGAACGATGGTGCGGGATATGATTAAATTTGGCGATGCAAGATGGAAAAACTTTATCGCTCCCGAAAATCATCATATCATTGAAGAATACTTTAATAAGAAAAAAGGTATTATTTAATTTTTTTTATCCATACATCTGCGTCTTCTGAAGGGCTTATAGAAGACAGATGTTTCTAACCCCAATAAGCCTGAAGGGATTTTTCTCATGACTAATAATCGTATTTTAATGCGAATTGATTTTCAAAATGATTTTGTTCACTCTCATGGCGCTCTGACCGTTAATGCGCCGGAATTGATTGATAAACATCAAAAATTTGCCGACAGCTTATTTCCGAGCAGTTTTGATAAAATTATTGATACATACGATACGCATTTTAACGAAACTTATCCGCATACTCTTGAAGCTCAAAGCTTTCCACCGCATTGCATTTTTGGTTCGTGGGGATGGCAGCAAGCCGCGCCTTTTAAAAATGAACTTGATGTCGTTAAAATGTATAAATCTACAACCAATATCTGGAACGAAGTACGCTCTTACCAAGATTTGGCGCAAGATTGGAACGGCAAAAATGTTTATCTTTGCGGCGTATTAAGTGATATTTGCGTGCAACAAGCCATGAACGGCTTGCTTAAAAAAGGAGCTAACGTTATTGTTATTGAAGATTTATGTTTAGGTAAAGACAGACAAATTACTGATATCCTTCAAGATGACGTTTATCGTCCGTTTATTGAGCAAGGAAAACTGAAAACAATCACCACCGCGCAATTTTTTCGTTCTTCCCTTTTAGAAAAGAAAATCCAACATAATCTTGTTAATAAATCCAGAGGAGAATAGCCATGAATACACAAACTTTCAGATCCAGACCTAATCTTTTAGAAACAGGTTCTCCACTCTTTTGTGATCTCTATCATTTGACTATGGCGCAAACGTGGTTTTTAGACGGGAAAGCCGAAGAACACAAAGTTTCCGAAGCCTTTTTCCGTAAATGTCCTTTTGGTGGCAGTTATTTAATGGCCGCTGGCTTGGGCGAATTTTTACAATGGATTGATAATTGGCATTTTTCTGATGATGATATAGCTGATTTGAGAGCCTTTACTAATGCTGACGGGACTCCTATTTTCGGTGATGAATTTATTAACTTTGTTAAAGGACAAAAATTAAAAGTTAATATTAACACCGTAAAAGAAGGAGAAATTGTCTTTCCGAACGAACCGGTTTATTCTATTTCCGGCCCAAACTGGCAAGTTGAAATTGTTGAAGCAGCCTTATTAAACATCTTTAATCCGCAAAGTCTTATTGCTACAAAAGCATCACGCATGGCTATTGCCGCATCGGCCGATAATATTAAACGGCCATTATTGGAATTTGGTTTGCGGCGTGACCACGAATTAGGAGGTTTTACGGAAACACGAGCCGCTTTTATCGGAGGAGCCACCGCTACTTCTAATACCAAAGCCGCCAGATACTATAATATTCCGGCGGCAGGTACTATGGCGCACTCTTTTATTATGAGTTATGAAAAAGAACTTGACGCGTTTAAGGCATATATGCGTCACAATCCTTCCAATACAACTTTGCTTGTCGATACATACGATACTCGGCAAGGCGTGCAAAATGCCATTCAGGCTTCTCTTGAAACAAAAATTCCGCTTATGGGTATTCGTATTGATTCCGGTGACTTGGCTTATTGGGGAAAAGAAGCGCGTCGGATGCTTGATGATGCCGGTTTTAACCAAACAAAACTGGTGGCTTCCAATGATTTGGACGAGCACTTAATTGAAAATCTGCTGTTGGTGCAGAAAGCTCCTTACGATATTTTGGCGGCCGGTACCAAACTGGTTACCGCTTATGATACACCTGCCCTTGGCGGTGTGTTCAAAACAAAATCTTATTTAGGTAAGCCTAAAATTAAGGTTGCGGAAGGAAAAACCACTATTCCTGGTGCTACAAACGTTATACGAATTGAGAAAAATGGACAATTTAACGGTGACATCATTTGCAAGGCTGAGGACGAAATTATTAAAGACGGAGAAATTTCTCGTAATCTCACTTCGTATACGTTAGGTAGCACTAATCAATCTCGTATTACATTTGCTAAAGGAGAAAAAGCGCATTTACTCTTATCTCCGGTGGTTCGTGATGGAAAAATTATTGTCGAGCCTGAATTGGATTTACGCCTTCTGCAACAGCGAGGACACACTAATCTGGCAAAATTTGACGAGGCTTATAAAAGACTTGTTAATCCGCATGTTTACGGCGTTGGTTTGGAAGCGGGATTATTTGCTCTGCAACAAAATTTAATTCAAGCGCATCGTTCTATGTAACTTTTTAGGAGATGATATTATGGAAAAAATTTGGAACAAACTTAAACAAGGTTTGAGTGATTATTGTCAAAAAAACGGTTTTCATCAAGTTATCTTAGGGCTTTCCGGTGGACTTGATTCCGCTGTTACCGCCGTTTTGGCCGCTGATGTTTTGGGCGGTAAAAATGTAAAGGCAATTATGATGAAAACACGATATACCTCTGATTTAAGTCTTGAAATTGCTCGTAAAATCGCAAAACTTAATCATCTTGATTTTCAAGAACTTGACATCGAACCGCTTATTCAAACACAAACCTCCTTTCTAGAGCAAGCCTTTGATGATAATGTTAAAGGGCTAACTTTAGAAAATCTGCAAGCCAGAATTCGCGGGCAAATTCTTATGGCTTATTCTAATCAAAACGGCGGCTTGGTTTTGGCGTGCGGTAATAAATCCGAAGCACTCACCGGTTACTGCACACTTTATGGCGATACTTGTGGTGGTTTGATGCCTATAGGAAATCTATATAAAACGACCATCTTTGAATTGGCCAAGTGGCGTAACAGCCTCAATATCGTTTTGCCCGAAGAAGTTATCTCCCGTGCACCTTCCGCCGAGCTTTCCGAAGGTCAGAAAGATGAAAATACTCTTCCGCCTTATGCTGTTTTAGACCGCGTTTTGAAACTTATGGTTGATGAGCAAAAGTCTGTTGAAGAAATTTGTTCTCTTGGTTTTGAACCTGCAACCGTGCAACGCGTTCAACAACTCGTACAAGGTTCTGCTTTCAAACGTAAGCAAATGGCAGACGCTTTACCGCTTTAGTGTTTCTTATTTCAAAAAAGCACCTCCTTTCATCGGAGGTGCTTGGTTTTATTCCAGTTCGCTTTTTAGAATTCTCAATGCTTTTAATCCGTTAGGAAATCCTACATATGGCATACATTGTATGATGGCAGCCGCTATTTCTTCCGGCTTGTTTCCGGCTTTTAGACTTCCTTTTATGTGGCTTGATAATGTTTCCCAGTTGCCTGAGGTTACCAATATTCCGATAGTCAGCAATTCTCTGGTTTTCATATCCAACACGCCTCGGGTACAAAAATCTCCGAAATAAACTTCCGTCAATAAGCGAGCTGCTTCATCGCCCATATTTTGAGGTAGACCTTCTAACATATCTTTTATCTCTGTGCCATACAACGGTTGTTGCAAAGCCAAACCTTTTTCGCGGCGATTTTCTTCAGTTACCTGGCTTTGACTTTCCAATGGTAATTTAATTCCATTTTCGGTAAAAACTTCATTTATCGTATTGAGTGCGTTTAATGTTTTCGGAAACCCTATAAACGGTGCGCACTGATATACGACCTCTCTTAACTCTAGTGGTGTCACACCGACATTTAACGCAGCTTGTGCATGCGCTTTTAACTGCGGTAATGTTTGTTGCGTGCTTAAAGATATAACCGTCAACATCTCTCTGGTTTTCATATCCAATTCACCAATGGTAAAAACTTCTCCGAATATATATTTTTGTAAAATTTGCATCATTTCTGGATCTGTTCCCGTGTTGGTTAGGGCTTCTCCGTTAAATAAGGTACGAAAATTTCTTTTACATATCTCGGTTCTATTCATATTATTTTCTCCCAATGTTTGATTTGCCGCTTGTGTTGAAAATGATGAAAACATCATTATACCTAATGCGACACCGCATAATACTCTATACTTACGCATGTTTTGTTCCTACCTTTTGCTTTATTATCTCTACGACTGTGTTTTCATCATCTTCTGATAAAATCCCATACAACGGAACAGCAAATGGAGTAAATTCACCATTGTGTCTTTGTAAGAAATTGTAGTGATACTCTATATTCTCTTTAGGATGCAAAATCATAACTTTGCATTTTTTTAAGCAACAACTTACCTCTTTTTCTTCAATACTCTTTATATCAGACCATTTCAGCTTATCACTCAAGTCTATTTTAATACCTTCTTCATCAACCATAACGGCTTGATGTTTGAGTGCGTATTTCCAAATCCATCCTAGCCAAGAAACCACACATAAACCTATCAAAATTTGTGTTTGTATCCAATATAACAAGCATACACACTTAAAGCTCCAATAGATTAGGGTTATGGTTAAAGCCAAATTTAAAATCAACCATGCGTTGACCTTATTAAATTTATAGTAAAATATTTGTTTTTCCATTGTTTTCTCTCCCTTGTTATCGATTCTGATTTTAGTGTAACTCTTAGAGTTTGCTCTAAGTCAAGTACTTTCTTATAATTTCTTTGCTTGCTTCTTTCTTTTTTTCTGTTATGCTGCTTTACAAATTATAGGATGTTTTCATATGCGCTACTCAACAACATACATTTCTCCTTTAGGGACACTCTTTTTAGAAAGCGATGAAACTCATTTAATCGGGTTGAGAAATAATTACTGGAGACAACATTCTAAAACGCCACTTCCGTCTTTTCCTGATGGTTCAACACTTACATGTATGCAGCAAGCTAAAAATTGGTTAGATATTTATTTTTCAGGACAAAAACCTGATTTTATTCCTCCTTTATCTCTTTGTGGCTCAGATTTTCAAAAACAAGTTTGGCAGTTATTACTCGATATTCCTTACGGAACTCTGACAACTTATGGCGAAATTGCAAAGAAAATTGCTCAGATACGTCATTTAAAATCTATGTCAGCTCAAGCTGTCGGTGGAGCGGTTGGCGCTAATCCGATTGCAATTATTATTCCCTGCCATAGAGTTATCGGTAAAAATAATAATCTTGTTGGTTTTGGCGGTGGTTTAAAATTTAAGTCTAAACTATTGGAATTAGAAAATATTCCTACTCATTCTCTTCTTATGCCTAAAAACAGCCGTTTTCTTGAAACTCCGCCTGATGCCTTTGATTAAACGACATAATTCTTTTATTTTGCTTAAAAGAATTATTGACATCTGTAAAACCTTATTATATGCTATAAAGCGTGTTTAATGTATTTGAGGTAGTTCAAAAATAATCATATGAGTCCCGTTTATGGATATATCTTTAATTTATTTTTAGTTTTATTTTTAGTTTTTTGTAATGCTTTTTTCGTTGTTTCTGAGTTTGCGATTGTGAAAATTCGTCGTACCAAACTTGAAGAATTGGCGCATGCCGGTAATAAATCGGCTAAAATCGCTCTTAAAATTAACGAGCATATGAACACATATTTGAGTGCTATTCAACTTGGTATTACTCTGGCTTCTCTTGGTTTAGGTTGGTTGGGTGAACCGGCTGTTTCTCGTTTGTTGGAAGATTTGTTCTCCGGCTTCTTTGCTGATAATAAAATTTTGTTGCACTCCTTGAGTTTTGGTATCGCTTTTACCTTTATTACATTATTGCATGTTGTATTCGGCGAATTGGTTCCGAAATCTATGGCTATTCAAGATACTGAGCGCTATGCTTTGATTATTGCCAGACCTCTCTATACATTTAATAAAATCTTTGCTCCGTTCATCTGGGTTTTTGACCACGTTACCATGTGGATATTGAAACTTATGGGCGTTAAACAAGCTGATGAAAATGAAGATGCTCACTCCGAAGAAGAAATTAAATTGATTATTGATGCTTCGCAAAAAGGTGGGGTCATTGATGATACAGAAAGCGAAATTATCCAAAACGCTATTTGTTTTTCGGAAATTTCTGCTCATGAAATCATGATCCCTCGTCAGGAAATGAAGTGTATTTATCAAAATAGTAGCTATAACGAAATTATGGAATTTGTTAAGCAACATAAACATACTCGTTTTCCGCTTTGCAATGGCGATAAAGACCAAATTATCGGTATGATACATATTCGTGATTTGTTGGAATGCAAAAATTCTCCACATAAAGATATTTTGAGCAAAATTGTTCGTAATATTTTGTTTGTGCCGGAAAATAAATCTATTTCCGAAATCCTACACGAGATGATGAAAAAACGAATTCATTTGGCTGTGGTTGTTGATGAATATGGCGGTACAGCCGGTCTGCTTTCCATGGAAGATATTTTGGAAGAATTAGTTGGCGACATCCAAGACGAACATGACGAAATTACTGATACTCCAGTTAAAAAAATTGATGAGAAAGTTTGTGAATTTGACGGCTTGTATCTTGTAGAGGATGCTTATGATTGTCTGGAACTGCCTTATTGTGAACATGAAGAA
Organism: uncultured Alphaproteobacteria bacterium; assembly: GCA_949297415.1. Lineage (GTDB taxonomy): Bacteria > Pseudomonadota > Alphaproteobacteria > RF32 > CAG-239 > CAG-267. Next base: position 19,867 of record CASFSV010000003.1, read on the forward strand.
AGTACCATGGGGGGGTATGTATTCAATCTTTTGGGACGTGAACCTGTTGTTGGTGATCAGACTGAAGATGACTATTGCATCTACGAAGTTCTTGAAGTCGACAATATGAGAATTACTCGCGTCAAAGCTACGGTTAAAGATCAATGTGCAATGGTTAGTGCTGAATAAATTTTATATTTCTGCAATCGAGGGGGTATGATGCGCTTTAAGTTTGTGTGTATTTTAACATTGGGTGGATTTTTTATCCTCCTTTCAAATGCTTTTGCTGATGATAATGTTAAAACTAAAAGGAAATATGGGGCTGAACGATCTGCCATTGGTCAGATTAAAGCAACAATTGTTGCCCCTGTTTCAGCTTCTTCATCTAATGATTTACGCTTTGGTATGATTGTAAAAAATAATGCGGGTGATGTTACCGTTGATGAAGAAGGGAATCGCACTACAACCGGCCCCGGATTGGCGACAAGTGGTTATTCTGCCGGTTCTATCCAACTGAGCGGCCCTCGCGCGCAAGCTGTTTCTGTAGATATTCCTGAAGCTCATATTTATGATAATGCCGATAACACCGTTAATGTGCATTCTTTTACAACAAATCAAGATAGCAGTAAGCTGATTACTCTTGATGCACAAAACGGCAAAGCCGATATTGATGTGGGAGCTTCGCTTAATATTTCTGATACAGATACTCAAGGCGGGGCACGTATGGGCGTTTATCGCGTACAGACTTCTTATTAGGTAAAACATTTCCTTTTCTTTTGTTTTTAAACTTATTTTTAACATTTTTTTCTTTATAATCATAAGTGAAATTATTTATTGCTTTTTAGGGGAAAATGTTATGAAAAAGAATTTACTTTTAACGGTCGCCGTTTCTGTGTTGGCTTTGGGCAGCTCGTCAGCTTTGGCAGCGGAAGCAACTGGTACAGGAACTATTAACGCTAAAATTGTATCTCCGGTTAGTATCACGCAACAAGGCAACGGGCTTGATTTTGGCACTATGATCTCACCTAGTAGTGAGACAACGGTAACCATTGCTGCCAGCAACGGAGCTCGTACATCAACTGATGACTCTATTTTGGTCGGAACAAGTGAAGGTGCTGCCGGTATTTTTGAAATTACCGGAGCAGATGGTCAAAGTGTTACTGTTACCTTGCCAAGTGAGGTTAAATTAACAGGCACTCCGGGCGGGGAGATGACTGTGGATAATTTTGCCTCTAGTGAGGGGAACACGTTTACTCTTGATGGAGGATCAGCTATAATGAAAGTTGGTGCTGATTTGAATGTCGGAGCAGATCAAGCACAAGGTACATATACTGGTTCTTACCAGGTTACAATAAGTTACTAATTTTGATTTAGTTTATTATTAGGTTGTTGCAAAAAAATGACCCTTTTTTATCAGCAGGGTCTCGTTGAAACAGTTTAGAAAGTGATTTTAAGTCAATTAGAATAAGTAGTTATTCTTGTTAATAAAAAATTAATCTTAATTGCTTTGAGGGGAAATTCTTATATATTGATAAAAAAGGGTCATTTTTTTGTGTGTGGAAATGTTTAGAAATTTTGTAAGTTTTCTTATAATTTTTGTTTTTTTTAGAGCTCCTATCTGTTGGGCAGCACTTAGTGTTACAAAAACTCAAGACATATCCTTTGGCTCTTATATTCAACTTACTGATAATGCTTCCATTTCTTGGCAAAATAGCGGTGATTGTGTAGTGAATGGTCTTTATAAACAGACTACTTGTCAATTGGGCAGTATTCAAATTCACGATCATGGAGTTATTGGCATTAGATGGGATAAAAATTATACAGTTACATCTTCCAGTGGAGCTTTTACCGGATGCCAAATAACTGTTTCCAATATGTATGTGCAAAGCAATGATGTTGCTATTTCTGGAACAACTAATAATTGGACTTTTACATCAAGTAATGAATATATTAATCTTTCCGTTACCGCTGATATACAATTAAATGGTTTTTGTGAAGCAGGATTTTTTGAGGGATCTTTGCCTATCAATATACACGCTGAAAATTGGCAAGGCTTTAACGAGGATCATCCTCTTACTGTTTCCCTTTCGATTACACTTGATTCCAAACTTTCTGTTACTCAAACTCAAGAACTTAATTTTGGTTCTATTGTGCGTAATGATATTGGTGGCACTGTTGTTCTTTCTCCTATAAATCAAGTCACTTATAATGGAATTTTTGCGGCTAATTCTTCTACAAGTAATGGAATTTTTGCCATAGATGGTATTGCAGGAAGAGTAGTTAATATAAATCTTCCATCACAAGTTACTATTTATAACCAGAACAACTCTTCTTTGTTGGTTAATAATTTTGTATCTAACGTCGGTAATTCCCTGACATTGATAGGCACAGATGGTATGGGAACTGGTACTTTTGGCGTTGGGGCAACGTTGAATATTCCTCCTTCTGCTCAGGATGGCGATTATTCCGGTACATATACGGTCACAGTTTCTTATTAGTCTTTGAAAGGAAAAACTTATGTTTAAAAAAATTTGCAAAATCTATCTCTTATTTTCTGTTCTTGTGATGCCGACACTCGCTTTTGCTAATATTTCAGTCTTTCCTTACAGTATTGATTTTGAAGCTAATTCAAATAAACGTGTGCAAAGCGTACGCATTATCAATACATCTCAAGAAACTCAGACCTATCGTGTTTCTATGGTAAATTTTGAGCAGGATGCTAACGGGAAACTGATTGAAACAAAAGAGCCCTCTCCTTTTGATGCCAATAAGTATTTAACTTGGTCGCCGAGACAGTTTACATTAAAACCTAACGAGGTACAAACAATCAATATTGCTCGTAGAAGCTTGGCTCAAGCGCCAGATGGGGAATTTGTTTCTCATCTCAAAATTAGCGAGGTCTTGTTGGGTGCGCCTAAGCTCAAAAGCAAAGATGGCGGGCAATCTAACACCATATCCATGCAGCTACGCGCTCTGTTCGCTATTACTATCCCTGTTACAATAACAAAAGGAGATAATCTTTATAGCAAGACTGAGTTGGTAAGCTATAAATTACTCCCTGATAATAAACTTAATCTTGTTTTCAAACGATTGGGAAATAAATCCTCTCGCTTTAACGTTGTTGTTGCTGACGAAAAAGATAAAGATCTCGGGCGTGTCAATGGTATAAAAATCTATATGTCTACTGATACCTTGTCTGTTAATGTTCCTTTAGATAAAAATATTCGGATTAATAATGCGGTTTTAAAACTGGAAGATGCTAAAACGAAGAAAGAAATATTGCGTAAGGCTTTGCATATTTAGTTTTGTTCTCATTGTTTTCTTTTTATGTGGTATCGCCTCAACGAAAGCACAAGACTTGACCGACTATAGCAATGATCCTTTAATTTTGGAACCTATTATTCAGGGTTTCAATTTAGATGATTACGCCTATGTTTACGAAAAAACTAATAAACAATATATTTCTTTGCCACAGATTTCTGCTTATCTCGGTCTAAAATATGTCTTAAACCAAAATACGCTGAAACTCTGGTGGGTTAATGATGAAGATGCGCCGTTCGTTATTGATTTGGGGCAAAAAACTGTTGAGTATAACGGACTTAAAACACCTTTCGCTTCTGATGAAATGCTGGTTGTCGATGATACGATCTTCTTTGCCGCGGATTTTTATATTCAGTATCTGGATGTCAAAATTAAAATCGATAGACTTAATATGCAACTCGTCGTAACCGCTGATAAAGATTTGCCGACGACGGTTAAACGTAGAGCCGAAAAAAAGAGAGGGAAAAATAATTTTTCGTTTAAACGCGATAGTTTTAAAAATTATGAATTCGATAATCGTTGGTTCGGAGAACCGGTTGTCGATTTGACACTCGGTAAAGGATGGAATTATTATGATTCTATCGGGAAGTCTTCTAATAGTGATTCTTATTCCGTCAATGTGGCTATGCTTGCGGCTGGACTTGATGTTAATGCTTATATTTTTGGGGATTCATATAATGACAGAAAACCTAGAATGAGATTGACCGGTAGTCGAACTTTTTTAGATGAGCCGGGAAATGCGTTTAATCTTAAGACCTTAAAAGTCGGTGATATCAGCGGATTAAGTTCTTCCTATTTTGCAGATGCTTCTTATGGACGAGGTGTTGCAGTTAGTAGCTTTAAAAACTTAGTTATGTCTGCTAATAAAACGATTGATATTACAGGTCCTCTTCTGGATGGTTGGCAAGTTGAACTCTACTGGAACGAACAATTAGTCGGATATCGCCAAAGCGGTATTGATGGTCAATATAACTTTCCAGATATTCCTGTTTCTTATGGCTTGAATACTTTTAAACTCGTATTTTATGGCCCTTATGGTGAAACTAGAACTGAATATGAACGTTATTACTCAGGTACAAGTCCGGTTAAAAAAGGTGAATTTGGTTATACTGCTGCTGCCTATCAGCCTTATCGCTATTTGATTGAAGATAATGAGCCCTTTACTTATAATGGTGATGATACCCCTATTCTTGATTTTACCGGTTATTATGGTGCTACTGATCATTTAACACTTATGGGTGGTTTTACGCAAACCCCAGATGCTGATACAGGAACTGAAACTCAGCGCTTTGCAATGGCCGGCGCTCAAATGGCTGTTAAGGGAAGTTCTCTTCAATATAACTTGGAACAAAACTTAGATACTCAAGATTTTGCTCACCATGCAGAATGGCAAGGTGATGTTTATATCGGTACAATTTATGCCGGATATGATAAATTTAATGGAATTCATTCGCCCATTTCTTTTTATGGTGAAGAATATTTGGATGAGCAATTTGAAACAAGATTATCTGGTATGTTACCATGGCGTATTCCCTATTATTTAAGTTGGAGGCAAGGTACTCTTGAAAGTGATGAAACTTCTTTTAATAATGTTACAGCAAGACTTTCCAAACAATTAATGAACAGTTTGAATTTGACTTTAGAAGATAGCTATTATGATTACAATAGTGCTAGAGGTGCATATAATACTGTTCGTCTGGGTGCTTATAAATGGTGGGGGGCTTTCTCTTCTGAAACATGGCTGACTTATGAAACATCTCCGGAAAGTCGTTTTACGGAATTTTCTACTCGCTTAGACTGGAGAACCGGACGGAATACTTATCTTTCAGGTAAATATACACGTAACTTGATTGAAGATATGGATTATCTCTCTTTTTCCGGCGGACAAATCTTTCCTTTCGGGGGATTGACGGCTACACTTGAATTTGACAGAGATTTTAATATAAGTTCTTATCTCACGTATAATATCAGTCTTGCTAAAGCTCCTGATGCAATGGATGTTATTACTTCCGCTAATTCAAAATTGAGCAATACCGGTACTATGTACGTTAAATTAACGGATGAAGAAGGCGAACCTCTTGAAGGTATCGGACTTAATGCGAACGGCTTGGAAAAAGAAATTTATACCGATGAAAATGGGGTGGCTGTTTTAACCGATTTGCAAACTTATGAGAAAACTGTTCTTAATGTTGATACCGAAACTCTTATCGATATTGCTCTGCAACCTCTGTATGATGAGAAAAAATTGGTTTTGAGACCGGGGACTATTCGGACGGTCGCTATTCCTTTTGTTCATCGAGGAGCGATTGAAGGAAAACTTGCAAACGCCAGCGATAGCAGAATGTTTGGCTACCAAATCTCTGCCCTTGATAAAGATAATAAAGAAATTGTTTCAACTTTTGCCGATATTGAGGGTTCCTTTATTTTAGACGCTATTCCTTATGGAACTTATAAAGTTATTGTTTCTAAAGACGGTCATCAGTTGGCCGAACTGCAAGATATTAAAGTTGATGATGTTTCAGTTTATATAAAAGATGAAATTGAATTAGATACTCGTGCGTTTGACTTCTTTGAAGCTCAGGATAGTCAAAATGAGCTGGCTCAATTAGAAGAACAGCATGAACTCGGATATAATAATGTTGATTATAGAAATAGAGATTTTCCAATCGATATCCCGCAGGCGGTACTTAACCCTCAAGACGAAACACCTCAAATCCAAATTGAAGAAATTGAAAAAGATATCTTTGTTCATGCCAAAGCTCCTGTTTATGATTCCGTTGCTTCGGTTCAGTCTTTTGAGCGGTATTCTACTGTTCAGGATATTGAAGCCGGTATTTTTTCTCCGATTGAGGATAATTTGACTACTGCACTTCGTGATTTGCAATACAATTCGGCTTTACCCGAAATTTTAGAGCCATAGTATCGCTTCTCTATCCTTTTCTTATCTCTTTTTGACTTTGTTATCCGGAGCGACTGCAATTAGATGCAAAACTCGTAATATCCCTTTTCACTGCGCTGAGGCGATAAGGTATCAAAGTTTTTCTTGTCATACGATCCTTGTTTTCTATTATAAAGCTGATGTAAATGTCTTTTGAACAGATAAAAGTTATAACGCAAAATGGCGGTAATCTCATAAAATTCAGGCGTAATTTTAATTCTTGCTTCATAAAAAAAGATACCCCCGCGTAAAACGCGGGGTTCTTCATATGCGGCTATAAGCCTTTACCACTGGCTTCCCCTGAACGGGGTACCCATAATTCTGCCAGACGCAATTTGTTACTATCTACCCGTAAACGGGTCATTTAAG
>CASFSV010000004.1 GCA_949297415.1 uncultured Alphaproteobacteria bacterium
CCCAAGAGGCCGTAATAATAGCAATTACCCAACTTGTATTGCGCCTCGGCATGACCTTGTTCGGCGGCCAATCTGAACCAGTTAACGGCCTCGGCTTGGTCTTTTTTTACGCCATAGCCTAAATGATAGCACTCACCCAACTTGTATTGCGCCTCGGCATGGCCTTGTTTAGCCGCCAATTCATACCATTTAACGACCTCGGCTTGGCCTTTTTTTACGCCATAGCCTAAATAATAGCACTCACCCAACTTGTATTGCGCCTCGGCATGGCCTTGTTCGGCAGCCAATTTATACCATTTGACGGCTTCATAAAGGTCGTTTGTTACACCCAAGAGGCCGTAATAATAGCAATTACCCAACTTGTATTGCGCCTCGGCATGACCTTGTTCGGCGGCCAATCTGAACCATTTGACGGCTTTAGCGTAAAATAAAATTTTGTTATAGAAATTACCCACCTTACATTGCGCGACCACGTCACCTTGTTTTGCCGATATTAGGGTAGGTAGTCTTTTTTTATTGTTTTTAATAAACTCATCGGCGCGTTGCTGCTTTGCCGTTTCCTTTTTGTTTGCCGACATTTTGTCATCGGCTTTTGCGATAACAGGCGAGTTACTTTGGATGGTTTTTATAGGCACAGCTTCGTGTTTCTCTACTTTCGCCGAATTTGTCGGATATTCGGTTTTAAAAGCGCTGTAACTGTAAGGATTGGGGAGCGCTTTGTCGATCACATCTATGATCGTATTATAATCTCCCACCGTAGCGTAGCTTAAGGGAAGCATTTGCTTTATCTTTTTGCACACATAGTCATTATCTTCTGCGCTATAATTTTCTATCAGATATTCGAATCTAGGTTTTTGGGGTTGCTTGTCATGCCAGGTTTGCAATTCCCAGACAGCGTCGCATTTACGATGTCGTGAGTTTCGTGAAGAAGCAAAAAGCAAAACGGAACAATGTTGCATCACTGTACAGATATCTTTTTTGAAATCTTCTCCGAAACAGTTAGGTAAATTTCGATATGCGACAAAACATTTGAACTCGGCTTTTTCAAGTTCGGTTACCAAATCTCTGATATGATCCAGATCTTCGGTAGAATATGCGATAAATACATCGCGTTTGTAGGTTAAGTCGTAAGTCCCGTCATCGACTGCAGTAGATTGTTTGACAAATCGATCTCTTATTTCGCTATAGGACTTTAGTCTTTTGTTTTGTTTGTAAGCCTTTTCGATAAATACGCTTAATGTCTCGATCCATGTCGCTTGCATATAGCGGATCAAAACATCTGTAATAAGATCAACGTCTTCTTCTGTTTCAGCGCCGATAGGAAAATCATCTAAAAACTTAGAAACCGCATCTTTGCTTGGCGACAAGAATGCATTAACGAATCTTACGAGCAAATGATCGGGCGCATAGCGGGAAATATAATCTGCAAGACGTTTAATATCTTCTTTAGAAATATAATCTTCTTTTAATGCGGCTTTTAGGCGTTGTATGTTTGGTACTATATTAATAATGTTCTTTTCGGCAAAATCGATCCGCGCACGCGTGGTTTTTCCGTCTTCATCGATTTTTTTGTAAAGCTCTGCGGTAAACTCTGCTAATCTATTGGCAATTTTATCTGCAATTTCCTCCGCGCTTGCCTTATGCGATATCATAAAACACGCAGTGCCGCATGCTTTACATATATATTTATTTTCTTCCAAATGGTCTTTAACGAAGTTTTTCGCATCATGGGTACCGCACCATTGGCAGACAAGCGCAAAGGTTTCTTTGACGATTTCGGTAACGTGGGTTTTATCGTAAGAAATCCGTGTGCCTTCAGCGATACGGTGCCGTTCTACGAAAACGCGCATTTCATCGGTATAGTTGTCTATTTTGCTGCCAAGCGCGCAGACAATAACGGAAGCAAGTATTTTTTCCTCTTTACCCAAAAACTCTTCGAAAGCCGCTTCCCAATATATGTTACATGCGGTAAACAGTATATCGCGCACGAGCGTTTTGTCGTTTTCGTTGAGACGGTTATATTTTTCCGAGTTTTTGCATGAGTTTACGATAAAATCCTTTTTATATGGATTTAGCCATACCTTGGATATTGCAGCGACCGAATCTGTGGTTATAGTAGAATGTTTTTTGCGCGTAGTATTCCTAGCATTAGCATTGCTGTTAATAATTTCTACGATTGCAGCCCATATATTCGGGGCGTCTTTCAGTGATTCTAAAGTATGCGCGAATCGTTTATTAAATTTATGGGTTTCTAACCAGCTACCTAATGATTCAAATTCGTCTTCGAGCACGTCTGACAGAAACTCTGTCCCTATACCCTTGGATAATTCGGCGATATTTCCTAGAATACCTTTACCTTGACTAATACACAGACTAACGGTTTCAATGGTCATTCCCAAACCGTATGCCACACAACCGAAAAGTTTTTTTAATTTGTCACTGAAGTTATTCATGCAGCCCCCTCAACTAATTATAATTTAATTAATTTAAATTTTCTGTGTATGTTTTATATCTTTTTCGTTCCGTATTGTATATCAAAGACGCGTTTTAATTAAACAAATCAATCTGCGCAATGTTAAAATTCGTAACTTCCAACCCTCTGATGAATGCGGTAGCAGAAGCTAACACCTCATTTACGGCATAGCGAATTTCAGCCGCCAGTTCCGGAGTAGGGCAGTAAGGATTTGATGTGGTTTGTAAAAAGTTAATCAAACATTTGCGAATTACTGCGGAAAGGATCGGACGTAAATTTTCATTTAAATCGTCTGCAGTACATTCTTCAGTGAAGGCAGTCGGAAGCGATTGCAATAGGGCATATTCATTTATTACCTTGAAAGTATATGTACCGTTTGCTCTTGCGTTATTGCTTACGCCGTCTTTTTCGTATACAACAGCTCCGATGCCCCACGGAAGCGTAAAATGTGAAAAATCCAATAAAAAAATATTATCATGTGCCGAGTCAAAAGAAATGATTTCTCCGTCGGATATACTAGAATATTGATTGAACAAATTATTGCGGAATGCGCCGATTGAACCTTGCAAGACGCGCGCTTTGAAATTGTGGGGTATGTCATTTGCTTGAAAACGCCAGACGATTGCATTCGGCGATGGTTTGGCATTTTGTATTGTAAAAGTTTTATAAAACAGCATTACCTTTTTCCTTAGTTTTCCGAGTCGTATATTATGTTGCTTTTGAGCAACATAAATTGCATATTTTAGACGTGTTAATATTGGTAAGAGTATCTTCTGCCGCGCATATTTTCAAGCATGAATTACAGAAAGCAACTTAACCTTTTATTAATTTTTTATAATAATATCATAATTTATAATTAATATCAATTAAGTAACAATATTTTTTTAGTTCTAAAATTAACTAATAGTAGATTTATTTATTTCTGTTGACTATCATACAGTGGTATTATATAATCTAAGTAACCTAGTCATACATATACATGTACATAATCATTGTATTAGATATTTTCAACAATGTGCGTTGATCATATCGGCATTGCACTGAAGCTGAAAGTTATGGTGTATGTTTTGGGCACAGAGGTCCACGATTTGACTTCTGTCTCTATAACGTGAGTGTGACAAAAAACGGTATATAACAGGGGAATACATTTGAAATTTATTTTTTGTGGAATTCTCATTATATTATTATCTTAAGTTATGAGTCAAATATTAGTGACACCACATGAATCATCGAATATTAAGGAGACTACCTATGAACATCGTTACGAGAATGTTGAAAAGAAGAGCCAGTAAAAAAATAGAAGTGCTCAAAGCCTGTGTCGCCAAAAATGACGAGAAACGAAAAATAAATCACGATGAATATGAATCGCTTAGAAATCAATATGCGCTGTTGCTTGAAAAAATTAAATTTGCCGACGAAAACGGCGATATGGTAAAAAGGAATCAATTTCTGAGCAATGCTAGAAGCGTTCAAGAAAAAATAGCTTTTTCAGATAGTAAATGCAAAATTTACGATGCCGTTTATAGCGTGTTTGACAAATTTTTGGCGTTGATTCAGTTTTTATACGACACCGATAATTATTTTATGGTTATCAGGAGTATTCCCCAGCACAAGTTGCCGAGACTTATCAACAATACGGGGAAACTTAAAATATTGTATGATTTGGTTGCCGAACTTTATAACGATCTTAAAAACAAAGCCATGGTAAGTTATGAAAACGATGAAAGAATGACTCGCCTCTATTACGATACTAATGCGTCGCATACTGAACAGATTAACATGATAAGTGCCGAGTACCAGACCCATAAGATAGACGATCAGATTTTGATGGAGGCACTCGGCAAAAACCGCGGGGAAGAAGCCGATAATAATATCGGAAATAATCTTAATTACAATTAAAAAAAGGAGAATAATAAAATGGCAATTAAATTAACTAAAGAACAAAAGCAACGCAAAGCCATCGCCGGTACTTTAGTTCAGATTCGAAACGCAAGAGATAATTTCCAGGAACTTGCCAAAAAATATGATGAATGGATCGACGACGCTGCGGATCTTCGAGAAGATGCATATTCCGATCAGTTGATCGAAGATAAAGTAGGCGTACTTGAAATGGTACGCAATTTTAAGTTTATCGAAACCCAAATAGAAACCGGCGCTATAACCAGTGCAGCTTTCGGGGAATTAAACAATCTTCCTGAGGCTATAACAGCTTGCAGAACTATACTTAGCAAAAAGCCGAATATACAATCTCTCAGCAAAGAACTCAGTAAATTGCAAAGCTCTTTGAAAGAAAGCAGAGAAGCGTTGCGTTCCATGCGGAGAAGGCTTACCGATGATAGTTCTGAAACCTATAAAAGTATTTTTGGCGAAAAGAAGTCGATGAGCCCTGAATTCGCGCGTCAAGTTGAGGAAGAAAAAAGAGCTCGGCAAGCTCGCCTAGAGGCTAGGATTGCGAAAAAAGAGGCACCTGTCGCTGCGGATACCGTGCAAGGCGAAGCAATTCATGATATTGATTCCATCTTACGCGCCATAGACGAAGAAAAGAAAAAGCACTAAGCCATAAATCGGGGGTGAAATATGGCTACGATATTGGATACTTTTCAGGAATTTGCCAAAATCTATAATGATGCGCGTAGCTCCGGGAATAACGAAGTGGCGATGCGAGTCGGAAAAAATATTCTTAGTATTGCAGAAGCTCAATTATCTCAGCCTGATTTGTCGGCAACCCATAAAGAATATTATCGGCAATGGTATGTGCAGGTGCATGAGTATATGTCAACAGCTACTAAAAAATTGGCTAAAGCAAAAACACAATCCTCAGGCGACAATAATATTGCAGACAATACTGACTGGTTCAGCGCGGATGTTCCAAACTTAACTATGGATGATGTAGCCGGGCTGGTAGACGTCAAAGAAGAATTCATGGTTAACATTTTTGCGCCTTTCGACAAAAAGTATTCCCCGATATATTATAGGTATCGCAAAGATCTTGGGTTACAAATCTTGCTGTATGGGCCGCCCGGAACCGGTAAAACGCATATTGTTAAATGTTTGGCAGGTGAACTTGGTTGTAAGATCGCCGTTGTCCAAATCAAGGACGTTATGGCTAGACTCGTAGGAGATGGCGCAAAAATAATAGCCGCGGTTTTTGAGCAAGCTCAAAAATATGACAAATGCATCATATTTTTTGACGAAATAGATGCCTTGGCGGCTAGTCGTGATGATGATGAATCTCGGCATACAAAAGAGCAATTAACTACATTGTTAACCTATATGGACGGTTTTATGTCGAAGACTAAACCGGGACAAATCAAAATAATTGTTGCTGCCACTAATAGACCGTGGGCTTTGGACAGCGCGGTAAAAAGAGGCGGCAGATTTGAAACCCAAATATATATACCACTTCCTGATTTTGATGCAAGGAAAAAGCTGATAGATATTGCTTTTGGCAAGGATCGCGGACAAAAAAATCGTCTTGAAATCCCTTGCAATCCAGACGTAACTTCTGAATGGCTTGCAACAAAATTAGAAGGGTATGCCGGGGCTGACATTAAAGCAATTTGTAAACAAATAATAAATAAACCTTTAAAGCGGGCGATTTTTGCAGAGTTTAAAGGAATAAAATGTGCTGAAGATTGCGTAACTCGTCAAGACTGCCTTACTGTTATCGGCGAATATATAAATTCTATAACTGACGAAATGTTATTGGAATTTGACGCCTATAAAGCAAACATGGAGTTTAAAGAATATATAAAAGCCATATTACGCATCGATGTTTCCAGGTTGAAAGAATATGCTCGTAGATGGTTGACGGCGAAAGGATTGCTTAAATGAAAAAAGAAAGTATATCTTCTCATATTAATACATATTTAAATACGGCTCGAATGTTGTTAAAAAGAGGAGCCGTGGAAGAAGGACGTCAATATTTGCTTGCGATGCTTGAAATGCGATGCCGCGATTATAACACGGCAATGAATTATATTGATCAGGCTATTATAAGAGCGGAAATACAAGAATGGTTTGATATATGCGTAGAATTACGTGAAAAAGGGTTGACTGATCGCATACTCACTAAATTGCGGCTATTTGACGAAGATGATAAGCGAAATAATTATCCGAGCGGTGGCTCAAAGCTTGGAAAGAAGCAAGATTCACCAGTTGATAATTTCTTGGTGGGTTATAACGATCAAGGCTGGTGTGCTCGTATCTTTGAACAATACAAGCAAGCGGTAGGGGCTTTGTCATGTTGTACGTCCGGTGTAAAAGGAAAGAATGGTACAGGCTTTGTCATCTCTGAAAAAGGTTACGTTTTAACGAACGATCACGTTGTTTTTTGCGATGCCAAAGGTGAATATTTCGACACTATAAAAATAAAATTGGGTGATTCGGATAAAGCACTGAAACTAAACATTTTGCAATCAAGCAAAAAACATGACGTTGCAGTATGCATTTTTGAATCGGAGAAATCGCCATATAATAAAACTATCAAACTGCTGAAAGATCATACATTGCTTAAACCGGGGGCAGAAGTTGTTGTCATAGGAAACGGATTAAACATGGGATTGGCTCCTTTACCTGGTGTAATTAAATACGTGCGTAATTCGGAGGGCCTGCTTGTATATACAGCGCCATCTAACCATGGCGATTCCGGTGGCCCTGTATTAGATCGCAAGGGTTCATGCATAGGGATAAACAGTTCAATAACTGTTGGCGCTAACGGACATACGAATGCGGTTCCATCTAATACCGCATTAGAGCTTTTGGACAAATGGAATATAAAAATATAGGGAGAAGAACATGCCTACTGCAGAAAAAATGTGGCTAACTCAGTTTATAACGGCACGGAATGCGGCCAAGACTGAAGATAATGCAAACATAGTTGTAGTTAAGGAAAACCTTAACGGACTAAAAGAATATATAGAATTTATTTCCCACGAAGGTAGTATTATGGATCGTGTCAAGTGTGGTATGTTAATTAATAGCATAGAAGACGTGATTCGTGCAATAGTGACACAAGGTCTTTCGGCTAGCAAAGTAAAAGCCTTTTTTGGGTTTGAAAATTTAGACAATTCTGATTCTTTTACTGATATATTGAAGAAAAGTGAAAAGGATATTGTAGAAGACATTGTTACACGGCAGGAAAAGTCATTAGATCGGGTGCCTGTAGCTCCGCCTGTAATATATCCTGCACCAGGAATATTAGGCGGTTATGCAACTTCTCCGGAAGATAGAGGCTCTAATGTCGATATAAATAAAAAAGGCGAAAAAGGTTATATTGAAGAAACACCGATTGAGCCGGTTAAAGGATCTCAGCTTTCGCCTAATAATCTTACTGAGTTTATCGGTCAGAAACATATTGTAACTCGGATAAAAGCCGAACTAGCGGCGGCGAAAAAACTCAATTCTAAACATATTGATAATGTTTTATTGTTTGGTAATAGAGGACTTGGGAAAACTACTCTTATGCAACTTATTGCAAAGGAACTCGGTGTAGAATGCCATATATTTGATGCATCTGCAAGTAAAAGTGAAGCGGCTATACGTCGATTTCTAATTAATATTGGACGTAGCGAAAAGCCAGCAGTAATAGGTATCGATGAACTTCATGCATTGTCGGTGGCGGAGCAAACAGCTTTGCTCGGATTATTGAGTAGCAGAGTTTATTCTTATCTCGATAAGAATGGTGTAGCTCATCGTATACCGATTGATGAATTTACGTTTATTGGGGCAACTACCGACTCGGATAAAATATTGCCTACTCTTAAAGATCGGTGTACCAATTTGACTTTCTATCTGAAGGACTATTCCCATGAAGAATTGCGTTTGATTTTTATTTCCAAGTTTAATGCTTGTGGATTGAAAGTATCTGAAGAAGTTATTGCTATGTGTGTAGACAGATGCCGCAGCTCTATAAGAGAAGCTGAAGCATTTATAAAAGGTATGATGACACAAGCAATCAACAGAGAGACAGATACTGTTACCCAAGATATGGCAAAAGAGTATTTTGAAGAGCGTGAAATAGGAGAAATGGGTATAACGACAAAGGATAAAGAAATTATTTCTACTCTTTATGCAGATTCGGCTGGGGCAATGTCGGCGGAAACACTAGCAGCACGAGTTCATTTGGATACTAAAATATTAACAGGCGAATTTGAACCATATTTAATTAAAATTGGATTTGTCGCAATTAGTTCGCGTGGACGTAACATAACTGACAAAGGACGTGATTATTATAAAACTTATATTAAAAAACTTAATATTTAGTGATTTAATTTAGATTTTATAATGATAAAAAAGTCACATATAAAATAATTATAAGATCAATGTGCGCGCGAAAGAGATGACTGGTTGTCGAATTACACGATAAACGTTTCACCAATCAGAATCTAAACCGATTTGTTTGATTAAAGTTTTAATTTATTCGATTTTATAGAGGTTTTTCTGCTTAAACAAATATGAGGGCGCAGTTAGTGCCCTTTTTTGTGAAACGAAAACCCCGCGATAGTCGCGGGGTTCAAAAAAGGCTAAGCCGATGAGGCAGACAAAAAAACTCCGATCGTGTACAATAGAATAAGACCTGCCAGTCGCCAAATACACAATCGGAGGATATCATAATGCAAG
>CASFSV010000005.1 GCA_949297415.1 uncultured Alphaproteobacteria bacterium
AAAATTGCTAAAATTTTAAAATAAGTTTAAAAATTTACAAAAATGTACTTGCATTATATAAAAGTGTAGTGTATAAGAACCGTAAATTTTTTAGTGAAGTTAAATTTTGGAGATAATAATGAAAAAAGGTATTCACCCTGATTATCATGAAATTACTTATGTAATGACTGATGGTACAGAGAAGAAAGTTAAGTCAACTTGGGGTAAAGAAGGCGCTACAATGACACTCGAAATCGATCCGAAGTCTCATCCGGCTTGGACTGGTGTTCAACGTGTTGTCGATTCTGGCGGTCAAGTTGGTAAGTTTAATAACAAATTTGCTAAGTTCGTTGCTAAAAAAGCTGCTAATTAATTTGTTATTAGAGAGTTTTCGACAAGTTAAAGGCCTGTGTTTTACAGGCTTTTCTTTTATTTGGAAAATATAGCGGTGGTGTTAAGGGATGTTCTTGGGGCAGGTGAAGTGTAAAGTTTGTGTAGAAAACACTTAAAATCGCTTGTAATCCTATAAAAACAGTTTACGCTATAAACAAATTTGGGGTTTATGTTTAGATAGAAAGGATGATGAAATGACTGCA
Organism: uncultured Alphaproteobacteria bacterium; assembly: GCA_949297415.1. Classification (GTDB taxonomy): domain Bacteria; phylum Pseudomonadota; class Alphaproteobacteria; order RF32; family CAG-239; genus CAG-267. Next base: position 576 of record CASFSV010000005.1, read on the forward strand.
CCTTTAATGCCTAAGGCGACCGCAGTTTGGTTGGTGGAAAATACAACCCTGACTTTTCAACAAATTGCGGATTTTTGCGAATTGCATGAATTGGAAATTCAGGCTATTGCTGATGGCGATATCGCTTATAATATTATGGGGGTTAGTCCCGTTTCTAATGGACAATTAACGTTGGAAGAAATTCAACGTTGCGAAGCCGATGAAAAGGCTCGCTTGGTGGCTACTCCGTTGGAGAAAAATGTTAAAGAAAGAAATGCTAAGGCTAAAAAAGTTCTTTCTCCAACACAGCGTGCAGAGAAACCGAGTGCTATTTTGTGGATTCTGAAAAACTGTCCCGAAGTGATTGATTCGCAAATTTGTAAACTTATTGGTACTACTAAGCCGACAATTGCTTCCATTCGTGAAGGAACTCACAGCAATATGGCTAATTTGCGCCCGATTAACCCGATGGCTGTAGGACTCTGCTCTGAAAAAGAATTGGAAAAGGCTATGTTGATTTCTCAGCAACAAGCTGAGTTGAAGGAAAACAAGGGCAAAAAGAAGACAAAGAAAAAAGCGGCTTCTAAAGCTGATGGTGTGGCTAAAAAGCGTGGTCGCCCGAAGAAGGAAGTAACAGAGAAAACAGCTAAAAAGGAAAAGAAAAGCACTAAGGCTAAGAAGGAGCCTAAAGCTAAAAAAGAAACTAAAGCTAAGGTAGCAAAGAAAGAGACTAAAGCTAAAAAGGAGTCTAAAGCAAAAGTTGCTAAAAAAGCTGAATAAGTTTCTTTGTTTGACGATTTTTAAGAGCAAGAGATGTCATGTCTGGTGGCATCTCTTTTTTGATAGGTGGGTAATATATGTGTAGTGATTTAGGTTATTTGAGCTGGAAAATTGGTAGGGTATTGCCATCAAATTTCGCAGGAAGTGAAAAAAGAATTTTAAATAAAAAAACACCTTGAAGTCCAAAATGCTTAAAAAGCGGGAAATCAAGGTGTGAAAAGTTATTCATCAAAAGCAGAGTTTGCTATGTCTTCTACTTTTGATGAAAGTTTTTTCATCGTTTTTTTGTAGTGGTGGGGAGCAAAGTTCTCCCATGCATACAGCGCCACATAAGTGACACCGAATGTGATAACACTACTCTCCAGAGCATAGATGCACCCCTGGAAAAAAACAGCCCATTCATCTGCCCAAGGTTCAGATGAAATACTGTTAATGCTAAATGCGCTGATGGCGAAGAATACGCCTAAAAGCGCTGCAATTTTTGCTTTCATATTTTTTTTGTTTTAATGATTTTCTTTCTTTTATAGCTACCGAAGAAAAATGGGTAGGTTTAAATTACAGATACAAATCAGGAAAATCACAGCACAAAATAACTATGAAAACAAACTTCCCAATAATAGATATATCTATAATAAAACATTATTACCATACCACATTTTGAGGGAATCGTCAAATAAAAAATTTTATGGGAAATAATTATACATACCCAGATGTATAAAAAAACTTGCGCTTTAAATTTTTTCAGTATATATAATAGATGTAAGCGGGGTTGTTGTTTAGATGTAAGGGGTATGTGTCATGAAACATTTGATAGAAGTATATCCTTTTGCGTATCACAAAATTTTGGGTGGTCAGCGTAAAATAGATTTGCGCCTTTATCTCAAAAGATTTCATAATATTCATGTGGGTGATACGATTGAGTATGTTAATGCGGAAACGAAAAGCTGTTTGTTGCGAGAAGTTAAAGGTATCGCTCTTTTTCAGGATTTTAAAACGCTCATAGAGATGTTGCCGCCGGAAATGATTGGTTATAGTAGTCGTGAGGAAATTAGATTGCGTATTGAACGGCAATATTCTAAAGAAGAACAGGAGAAATATGGGGCGTGTGCACTGTTTTTAGCAGAACCGGAAGCGGCAAAAGCTTCAGTTATGAATTTTTTAGAGCGTAGTGCGTGATTTTTATTTATAGGATTCATCAAAACTCTGTTTATACAGAGTAGGATTTTTATATTTATTTATGGGGGCAGAAGCCCTCTTTTTTATAGTCCTTTTACGGGAAATTTGTCTTTAATTTGAAGAGACTATTTATCAAATTGTTTACGGTAGGCTTTTCTTAGTTTATCTCCAACGTGTCCTAAATCTGCGATAATCTCTATTTTTGCATTATCCATGGCACGGTATAAATCCCATGCTCCTTTTAGTGGGCAGCACATATCTAAACGATTATGAACGATTGTGGTGGGGATGTTTTGTATTTTATCTATGTTTTTTAGGATTTCATTGTCGCTTAAGAAATAACGATTGGCGGCATAGTATAAACTAATGCGCGCGGAGGTAATAATGTCGTTATCTATGGCAACTTCCTTAAAGCCGGCATCTAATTTCCCGAGTTGGTATTCATAGTGTACCATGTATTTTATAGCGGTTTGTATTGAGCCTAAATCGTCTGAAAAAATTAATTTAGCATAATGGGTGTAAGGATTTTCTCCTTCACTTTGACGGCGTATTTCTTCTAATAAATCAGGATAGAATAAACCACTGTCGTGCAGCATCCATTCCATATCTTCACGACGGGCTAAAAATACGGCATAAACACAGATTTGTTTGACGCATTCAGGGTATTTTTCGGCAAATAATAAAGCTAAAGTGGAACCCCATGAACCACCGGCAGCGATTACCGGTTCGGTGATGTCTAAATATTCCAGTAAACGTTTGGCATCTTTGATAAGTCTTTTGGTGTCGTTTAAGGTCACGATATCTTCGGCTTTGGAAAGTCCTGCTCCTCGTTGGTCAAACATGATGACGCGCTGCGTCTTTAAATTAAAATAACGACCATGTGTTTTTTTGCATTGTCCTCCGGGACCGCCATGGAAAAAAAGTACAGGTTCTCCGTTAGGATTTCCCATTTGTTGATAGTAGATTTCATGCCCTTCATTTTCTGGCAGATATCCTTTGTCAAAAATTTTATTGTTGAAAAATCCGAACATTCTTTTTCCTTTTCTTCCTATTTCTTGTAGTCTTCGTGGTAAATGTTTAATATTTATTTAAATTTGGGGATAAAATATGAAAATCGTAGGTACGGCTATTATTACCGATAATGACGGGAAAGTTTTAATCGGACAACGCCCCGAAGGGAAAGATTTGGCCGGATTGTGGGAATTTCCAGGCGGAAAGCAAGAAATTGGCGAAACAATCGAACAGTGCATTGTACGTGAAATTAAAGAAGAGCTTGATGTGGATTGTCAAGTTGGTGATTATCTGCTTTCGGTTACAAAGTCTTATCCGCATGGAGAATTTAAACTTATGGTCTATCGGGCTAAAATCTTAAATCCTCAAAGTCTTAAGGCTCTGGTGCATCAAAAACTTTTGTGGGTTACACCTCAAGATTTATCTCAATATCAATTTCCGCCGGCAGACGTTGATATTATTGAATTTTTACAGCGATAATTTGAATATAAATTCTTCTTATTAAAGGTTTTTTAGTTTTTTTGAGGTAGAGTCGGTGTATAACATGTTATATATCGTGCCCGGAGAATTCTATGATGGCCTTTAAAAATAAATCAATGTTGTTTGCTGCTTCTCTCTTAAGCAGTGTTGTTTTTTATTCAAATTCTGCAGAGGCTTATACAATTACAGCTGATGAAATTTATCGTCAGGCAAGGCAGAAAAATTATGGTTTTTTTCAGCGCTTAGCTCGTTATAATGGAGCCGTTAATATGCAAAATCGTTCGGGCGATACGGCTTATTGTGTGGCTTTGCGATATAATGATGAAGCTGCACAAGAAATTTTGTTGAATTTTGGTGCTAAAGATAATCATCCTTGTGTGCGAAAAATTAACGATGAAAAAGAACAATATGCCCGGCGTGAAACTGAAGTTCAAAGAAGATATTCTCGTTCACTAAAATTGGATAGTGATACAGGAAATAATTATTTGTGGTGGGGGCTTGGCGCTCTTGCCGTTGGTGGCGGTGTTGCAGCTTTAGCTAGTAGTGGCGGTGGCGGTAGTAGTGGTAGTAGCGGCGATGGTGGGGAAAGTAATTTTCCTGAAAATCCTCTCAGAGAACCGACAATGGATGCTAATGTTTTCAGAACGGCAGAGTATAATAATAGTAACTATTTGGAAGGAATTAAAGCGGCTAATGCGTATAGTTATATGTATACTCAAGATGAAAATGGTGATTTAGTTAGTCATCAGGCTGCTTCAGATGAGGCTCTCAAAAAAGTTAAAGTGGGTGTTATTGATACCGGTGTATATGCTAATAAAGATTTAGATGGTAAGATTGTGGGGGGATATGACCTTAATCCATATAATAATATGGGAAATGTTTTGGTGTATATGCCTCAGCAGGATTTGCAATATTATATTTTTGAGAAAGATGGTAAATATTCATTTATGCGTCGAACATTTGTGGATGATTGGTTTTTGGAATATGCTTCCGTTGGAACAGAGCAGGTGAGAACGGCTCTTACAGAAACGGAATTAGAGGAGTGGTTAGATGTGTTCGGACTATCTAAGGATCAATTTACGGTCATGAATGGTAGTGGAGAATCTTCTCCCGGTACTTCCTATGCGGATAGTTACGATCCTAATAATCCGGATACTTGGGGAGATGTTATTACTGATTTAAATCATGGTACTCATGTGGCAGGACTTATTGCCGCAAATAAAAATGATGAAGGTAGTCATGGTGTTGCTTTTGAAAATGGTGAAATTGTTGCTGTTAGTTGGGATTTAAGCTCAAATATTTCTGATACTGTGAAAAAAATGGTTGATGATGATGGGGTTAGAATTTTTAGTAATAGTTGGGGCTTTCCTGTTATGGAGGGATTGTTAGATGCTACTGATGCTGAAAGATTGTTAACAGAGGCTACAGATGATGTAGAGGCTTATGCTTATGTGGCAAAAAATGATGGTGTTTGGGTGCAGGCTACCGGTAATGAAAAGGCACACGAAGCGTCAATCCATAATGGATTAGGTAATCTTGATTTGTCTGATTTTGGTTATGATGGTCCCGATAAATATGAAGTTCCTTATTTGGCTGTAACTGCTCTTGATTATTCTACTAAAAATAATAGAGCACCTTCGGGTTATTTGGCGGATTATGCTAACTGGTGCGGTTCTGCTTCCGGTTATTGTTTGGCTGCTCCGGGAACAAGTGATGTTTCAACCGGAGCTACTGAGGATGGCTTTATGCCTGATTCCGGTACGTCTATGGCAACACCGGTTGTTTCCGGTAGTATTGCTCTTTTGATGGGATATTATCCTTGGTTGTCGGCACAGAATGTGGCTTATATCTTACTCGAAACGGCAAATGATAAAGGTGAGTATGCTGATGAGCAGAAATATGGGCAGGGGGCTCTGGATTTAGAGGCGGCAGTTACGACACCTATCGATGGATTGAGATTGGCTTCGACTTCTTCATTTGATTCTTTAACTCCGGTTGGGGTTTCTAAGTTATCGTTGTCATCATCTATGCAGAATAAAATTTTAGCGTCTTTGCCGGAAACTGTTACTGCTTTTGATGCGCTTAATCGCCCGTTTGATTATGATACTAAAAACTTGGTTAATGAAACACACGCTTCTAATGCAAATTTCCGTAACGCTGTTTCCAGAATGGCAATGGGCGGGGCTAAAAAGACAATTAAAGATGAAAAAACAGGATTTGCTTTTACATCCAGTGAAACTCTAAATAAAGGGGGGCAAGCTAATTTGGCTTCTATGGAAGTTGTTAGTGAAACAGATACAGGTGCGACACGTTTCTATTATGCGCAAAACAGTAAGTATGATACGCCGGACAGCGTTTTAACTCCGTCTAATAATCCGTATTTGGCGATGAATGAAGCCTATGGTGCCGAAAATACAATGAAGCTTAGCGATACATCTAAATTTAAATTGGCGTTGCAAACCGGTGAAAATGGTTTGTATGAGCGTGATTATGAACAAGATAATCATTCCTTTACAGAACGTTCATATGCGTTTTCTGGTGAATATTCGTTTAATATGACAGATTATTTGGAATTGGCGACTATGGGCGGTATGTTGATGGAGAATGATGCTTTGCTTGGTATGAACGGAACAGGCGGTTTTGGTATTAAAGATAGCTCTACTTATTATATGGGGATTAGAGCTGCTTTGAATTTAACGCCAAATCTGTCGTTGATTGCTGCTTATTATCGCGGTTATACTCAAGGTGCAGATACACCGATGTTAGCTATTTCTGATTTGCAGACAGAAAGTTTCATGATTGCCGGAGAGTATAAACTTAATGCTAAAGATAAGGTTGGGTTGAGCTTTTCTTCACCATTATCGGTTGTTAAAGGTCGAGCATCTTTATTATACGCCGGCGGACGTGATAATAATTCTGATACGATTTATATGAATAAACTTACAACTTCTTTGACACCCGAAGCAAAAGAGTATGATTTAGGTTTATATTATCAAGGACAGCCTAATGAGGATTTGAGCTTAATGGGTAAAGTTCAGGCTCGTTTTAATGCTGATGGTGAAAAAGGAGTTACGGATTATATAGGTATTGTTGGTATGCAAAGTAATTTCTAATTCAACTCAACTAAAAGATGAGCATAAAAAAACACCGGAGAGAATTTAATCTCTCGGGTGTTTTTTTATTGTACAAAAGGTTTACGCGCAAACTATGCGGTATACTTCATCTGTGCAAGGGCAGCGACCAAAGCGTAACACTTTATAAGTACGTCTTAATTCAGAAAATTCTTTCTGGGTAAAAAACAGTTCCGGCGTGGCTTCGACGATACTGCCGTTGTGCCATAGAATATAAAATGTTCCTCCTTCTGTGTTCACCTGCCATGCGATGCAGGTTAAGTTTTTTTCCTCTAATGTTCCTAATTTGATTTCTACTTGTTTATAGAGACTGTGAAAGGTCTTTTCAAGCAAGGGGCGATTTAGGAATACTGGTTGAATATCTGCTTTGAAACGTTCTTGTTTCCACATTAACTTGTTTTTTCCGTTTGCTTGATGGTATACGGCGGACGTAATGCAGAAAATCATTCGTTTAATGTTGATGGTGCAGATGTAATCTTGTCCGACGAGACTTAAACGCATTAAAGTTTTTGTGTCGCCAGAATGAAAGGTATAACCACTATCTGAGTACACGGTAATGAAAGGATGGCATAGGTCTTCTGCACTTAATTCTTTCATTTCTGTTTCGGCACGATTTGAAAAAACTCTAGGCCCTTCTGTGTATTTGCGGCGAGGTGTACTGCTCTCTACACCATAATCGAGTACATCAAAACTCATGTCGCCATAATTAAAACTTCCCATAATTATTTATTTAAAAATTAAACATAGATTTATTTTGATACTCCTTTATTATTGTTTTTTTGTCTATCCGTCAAGCATAAAATGTTATTGTTTGCTAAAAATATGCTAAAATGTGCTTTTTACTTGCTTTTTTTATCAAATCTTATACAGTGCGCGGTATAATGTACTTAATCTGTAAATTTAATCTGTATGAGGTATTTGATGCTGACTGCAAAAAATAATGTAGCGTATATTCGTGCCGAAGTGATGCAAAGAGTGGCTAAATCCTTTGTTGAAACTGGTTTGGACGATATTGAAGATGCTTTAAATGAATTAGTTGCTGATAAGAATTTTCGCCATAATCCTGAAGCCGAAAAGGCTGCGGTTAAAGGACAAATTTTGGCTGCTATGGGCTTTTTGCCACAAGAAGTTGATGCGAATCGGAGTTTGAGAGATTTTGCTCAAGAAGCTTTGGCTCGTACACAGGCGACACGTGCTGGATTATCCGTTATTAAAGGTGCATGTAACGCTTGTCGCTCCAAAACTTATGAAGTTACACCAATGTGTCAAGCTTGTGTAGCTCGTCCGTGCGAATTGAATTGTGCGAAAAAAGCTATTACCGTTACCGATAAAGCTTTTATTGATCAGGATAAATGTATTAAATGCGGTTTGTGTGCAACTTATTGCCCTTATGGTGCTATTCATAAATCTGTTGTTCCCTGTGAAGAGCCTTGTCCAGTTAATGCTATTAAAAAAGATGCAGATGGTCGTGAGGAAATTGATATCGAAAAATGTATTTCTTGCGGTAAATGTTTGCAGTCTTGTCCGTTTGGTGCAATCGTGTATAATTCTCAAATGATTGATGTACTGAACGTTCTTAAAAATCCTGATAAAAAAGTTGTCGCTATGGTGGCTCCGGCTATCTTGGGACAATTTGGAAATGATTTGGGTAAAGTTATTGCCGCATATAAAGCTTTGGGCTTTGATGATGTTATTGAAGTGGCTTATGGTGCAGATTTTACTTCCAAAAACGAATCGGCTGAATTTGTGGAACGTATGGAAGAAGGGGCTTCGTTTATGACGACATCTTGTTGTCCGGCTTATGTTAAAACTGCTAAAGTTCATGTTCCGGAAATTGCTCCGTTTGTTTCTAATACCGGAAGCCCAATGTATTATGCCGCTGAAGTTTTGAAACAACGTTATCCTGATGCTGTTTCTGTTTTTGTTGGCCCTTGTTTGGCTAAACGTATTGAAGCCGAAAATAATCCGAATGTTGATTATGTTTTGGTGTTTGCTGATGTGCAAGCTATGTTTGATGCAAAAGGAATTGATATTAACTCTTTAGAAGCAGCTTCTTTTGCTGATGAAGCTTCTTTGCAATCTCGGCGTTATGCTATTTCCGGTGGTGTTGCTGCAGCAGTTGAAAATTTAATTGACGGACGTGCTGACTATCGTCCGATGAAAATTAACGGCTTGACTAAAGATGAAGTTAAAAATTTGAAACGTTATGCAACTAAAGGTTTGGATAATGGCTGTAATATGCTTGAAGTGATGTGTTGCGAAGGCGGCTGTATTGCTGGTCCAGGCTGTTTATCTATGCCGAAAAAAGCTGCTGTCGTTTTGGAAAAATATGCGGCTGAAGGTAAAAATCAAAAGGATTGTGAAATTCATTGATTTTCTTAGTCGGAAGCAAGGTTGAAGGACGTCTGCGGGCGTCCTTTTTTATTTAGGAGGGATTGGAATAGTTTATCGGAATAATTGGAGTGGGAATTTTTTTTTACTTTAAATTTTATTTTTGCTAAATTTTATCTTGCATCGGGAGGGAATTGTTTATTTGCTTAGGAACTGAAGCCGATGTATGATAAATTTAGAGTTATTTGTTGTGAGAATCCTCAAAAATATCCAGATAAATTGTTTATTGATATATATCCTGCCGATCATATTACTCATGAACTGCTTTATCGTATGCGTTTGAAAATTACTCCTGACGTTTATGATATTACAGGAGGGGTTTATTTAGATGATTTGGGTAATGGCAGTATAAGACTTAAATATATTAAACATCACGATAAAATGATTCAACGTCAACAGATGTTAGTACGAGAAAAAGTTGATGCTCAAATTATTCGCATGTATACAGAAATGAAACGGCGTGGAATTTATAGAACAATCAATGCTTCTTTAACTCAAGCATATGAAGTTTTTACTTTAGATGAACTTTATCCTAAAAGTGCAAGAGAAGAACAGATGATTGAGGCGCAAAAAAGCTATGCTAAACGTCAAAAAATTATGGAAGCACGACAAAGTTTTTATGCGCGTCAAAAGTATGCTTCTTGTCCGCATATTGCATTGATGATTAGTCAACTTGAACGCTCGGGTGATTAGAATATTCCATAGGTGCCATGATAGGTTGAGGTGCAGTGTTCGTTTTAATCAACTGCTTAATTTGTTTGTACAATTTATTTGAACTCCAATCTGCTTCACCCTGGATGGTGGCGACTTTTTTGCCTTGTTTATTCATAATGACGGTATATGGCGTGGAGCCAATTCCTAAACTTAGAGATAATTTGTTTTCTTTATCATTGAAAAAAGGAATAGTCGGTGCACCGTATTTGGTTAAAAATTTACGTTCATCATCGTTGTTGCTCCATTCAGAGGCAGGCGCTACTAACATAACTTTAATATTGTCTTGAAGGGCTTGAGGATAGAATTTTTCTAATCTTTTCATTTCGCGTAAGCATGGAAAACAGCTTTGTGACCAGAATATAAATATCGTTAAATCCGAATTGGAATCTAGAATACGGATGTTTTCTTCGTTTTCCGATGTTAAAGTTATGTCCGGCATATTTACCGGATATTCTAAAACGTATAATCCTTTGGGACCACTGTAAGCCTCAGCATTCAATGTGATAAATAAACTGCATACTATTATGTGGATTAAATTTTTCATCGGGTTTTTCCTGTTAATTACTTCAATTCAATTTTGTACTTTAGACGCTTTTCATATAAACTGATTCTAGGTTTATTCAATATGTAGGTTAAAAAATGAAATATTTAGTTAAATTTTTAATGATTTTTTCAGTATTTTTTTCCATCTTATATGTAAGTGCTTGCGGAAGAATTTCTTCTAATCAACCAATTAAAGGAAGTGGTTATCCGCATTCTTATCCGAGACATTATTAGTCTTTGTTTTTTGAGGGGATATTATGGCCAATAAAGATGATTTTTCTGATGTTATGATTCCTTATGTGGAATTTGCTGAAAATGCTAATGAGAGAACGCCTTGTATTTTGGTATTGGACTGTTCTGGTTCTATGCGCGGTGAACCGATTAAACAACTTAATTCTGGGTTGCAGGCTTTGGAGAAAGAACTCAAAGAAGATATTGATGCCAGTTCTCGCGTGCAGCTCTTGGTCATCAAAGCTTATGGTAAAGACGATGCCGAAATTTCTGCAGACTGGGTTGATGCTATGAATTTTACGGCTCCGGTGATGGAAGCTTCCGGTCTTTCTCCTATTGGTAAAGCAATGGAATTGGCTTTACATAAAATTGAAGAACAGAAATGTTTGTATGATAGTTGCGGAATTACATCCAAACGTCCTTGGATTTTTCTTATCAGTGATGGTGAACCGACTGATTATGGTTGGGAGTTGGCTGCGGCGAAATGTCGTGAGGCTCAACAAAATAAAAAAGTAGTTATTCATGCAGTGGGAACGCAAGGAGCTAATTTGGAAAAACTCGCAAAATTCTCTTTGATGCCACCGAAACGTTTGAGTGGGTTGAAGTTTACGGAGTTCTTCCTCTGGCTTTCTCGTAGCGTATCTTGTGTGTCCAGAGCGGCTCCAAATATGCCTGATATTTTAGATGATATTGAGGCTTGGCATGAAGAAAACGCCTAGGTCAATTCGGGTTATTGCTACCAAAATTACGGGCGGATTGCATCTGGCTAAACAAAAGCCATGTCAGGATTTTTATCAATATGCTTGTTCCGGTAATAAACTTGTAGCGGTTGTTTCAGATGGCGCAGGCTCTGCTGTTTATGGGAAAATTGGGGCGAAAATTGTTTGTGAAACGCTCGTTAATGTGCTTATTAATACACCTCTAAAAAATACTAAAGAGGCAGTTATTAAAGCTATAAATATGGCTCGTTCAAGATTAGTTATTCATCGGCTCAATAAATCTAAGTCCGAGCGGGAAATTCTTAATTTTTCTGCGACGATTGTTGGCGTGGTTTATCATAAAAATCGTGGTATCTTTTTTCATATCGGAGATGGTGCCGGAATCGCTGTTCATAATGTTAAAAATGATAAAATCGTCAGTGATGAAAAAGCTGTTTCTTCTTCTCAAAAAATGAAATATACGCTTTCTCGGCCGGCTAATGGTTCTTTTTCTTGTGAAACCTATTTTTATACAATGAAAAATTGGGCGGATTGTCTCCGTTTTACGCCAATTGAAAAAGCTGAAGCTCTTTTTTTAATGACAGATGGTGTTACTAATTTTGCACTTTCCGATGATATGTGTGAACTTAAAAACGGTTTTATTGAGCCGATAAATCAGTATCTTAAAAACGAACAGAATAAAACGAGAGCTCTTAAAGCTTTGAATAATACTCTTGATACAAAACAGGCGCGTAAACTTAATTCTGATGATAAAACTTTTTTGTGGGCAGGGCTATGAGTACAGAAGCAGTTTCTTTATCTAATCAGCCAATATTGATGCCGGAATTGCAATTTAATGCAATTTTTGCGGATAGAAGTTTTAAGCGCATTACTTTGGGCAAATTGCTGAATAAAGGTGGGGCGGCTGGTAAAATTTATGAAATTATCGGACAACCTGATAAAGTTGCTAAAATCTTTCATGAACGTCAGAAGAGTAATACGAATCGCTTAAAATTGGAAGCTATGGTTATCAATAATCCCAATATTCCGAGCGTGACAGCCGGAGGGGTTGAATATGTGCAAATTGCTTGGCCAGAAGCGGTTTTGGAAGACGATGAGGGATATTGTGTCGGCTATATGATGCCGTTTATTGATACTTCTGCTGCTGTTTCTTTAGACCATTTGATGCAAGGTGCCGTGCGTGCTAAATTGGGGTTGAGCGATAAGTATGAATATCGTGTTATGGCGGCTTATAATGTTGCTCTTATGGTGGCTTCTTTGCATAAATACGGACATTATATTATCGACTTAAAACCGGCGAATGTTTCTATCTACAAAAAAACAATGACTGTTGCTATGTTTGACTGTGACGGATTTTCTATTCAGGGTGAGCAGGCTCGCTTTCCGGCTGAGTTTGTCAGCGAAGAATATATTTATCCCGAAGGAATGACGCAGTCTTGTGATGAAATGGGGGAAGAACAAGATAAGTTTGCTTTGGCGGTGATTATCTTTAAACTGCTTAACAATGGTATTCATCCGTTTTCCGGTGTGGTTAAGAAAAATGCCGATAGCGCATTATCTATTCAAGAACGTATTGAGCAATATCACTATGCTTATGGAATGTGGGGGGATACTTATCAAGCTCCCCATCCTTACAGTATTCATGAGTTTTTGCCACAGAGTACTTTGAAACTTTTTGATCGTGCTTTTGTTAAAGGACAGAAAAGACCAACAGCCGTTGAGTGGCAGTTGGAATTAGACTATTTGCTCAAAAATTTGAAGCATTGTAAAAAGAATCCGAATCATGCGTATTTTACAAATAAAGGGTGTGGTTTATGCGTGGCGGAGGATCGCTTAAAGGCTAATCTTAAAACTATTCAAGAAAAGAAGGCTGAACCTCGTAAAATTCGTGGATTTGAGATAAAAAAATTATCTCGTGAAAGTATGGAACATGATAAATGGGTGCGTATGCAAAGCGAAAAAAGAGCGATGCGTCTGGCGTATCTTTTTGTTATGCTATATAGTCTTTTTATGACATCTTTGCCGAGAATTGCTTTGGAGTATAAGACTACTTTAGATGAGTTGGGGATATCTTTACAATTAGTTGGATGCATTATTGCTTTTAATTTGTTGCATTGGTTGGTGAAAAAATGTCGTAAATTTTTGGTTAGACGTATTGGTAGTTCAACCGTAAATGCTTTAATTACATATACTTATTGCTGTGTGGCTACAGCTCTTATTGTCGGAAACGATATTGATTGGGCTAAATTGTTTAAGGCTTTCTAAGTCTATGGTTTCCATAAGGATACTAACAACCTTTTAAGTGCCTACTTTTCATTTTAAAAATTGTTGTTATAAATTAAGTATTGGTTATTTGATAATTTAAGGAAAAATTTGTGATAAATTTAAAGAATATTGTTATCTCGGGTAAAGAAGTTTGCCCTATTATTGAAGGTGGTAAAGGTATTAACGGAACAGATGGTCGCAGTAGCGGTGCTTTTGCGAAAGAGGGTTGCGTTGGTACAATTTCTTTAGTCAGCGCAGATTACTATGATGAAAACGGTAAGCCTGTTTTGGAACGTTCTCATCGCTTGAAACGTCAGGAACGTCATGAAGATTTAATTGCCGGTGCTATTAAGGGCGGTATTGCTCAGGCTCAAATTGCTCACGAAATTGCCGGAAATAACGGACGTATCCATGTTAATGAATTATGGGAATTGGCTGATTCCGAGACCGTGATTACTGAAGTTTTAAAAGGGGCAAAAGGTTTAATTCATGGTGTGACTTGTGGCGCAGGGCTTCCTTATAAATTAGGGGAAATTGCATCGGCTCATGGTGTTTATTATTATCCTATTGTTTCTTCTGCAAGAGCTTTTCAGATTTTATGGAAGCGCGCTTATGTAAATTATAGCGAATTTTTGGGTGGTGTTGTTTATGAGGATCCTTGGCTTGCAGGTGGTCATAACGGTCTTTCTAATGCCGAGAATCCAGAAGAACCTCAAAATCCGTATAATCGTATTAAAGAGTTGCGCGCAACGCTTAATAAATTGGGTTTAAGCGAAACTCCGATTGTCATTGCCGGTGGAGTTTGGTCGCTTAGCGATTGGGAAGATTATTTGGATAATCCAGAAATTGGTAAAGTTGCTTTCCAATTTGGTACAAGACCGATGATTACTACCGAGAGTCCTATTAGCGATGCTTGGAAGCAAGTTATGCTTAAGACAAAACCGGGTGATGTTGTTTTGCAACGCTTTAGCCCGACAGGGTTCTATTCTTCAGCAATTAAAAATAAATTCTTATCACGTTTGATTGAACGTAAAGATGGTGAAATTGCTTATAAACTTGAAGCAGATGATGAATTTGATACTCCATTGTCTTTAAGTAATGTTAAGGAAGTGTTTATTAAATCTGCTGATTTAGCTAAAGCCGATAATCAAATTAAAGCCGGATTTACGGTTATTCAGGAAACACCTGATTCTACGGTTGTCTTTTTAACACCGCAAGAATGGGCTACTATGAAAGAAGACAGAGCGAAATGTTTGGGATGTTTATCTCAATGTCAATTTTCTGCTTGGTCCGGTGTCAATGGTACGACCGGAAAAATGTGTGACCCGCGTACATATTGTATTCATAAGACTTTGTTTGATATTAGCCATAACGGTAAAACTGATGATAATTTGCTGTTTGCCGGACATCAGGTTTATCGTTTTGGGCAAGATCCGTTGTATGCTAACGGGCATATTCCGACAACACATGAGTTGATTGAAGCAATTAAAGCTGGGCGTTAATTATATATTGAATTGTTGAATGTGAGGAGCTCTGGCTCCTCTTTTTTTATGTTCTGTTTATTAGTATAAATCTAAACAAATTTTGAGTTTAGATATAAAAAACTCCTGCGGTAATGCAGGAGTAAAGTTTTGTTTTATTTTGTTCCCTTTTATTAAAGGAATTTTACGGCGGCGAATCCTCCAATTAAAAGCAGTAAAAAGAGAACCGACAGTAAATTCAAATTCTTTTCGATAAATACTTTCATCGGGTCGCCGAAGCGTTTTAATAACCATGCAATAAGATAAAATCTCATGCCGCGGGCAATGACAGAAGCTATTGTGAACACTACTAAATCTAATTGTACAACGCCACTGGCAATGGTGATTATTTTGTATGGGAAAGGTGTGATACCGGCACCGAAAACAATCCATGCGCCATATTCGTGATAGTAGTTTTCAAATTTTGCAAATTGTGCCATGTAGCCATAAAATTCTAGTAAAGGACGCGCTATTAACTCAAATCCATATACGCCGATGAAATATCCGAAGCATCCTCCTAATACGCTGGCTATTGTAGCTACGCCTGCTATTTTATATGCCTCTTTAGGTGTGGCTAATACCATCGGTATAATCATGATATCCGGTGGAATCGGAAAGAATGAACTTTCGATAAAAGAAATGATAAATAGCCAGGTTAACGCATTTTGTTTGGCCGCTAAGTTCAAAGTATAGTCATATATAGAACGAGTTAAATCTTTAAAAGCCATGTCTTTTCTCTCTTTGTGAAATTATACTACGGCTTTTATTCTTAATGTAAAAATTGTTCTACTTCCTTAATATTTTGAGTGTTGTCCACATAAAAAGTTTTAGGAAATGAAAAAAGTTTTTGTGATTTGTTTAGTGCCGGAAGAAAATTTACACAAATGACGGTGGGATTGTTTTTTTGCATATATTGTTGCGCGGCATTTATGGTGTGTACTTCAAACATACTGTATGGACTTTCAGCAACGGATTTACTGAAGTCAGAACGTTCATACGGTTTTAGATTTATGTAGAGAATATCATGCTTCTTGTTACCTACGCAGTAGGTTTCTAATATTTCTTCTAGCTGCTTTTGAGCTTCACTATGAGTCAGATAGTGGCTGATGCAGGGGTGATATATTAGTGCTTTCGGGGCTTCACAGACAATGATACTTGGTATTGTTGAACGCTCAAATTTGTTTTCTAATGAGGTTATGTATTCTAAAGGTGTCTGGGCGGCAAAATCGAAAAGCATTATATTGGGAGTAATCTCTTTGTGATAGAGGGTGAATTTATGCAGATTATCCGTGTCAAATAAGAAATATCCCATCTTTTTCAGTTCTTGGTGGTAGAAAGTTCTGTTTGCACTGTTGTTATTATATAAAAAAATGTTACCCAAATTCCTCATCACATTTCTCCTCTTTCGGGGGTTATATTTGTTTTATATAATGCAATGAATGGGATTTTTTAAGAGTGATTTTGTTTAAAAAATGCTTCGTATGTATTTTCCAGCAACATGGCTATTGTCATTGGACCGACACCGCCGGGGACTGGTGTTATGTAGGCGGCTTTTTCATAGGCTTCTGCAAATTTGACATCGCCTTTTATACCGTTTGATGTACGGTTGATGCCGACATCAATAACGATGGCTTCGGGTTTGATAAACTCTCCGGTGATAAATTCAGCCTTTCCTACCGAAGCAATTAAAATATCGGCCTTTTTACATATCTCAGAGAGATTTTTTGTTTTTGAATGTGCAATGGTTACTGTGCAATTTTCATTTAATAAGAGATGTGATACCGGTAAACCTACAATTTGTGAGCGTCCGATGATAACGGCATTTAATCCGCTTAAATCTTGTTTGACGGTGTGTATTAAGCGTAAAATTCCTTTTGGGGTGCAGGGGCTGAAAGCTGCGGGTTGCTTTTGGATAATTAAACCGGTATTAAGAGGATGGAAACCATCAACATCTTTTTCAGGTTTAATTCTGGTTAAAATTTCTTGAGGATTTATGTGTTTGGGAAGGGGAAGTTGAACTAAAATTCCATTTATATTTCTGTCGTTGTTTAATAAATCGATCAGCTCTTTTAATTCTTCGGCAGAAATGTCTTGTGTTAAACGATATGTTTCAACTTTTATGCCTACTTCTTGGCAAGCTTTTTCTTTGGAGCGAACATAAATCTCACTTGCGGGATCATTGCCTACAATGATAACGGCTAATTCCGGAGTAATTTGTGAATCGTATATTTTTTGTTTTAATTCGGTTCTGATTTGTTGGGCGAGTTGCTTGCTATCTAAAATTTGTGCCGTCATTGGTTTTTTCCTAATGCTGTGAGAGTTTCTTCCAATACAGGTGAAAGTGCAGTGCTTATTTGTAGTTTCTTGTAGCGATCTGTCTCGCCGCTTATTATCGTAATGCTGCTTTTGTTTAGATGCAATACTTTACTTAAAAAAATTATTAGTTCTTGGTTGGCTTTGCCTTTTTCAGGAATAGCTCGGAGGGTTATCTTTAGATATTCTTTTTCGTTGCTGTCAATAAAAATTCCTGTTGTCGTATTTTTTGAAGAGTTCGGTGTTACCCGAACTCTTATTATATATCCTGAAGATGTCTTTTCGTAATACATTCTCTCTTATGATTCACTTACAGGTGCTAATACAAGACGCGTTTTTTCTAATATATGCAGTACAAATAAAATAGCTAAAATCAAAACGTAGGGAGTTATGTCAAAACCAGATACGGGTTTAATCTTTTCGCGTAATTTGGCATAAACAGGTTCGGTAATCTGATGTAAAAATGCTAAGAATTTTTTGAAAGTGGCTCCGCCTTGACCTATGATTTTGAAGTGCATACACCAATATAAGGTTATGTTGACAACCGCTAGTATGAAGTATAATTCCAATACACATTCTATGCACCATAGGAGGGTTTCCAGCATGATTTCCATATTTCTATCTCCTTAATATATAATTTATCTTCCTTCGTTTTCTTGGACGTTATTTAGAAATTGTTCTATTTCTATATTCGGTCCAGAAGCTTCGGTTTGGTTTATAATGTTTTCTTGTTGTTGCGGGCGTTGATTTGCTTTTGAAGCTTCTTCTAATTTTCGCATCATTTCAAGTACTACCTGATGCAAATAATTTATATACGAATAGTCTTCTTCTAAATCTTCGTCGTTACTATGATTGATATTTAAATTTAATATCAAGTTAAAATTTGGAATATAATTTTCTTTTTGTGCAAGTAAATTTGTGCAATAGTTGTAGTATTCTTGTATTTGGGTTCTGTCTTCAAGCTTTTTGCTGTTTACCAGTGTTGATGTGTTTCTTACGATGCTTCGCATTTCTCTTAAACGGGCTAATTTGAATTTTAAGGTGTCCATTTTGGCTTTGTTAGCTGCTTTTCCTGCCCCTTCATATAATGCTAAACATAGTAAAATTTCTGCTTCTCTGTCATAGCTCATGTTGATGAATTCATTGCGCTCGCCGACATCTTCATGCGTTATTTCTCCGTCGTTCATATGGCGTAAAATATCAGCTGTGGCTGAAATCCAACGATAATATTCATTCATGGATGATGTTTCGCAGTTGTTCTTTTCTATAAGGTCGGCAATTTCCGCATCTAACGAATAGGGTATGAATTCGTTATTGGCTTTGTCTCGTTCTATGAAATCTGCTAAGTTTTCTCGCAAGCTTTTGATCGGTTTTGATGCGTTGTTAATTTTTGAAATATATGTATTGGGAGCAAAAACAATTTCCCGACAGACTGTATTGGCTTCTTGTTTTTCTATGTTGGGATATTGCTTTTTTAAGTATTTTTGAATGACAAGATAATAATTTATGTCTGTTGTCGGGCTTGCTTGTGTTTGTGCAGTATTATCAGCAGGCATGGTTATTCTCCTTTGTGTTTTGTTTCTTCAAAAATTAAGGCTTCTTGCTCGAGCCATATAATATGGTCGATAATCCATGAACTTATTTCGCCTATCTTTTGAGGTTCTATGCCTAAACTATCGCCTATAGAACAAATAAAGTGACCTTCCGAATCCGAAAAATCATTGTCAGTGTAGGCGATAATCAGCATATCTTTGATAAGTTCTAGGCTTAAACGGCGTTCTGTTATATTGGAAACTTTGTTTATACAGAGTTCTGGTGTGTAGGTGAAAAATTGTGGTTCTAGCTCTTGTCGCATTTCTTGAGATAATGTTTCAATAAAACGCATTTCTTCCGGCTTTATTTTGCCGTCAATTTGTGCGAGGGTGCAAAGAGTTGATAAGAAAACTTCTTTTTCTTCCTGACGCGCTTGTTGGAGATATTCGTTATTTCTTTTATATTCTGACATTTTCTTTCTACTCCTTCGTTCCTATTTTGCCAGAAAATCTCTTATCTTGCAACAGAAAAAATATTTATTGGCAAAATCAGTATGTGGGGTATAAATTTTGTTTGAAAAAATTAAAGTTTGTTGGTATACTAATTGCCAATAATAATTGGCTTTAGGATTATGTGTTAAAAATATGGTAAAAAAATATTTTATTAAAACTTTTGGTTGTCAGATGAACGTCTATGATTCTAATCGTATGGCGGTCATGCTGGAAGAAATGGGATTGAAAAAAACACAGAACCAACGTGATGCAGATGTTGTTATCTTTAATACTTGTCATATTCGTGAGAAGGCTGCCGAAAAAGTCTTTTCTGATTTGGGTAGAGCGTATCTGATTAAACAAGAAAGAGAAATTGATGGTAAAGATACAATTATCGGTGTGACAGGATGTGTAGTGCAAGCAGAAGATAAAGAAATTTTGAAACGTGCACCGTATGTCGATTTTGCTTTGGGGCCTTTGAGATATTTTCGTTTGAAAGAAGTTGTTGAGGAAGTCTTTAATGAAAGAGAAAAACAACTTTTGGATACAGAGTTTTCTGCGGTTTCTAAATTTGATTTCTTGCCGGAAAATAAATCCGAAAGCGGTTGTTCTTATTTGGCTATTCAAGAAGGCTGTAATAATTTTTGTACCTATTGCGTTGTGCCCTATACACGCGGAGTAGAGGTTTCTCGACCGGTTGAAGATGTTTTGCATGAGGCTAGACGTTTGGTTCAAACCGGTAGCCTTGAACTTAATCTTTTAGGGCAAAATGTTAACTCATATCACGGTGAGGACGCTTCTGGTCGTGAACGCAATTTGGCGTACCTCTTAAATAAAATTGCTGAAATTGATGGCTTACAACGTATCCGTTATACAACGTCCTATCCAGCAGATGTCGATGATGATTTAATTCGTTGTCATAAAGAAATATCTAAACTTATGCCATATTTGCATTTGCCTATTCAATCCGGTTCAGATGCTATTTTGAAGAAGATGAACAGACGACATACTCGTGATGATTATTTGCGTGTGGTTGATAAATTAAAAGAAGCGAATCCAAATATCGGAATGTCTTCCGACTTTATTGTCGGTTTTCCGGGGGAAACTGATGAGGATTTTCAACAAACTTTGGATGTTGTTAATCGTGTTAAATATATTCAGGCTTTTTCTTTCAAATATAGCCGTCGTCCGGGGACCCCTGCTGCGGTTATGGATGGGCAGATTGAAGAAAAAGTTAAAAAGGAAAGATTACAAATTTTACAGGATTTACTGTTTTCTTATCAAACGAAATTTAATAAGGACAGTGTCGGGAAAGTTATGTCTGTTTTATTTGAAAATAAAGGCAGACATAAAGGACAGCTGGTCGGTCGTACGCCTTATATGCAAAATTTGCACGCGGAAGCTGATAGCTCGTTACTTAATAAAATTGTTGACGTTCGCGTTACGGACGCTTCAACCAACTCATTAAGCGGGGAGGTACTTTAAAATGGCTGAACTAAGTTTTGAACTTTTTAATAATCAATTACTTAAGGTTGTTGTTGGCGTTAATGACGAAAACATTCGTCTTATTGAACGGATGCTTAATGTCGAAATCTTAAGTTTCGGTAATCAGATTACAATTAAAGGAGCGGCAAATGATGCCGATAATGCTAAAACCGCTATTGATATTTTGTATGAAAAAGCCAGTAAAGGACATGTTATCGGGGAGCAAGAAGTAAAAGCGGCCGTGCGTATTTGCGGTGGTGCGGAAACTCATGATGAAAAACAGTCTTTAAGCGAGATTGTTTTGAAGACGAAAAAGCGCTATATCTATCCTCGTTCGGCAACACAAGCTAAGTATATTACCGAAATGATGAAAAATGAGTTAGTCTTCGGTTTAGGACCTGCCGGTACTGGTAAAACTTATTTGGCGGTGGCTCTGGCCGTATCTATGATGATTGAAGGTGCTGTTGATAAAATTATTCTTTCTCGTCCGGCGGTGGAAGCTGGTGAAAATTTGGGGTTCTTACCAGGGGATTTGAAAGAGAAAGTTGATCCGTATTTACGTCCGCTTTATGATGCTCTTTATGAAATGCTTCCTGCTGAACAAGTTGATAAAAAATTGGCTCTAGGTGAAATAGAAATCGCTCCTTTGGCTTTTATGCGTGGTCGTACACTTTCTAATGCGTTTGTTATCTTAGATGAAGCGCAAAATACAACACCGATGCAGATGAAGATGTTTTTGACACGTTTGGGCGAAAATTCTCGAATGGTTGTAAACGGTGACCTTAGTCAGGTCGACTTGCCTCGCGGTGTCATTTCCGGTTTGCGTGATGCTCTTGATACCTTGAAAGGGGTTAGTAATATCAGTTCAGTGACCTTCTCTGCTAATGATGTTGTGCGTCATGGTTTGGTTGCTAAAATTGTTAAGGCGTATGAAGAAAAAAATAAAAGGGAACGTGATGAAGAGTAATATTGTTCTGAACGTGGCGGTTGATAATTCGTTGTGGACGGATGCCGTTGATTTTGACGCTGTTAAAGTTGCTGAAGAAATTAAAGATTTGACTTTTAACTATGTTAGCGAAGTGGCTGATATTGATTTCTTGGAACTTGCTAAAACATTTGATGTTAATGTATCGCTTAGCGATGATGAGGAAGTTCATCGCTTGAATAAAGAGTTTCGCGGTATGGATAAACCAACAAACGTTTTATCTTTTGCTAATGTTGATGATGATGAATTTTGGGATATGTTGGATAAATCCGAGCGTTTGGATTTAGGCGATATTATTCTTGCGTTTGAAACATTGAAACGTGAAGCAGATGAAAAGCAAATTACGGTTTATGCGCATTACTGTCATTTGTTAGTACACGGCTTTTTGCATATTCTCGGTTTTGATCATCAAACAGATGAAGAAGCTGATGAAATGGAAGGACTTGAAGTTGAAATTTTAGAGCAGTTCTCTATTGAGAATCCGTATGCTGATGATGCGGATGAATAGTTGATGTTTGGGGTGGGGGGATATAATATATCTGTTAAGCAGATGTTGTTGCGTGGAAAGTTTGTACAAGGAAGTTTTGCTTTTTTGTGTGGCGGTGTTGCTGCTTTTATCTTTCCGCCTTTTGTCTCTAATATCGCAGGGTATGTGGCTCTAATTCTCTTTTTGGCAATGTTGTTTGCACCGAATCGGAGCAAGAAAAGTTTGTTTTGGTTGGCGTATGTTTTTGGTTTTTCTTTTTATGCCGTTAGCTTTTCTTGGATATGTAATGCGTTGCTCATTGATGAACAAAAATTTATAGCTTATGTTCCAGGTGTGTTTTTTGCTATTGGGGCGTTTTTTGCTCTGTTTTGGGCTTTGCCTGCGTTAGCTTTAGCTTTGGGACGCTCTATATATGCTAAAGTGCTTTATTTTTGTAGTGCGTTTGTTGTTTTTGAGTGGATTAGAAGTTTTATTTTTACCGGATTTCCATGGAATTTGTTAGGAACAGCGCTTAGTTTTGATGTGCGGCTTATTCAGGGGGCAGCTTATTTCGGAACGTATGGTTTATCGCTGTTGTTATTATTGATGCTTTCAGGGGCAGCTGTTTTTGTGTCTGGGCTTTTTTGCCGTCGATTTGATGTGAAATCTTTGGCTCTTATTAGCGTGCCGATGTTGGTATTGGTTGGTTTTGCTTTGACTTATCAACCTCTACAAAAAGGTGATTTTGTGGTTCGCTTGGTTCAGCCGAGTATTCCTCAAACATTTAAGTGGAATAGGCAAATGTTGGAGGATAATTTTCAGCAATATATCAATTTAAGTAAAAGTCAGCCACTTGATAAAGTACGTTTGGTTGTTTGGGGGGAAACGGCTAGTCCTTTTTATTTAGATAGGGATGAAAAACATTTGCGGGAAGTTACTCAGGCTATTCCAGAAAATGGTTTTTTGATTACGGGATTATTGCGTGCCGGAATGGAAAATGGTTCGCTTGTTCCGTTTAATTCTATGTTTGTTATTGATAAGCAGGGCTATATTCGTGACTATTATGATAAATCGCACTTGGTTCCATTTGGCGAGTATTTACCGCTACGAGATTATTTGCCGAGCTTTATGGAGCCAGTGGCAAATGTTGTCGGAGATTTAGGAAAAGGCGAAAAGTTTAAGAATATTCAGGTGCCCGAATTGCCACTTATGGGTGGTGCGGTTTGTTATGAAGTTATTTTTCCGAAAGGCGTGGTTAATCCTCTGCAAAAACCTGAGGTGTTGATTGTGGTGGCTAATGATGGATGGTATGGCGTTAGTGCCGGTCCATATCAGCATTTAACGGCAGCGCAGATGAGAGCGGTTGAAGAGGGGGTTACCGTTGTTCGCAGTGCTAATACCGGTATTAGTGCAGTTATTGCGCCAAACGGGGAAATCTATGGACGAATAGAATTGAATGATATTGGTATTTCTGATGTCGAACTTCCTATAAAATTGACGCGTCCTACTCTGTACAATCTATATGGAAATTTGCTTCCTTTGGTGCTGATTTTACTATGTGTTGTTTGGGGATTTTTAGTTTCTCATCGTCCCACTAAAGTTGTAAAGTCATAAAAAATGCTTTTAAATTAAACTGATAGCTGTTTAAAAATGTTATTGCAACTTATAAAGTAATAGTGTATGAATTTGTTATTAACCAAATTTTAATGCAGGAGAAAAGTTATGTCGCGCGGACGTAAAAATAATTCAGGTGATGATATGAGTATTGATGCTGTAAATGATACAAGTATCGGTCCTATTGATGTACATGTAGGCGCTCGTATTTGTGCTCGGCGTAAATTATTGCAGCTTAGTCAAAAACAAATGGCTGAAAAATTAGGCATTACTTTTCAACAAGTGCAAAAATATGAAAAAGGAGTTAATCGTATCGGAGCAGGCAGACTTTATACTATTGCTGTTATTTTGGGGGTGGATATTGACTATTTTTATAGTGGGCTTACTCCTGAGCAAACGAATCAAAGTGCTGAGTATAAGGAATGCTTAAATTTAAAATTTTTGCAGGAGGATGATAGCGAGTTTAAATCTGATCCAATGCAAGGCGCTGAGGCTGTTATGCTGCTGAAAGCTTTTTATTCCCTTCCTCTTAAAGCTCGTAATGCTTTGTTGGTGATGTTAACAAGCCTTAAAGATAGAGAAGATGTAGATAGTGATGCTTAATCTTAATCAAATTCCAATGGTGCCTAAGTTCTTTGGACGAAGAAAAGGACGAGTTGTACGTAAGGCAAAACAATTTTTGTTGGAAAATATGTTGCCGCAAATGAGAGTTACACCGCAGACAAATTTTAATGTCGAAAATTTGTTCTCTACGCCTAAACAGGAAATCTGTTTGGAAATTGGATTTGGTGATGGACAACATTTGTTTGGTCAGGCTTTGAATAATCCTCAGAATGGTTATATCGGGGTAGAAGTTTTTCAAAATGGAGTGGCAAATTTATTAACACTTATCAGTGGAATAAAAGAAGGTGATAATTTGCCGAATCATGTTAATATCTATGATTATAAGGTTCAAAATATTAAAGTATTTGACGATGATGTGCGTCTGCTTTTTAAGGCTATTCCTGATGCTTTTTTTGATAAAATATATTTGTTATTTCCGGATCCGTGGCCTAAAAATAAACATGCAGGCAGACGTTTTGTTAATCCAGATAATCTAGCGGAAATTAAGAGAATTTTAAAATCAGGCGGTCTTTTTAGGATTGCAACAGATCACCCTGTATATAAAAGACATGTTTTGCGAACAATGTATAAAGATACAAATTTTGTGTGGACGGCAAAATGCGGAAATAATTGGCGTAGAGAACCTGCTGATTGGGTTAAAACGAAATATCAACAAAAAGCAATTCGTGAAGGACGACGACCTGTCTTTTTTGATTATCGGAAAATTTAATTCTTGATAAAATAAAGGTTTAGATGATTCTAAACCTTTTTCTATATGTTTTATTCTATAGACTAACTTCGTCCACGAATAAAGTCAACTGCGGATAAAACTAAAGTCTTTCCTTTTTGCAGAATGTTTGGCTTTTCTTCGGTCGGCTTTTGTTGGTGGATAGTATCTTGAGTTTGATTGTTACTACTTCTTTGCTGTGCTATGCGTGCCTTACTTTCTGCAATTTCTATGGCTTTTTGATAGTTTTTTGCTAAATTTTTGGCTCCGGATAATTCTAACTCAGAGTATTGTCTGATAATGTCCGAAGTGAGAATATTTAGCTTATATAGTTCATCAACACCATATCGTTTACTTTTTCCTGTTACCCAAGTTTTAACGGTTTCTCGGAGTATTGGATTGGGATTTGATGTATCTTTGAGAAGTGTTCTTAAATTTTGAGCATCTTTTAGTGCTGCTTTTCCGTTTCCTTTCCAATTTATGTTGCTGATTGCCGCCGCTACTGCAAATGGTGGTAGACGAGTGGCATCTAAGTTCCCATTTTCATCTTTTAAATTCATACTACGTGCCAGTGCCGCTGTGACGTGTTTGGTTTTTCCGGGACGCCCTAATTGGTAAAATGCTAAGTTATAGTCTTCAATTTGTTGTACCAATAATTCTTCTGACGGGAAAAGCTCTGTCAGACATAAGTAGTTCTTTGTGGTATTACTTAGATGAACAGAGTGTCCAACTTTTTTACTTTTTTCGGCTTCGGTCTTTTGGATGAATTTTTTTAGCTTTTCGGAAGCTGTTGTTTTCCATGCATCGTCATTAAGCTGAATGCTCTTGTAGATATTTCCTTGTAGAATGGCATCGCGTTCATCCATGGGACGTAAGTCGCCGTTTTCATCAAAGAATTTATGTTCCAGCTTTTGGACGGCTTCTTCTACGTTACCTTTGTTTGTTTTTATTAAGGGGAGGGCATATTGTCTGGTTTGTGGATTTGCAGCCAGATATTTTATGAAAGCTGTAATCGCGGCATCATCCATTTGTGAGGGACCTTTGGTTATACCGGTTTTACTCATTATGCGCAAATCAATGACGTATTTGGTTAGTTGATCTTCGTTTGGTTTGGGATTGTAAGTTTGGCATTCACTTCGATATACAAGGCTTAATGTGTTTGCTTTGGTTACCTCGTCTTTTAATACGCGTTTTAATTCTATTTTTCCGGTTTTTTGGTATTGCTCAGCATTGATAATATACGTGTACTTGTCTGGGGTATAAGCGTATGCTTCGGCATCAGAAATGGCTGGTATTTCTTCAAAGCGATGATATACTTTTTGCGCGGTTCGATAAGCAAAATTTGTTGGTACATCTGTATTTAACGTAGCAGATTGTTTCTCTAATAGTTTTTCCGATATGGTAATTTCTTTTGTAATGTTGTCGGTTGGTTCTGCTTGTGCGGTATTTTTTTGCGGAATTCCTGAAAAAGCTGCGCCCGCAGCGATAATTCCGGCACCGGCTATGTATTTCGCTTTTGACATCTTTTTTATATTTTCCTCTTTAAATATAAATGTTTACATTCCTTTTTTTTCGTTTTTAATTTAGCATATAAATTTTTATTTGTCTAGTGGGGGAGTGAATTATTATTCAGATTGGTATGTTTCTTTTTGCTTTTAAGGAGTGAGTTTTTTAAAAGACGGTGGAAAAGTGTTACTTTTTAAAGGTAAAATTAAATTTTATGTATTAACTTCAGAAAGACTTGGAGAAGCAGGGCTTCTTTTGATGACTTAATTAAGTAATAATTTTAAGGAAATAAAAATGGTATCATTAGCAGAGAAAATGGCCGCCAATATGGATGCTTCCGTATTTAGCAAAGCTACAGATTTGAAAAAACGTTTGTTGTTTACGGTGTTGGCCTTGATTGTTTTTCGTTTGGGAACTTTTATTCCTCTTCCGGGTATTGATTCTCGCGTATTGGCGGAAATATTTGCCAGACATTCTAACGGAATTTTAGGGATGTTTAATATGTTTTCCGGTGGTGCGCTGGAACGTATGACGATTTTTGCACTCAATATTATGCCTTATATTTCGGCTTCTATTATTTTGCAGCTCGGTCAGTCTATCGTGCCGTCTTTGGCCGCGTTGAAAAAGGAAGGTGAAGCCGGACACCGTAAAATGATGCATTATACTAAGCTTTTGACCGTGTTGATTACTATTGTTCAAGGTTATGGTATTGCTGTCGGTTTAATGAGCTTGGCTAATGCTGATGGTTCAAGTGCTGTTGTTATAGCTCCGTATACTTTCATCTTTTCTACTATTATTTCTTTGACCGGCGGTACAATGTTTATTGTATGGTTGGGGGAACAGATTACTTCTCGCGGTGTTGGTAACGGTTCTTCCTTGATTATTACGGTTGGTATTATAGCCAATATTCCGTCTGCTATTGCCCAAACTTTGGAATTGGGACGTATTGGCTCTATGTCTCCGTTGGTGATTTTAGGCTTGTTTGTTATGAGTATTGCTTTGGTGTTCATTATTCTTAAAGTTGAAATGGCGCAAAGAAGAATCTTAGTACAATATCCAAAGCGTCAAGTTGGTTTGCGTGTAACTTCGGCTGAGAGTTCTCATTTGCCGTTGAAAGTTAATCCTACCGGCGTTATTCCTCCTATTTTTGCTAGTGCTTTGTTATTGTTGCCGATTACAATTGCTAATATCTGGTCGAACAATGGTCCTGAATGGGTGCAAACGTTGAGTAGATATCTTAGCCATGGACAACCTTTGTATTTGGCGTTGTATGCTTTCTTGATAGTGTTCTTTGCTTTCTTTTATACGGCTGTTGTTGTTAATCCAGAAGAAACAGCAGAGAATTTGAAAAAGCATGGCGGCTTTATTGCAGGTATTCGTCCAGGTAAAAATACTGCTGAATATCTTGACTATGTTGTTACAAGATTGACGGTTCTTGGTGCTTTCTATTTGGCTGCATTATGTATTTTGCCTGAAATCTTAATTGCAAAATTGTCTGTTCCTTTTGTTTTGGGCGGTACAACTTTGCTCATCGTGGTTCAGGTTACTATGGACTTTATTACTCAGGTTCAGTCGCACTTAATTGCTTATCAATATGAGGGGCTTTTGAAAAAAGCTTCTTTGGTAAGTAAAAGGAAAAAATAAATAATGACGGATAAAGATTTATTTGTTGTTTTTACCGGCGCGCCCGGGTGTGGAAAAGGCACCCAGGCTCGCATTTTGTGTGAGAAAACGGGAATTTGTCATTTGTCTACCGGGGAAATGCTCCGTGCTGAAATCAAAAAGGCTACTCCTTTGGGGATGGAGCTTAAAGAGGCTCTTGATGATGGTGGATTTGCCTCGGATGATTTGATTATCCGTATGGTTGAAGAACGAATCGGGCAAGAGGATTGCCAACATGGATTTTTGTTGGATGGATTTCCACGGACACTTGTCCAGGCCGAAATTTTGGCTGATATGCTTAAGGCAAAAAAGCAAAAATTAGATGCGGTTATTGAAATTCAAGTGCCTGACGAGATTATTATGGAGCGAATTTTAGGGCGTTATGCTTGTATGAAATGTGGTCGCGGTTATCATGATAAATTCTTGAAACCTAAAGTTTATGGTGTTTGTGATGAATGCGGCGGTGTAGAGTTTTCTCGCAGACAAGATGATAATCGGACAACGGTACATAATAGATTGGTTAATTTTAGGGCTTATACCTATCCGACAATCCCGTTTTTTGAAAAAGAAGGACTGCTTAGATGTGTCGATGGAACCGGAACTATTGAAGCCGTCGCTGCTAAAATTGAAAAAATTTTGGGTTTAGATGTGTGATTGCGATTCGTTTACTCCGAAATTAATAATTTGTTAAAAATGTGTATTTTTTTTGTATTTTTTTTAAAAGAAGTGTTGACTCTAAGAAATTATGCCCTATAATCCGCATTAATTTTGAAGAGTGGTGATCAACTTTTTGAATGGTTTAATTGTTTAAATAAATGGAGAGTTAATTTGGCTCGTATAGCTGGTGTAAATATTCCTTCTGCCAAGAAATTGGAGATCGCTTTGACCTCTATCTATGGTATCGGAAGAGAAACAGCACAGGTTATCTGTGCAAAAGCGGGCGTTGCTGGTGATCGTCGTGTACAAGAATTGTCCGATGAAGATATTGCAAAGGTTCGTGAAGTAATTGATAAAGACTACCTCGTTGAAGGTGAACTTCGTCGTGAAGTTGCTGTAAATATTAAGCGCTTGATGGATTTGGGCTGCTACCGTGGTCTTCGCCATCGTAAGGGGTTGCCTGTTCGTGGTCAGAGTACTAAACAAAATGCGAGAACCCGTAAAGGTAAACGCAAGACTGTGGCTAACAAGAAGAAATAAGTGAGGTAGTGATGGCAAAAACAGTTATTAAAAGAAAAGAAAAAAAGAACATCACATCCGGTGTCGCTCATGTAAATTCTACTTTCAATAATACACGAGTAACAATTACGGATGCTCAAGGTAATACGGTTTCTTGGTCTACAGCTGGTGCTCAAGGCTTTAAAGGTTCTAGAAAATCTACTCCTTATGCAGCTCAGGTTGCTGCTGAGGAAGCTGGTAGAAAAGCTCAAGAAAATGGTATGAAAACTCTTGAAGTTGAAGTTAAAGGACCAGGTTCTGGGCGCGAATCCGCAATCAGAGCATTGCAGGTTATCGGCTTTACCATTACTTCTATCCGTGATGTGACTCCTATTCCACATAACGGCTGCCGTTTAAGAAAACGCCGCAGAGTTTAATTTTTTGTCGCAGAGGAAGGTTTACCTTCCTTCTGCTTGTTTTATTGCGTATAAATCTATTAAGAGGGTATTCCGGTGATTCAGAAAAATTGGCAAGAACTTATAAAACCAACTAATCTAGAGGTTGTTCCAGGCGAAGGCAGGAATGTTGCTAAGATAGTTGTTGAACCTTTAGAAAGAGGTTTTGGTTTAACTCTCGGTAACGCATTGAGAAGAGTTTTGTTATCTTCTTTACAGGGTGGTGCGGTTACTGCAGTAAAAATTGACGGCGTTTTACATGAATTTTCGGTTATCGAAGGCGTTCGTGAAGATGTTACCGATGTTATCCTGAATATCAAAGGACTCGCTGTTGCTGTTCATTCTGAAGGACAGAAAACAATGCGCTTAAAGGCTGAAGGTCCTATGGTTGTTACGGCTGGTATGATTGAAACTGGTCATGACGTTGAAATTATGAATCCAGAGCACGTTATTTGTACTTTGGATGCTGGTGCGAAAATTTCTATGGAATTGATCGTTGGTACTGGTAAAGGTTATGTTCCGGCTGTTCAGAATAAAACACCTGATGCTCCAATCGGTGTGATTGCCGTTGATGCTATTTATTCTCCGGTTAGAAAAGTTTCTTACAAAGTTGAGAAAACTCGTGTTGGTCAAAATACAGATTATGATAAATTGACAATGGTTGTTGAAACAAATGGTGTTGTTTCTCCTGAAGATGCTGTTGCTCTTTCGGCTAGAATCTTGCAAGACCAATTGAAACCGTTTATTAACTTTGATGAACCTGAAAGCGAAGTAGAAGATGTTAAAGAAGAACTTCCTTTCGATAGAAACTTGTTACGTAAAGTTGATGAACTTGAATTGTCAGTTCGTTCTGCTAACTGCTTGAAGAATGATAATATCGTTTATATTGGTGATTTGGTTCAAAAGACTGAAGCTGAAATGCTCAGAACACCTAACTTTGGTAGAAAATCTTTGAATGAAATTAAAGAAGTTTTGGCAAAGATGGGTATTCACTTGGGTATGGAAACTCCAGGTTGGCCGCCTGAGAATATTGAAGAATTAATTAAAAAATGTGATGAGCATTTTTAAGAGAATCTAAAATATTGTGTGAGAGAGCTGGATAACTTCCGGCTCTTTTTTGTGTTAAAAAACTTAAATATTAGTTCTATAAGTAATGGAATTTTTTATAGGTATATTTAGGTGTTAAAAATATGAAATTAACTGTTTGAAACTGATTGTATCCTTTTATGTTGTTTTAGAATAAATTGTTCCAAAAAATAGAGATTGTCTTATATGCGGATAGAGAAAACTCTTTGCTTTTTTGTTGCCATTGATTCAATATTTCTGGAGTTAGTTGTTGATATAAAGTATAAGCTTCTTGAGTTGATGTGGTGTGAAAAAGTTGCTCTAATTCAGCATCTTGCAACATTGATTTTATTTTCCATGTGTTGGATTCAATTGAAATGGTGGGAATTCCCAGCATTAAAGACATACAGCATGCATGAAATCTTCCTGAGATTAATGTTTCGTAATTTGTTAGTTGTTCTGCTTTTTCTAAATGCTTAAAGTTTTTGTTTTTTTGAAAAAAATAGCATAAATTTTTTTTGTGCTTTTTCCAATGTTTTAAGTACATGAAAAATAAATCGCTTTTGCATTGATTGGAAAGTTTGATTAATTCTGATGTGATATTTTTTTTTGTACTGTCTATGAATGCGATTTTCTTTTGAGGATTGTGTGGATATTGATTTAAATTTGGCCAACTGTAAAAGGTTAAATCTGGAATTTTTAGGGCATTTTTGCACCCATCTTGTATAGCTTCATTATATGAGAAGGCTTCTCTGAATGTACAAATATCGAAAATTTGTAAATAGTTTTTTGTTTGAGTGTTATTTTGCCAGACGCTATTTACGAGGAAAGTTTTTTTGTTTAAATCTTTTGCGATAGCTGCCTTTTTTAGCCAGTTACTGCCTGCATTGTCGTGAAGAGTACCCTCCCCATTTAATAAGACTATATCTGCTGGATTTATTTGCTCTTTAAATTCTTTATAATCAAAATCCTTATCAGTATTTCTATCGTATAGGTAAATTTCACAGTTATGTTCGTGGCATAAGGTATTTATATTTTGAATAACATGATTGCATCCCCAGTGCCCAATATCTCTAGTTGTATCGTTTAATAAAGCTACTTTTATCATTTTTATTCTCCAAAAATATTTTGCAAAATGGTATTTTCTAATTCAAAATTATGATGAGCGTTTTGGGTGAATTTTTTGATTTTTAAAAATGATCTTTTTTGAAAATAGTGTTCGTAGTAATTTGTAGCATTTTCTAGAAATGAAAATCCGAAAATGTCTTGTTTAGATATTTTGCAGATGCAGTTTAAGTGGTATAGTGCGGATAATCCTGATGATGGATAAATGATGCCATATTGTTTGAGTTGTTTTTTGTACTCGTCTCCAATATATGAGATTGGAATTTGGGCTGAAAGATTTTGGTAAATAATATCACAAAATTTAGGATGTAGTTTTGTGTGTTTTAGATCTATATTGTAAAGAATGTAGTTTAATTTGGATATTTCGTCTAATGAGCGATTAATAATATCTCCTGCTTGACAACAAACCCATATGTTGGTTTTGTTGCCATAATCTTGTTCGTAGTTCTTTGTAGTATAGTTGTTGAAACGGATGACGATGTCCGCTTGGTCTATTTTTTTTCCTTTTTTTTTCCCAATAAGATTTGGCGAGTTACCTATTATGGCTATTTTTTTGTTTTGTAAATAATTTTCTAAAGATAAATTGGTTCTGTTGTTTTCTAGTGTTTTCCATATTTGTGCACATTTTTGTATTTCTGTGTTTGTGCATCCTTCATCATATAGTAAATTGGATATGAGTGGGTAAGATGATATAAATTCATAACCATAGTGAGATATGTAAGTTTTTAGAGTTTCGGAAGCTTCGCTTATTTTGTTATTTTCAATCAGTGTTGAAATGTAGATTAGAAATATTTCCTTATTTTCTTCTTTTAATGCGGTATTACATTTTAGTATTGTTCGTAATTTTTGTTCTAGTAATAAAGGATGAAAATCTGTCTGCCACTCTTGAAATAAATTATTTAGAAAATTAGCCGTTTTAATTTTATATTTAAATTTTATTCCTAAAATTGTTAAAATTATTTTATTGCCGTTTCGATTTTTACTGTAAAGTTTCATTTTTCAACATCCTTTATGAGCAGTTATAAAAAATCCCACATTTCACAAATGAAAGGTGGGCGGATGTTCGAAAACCGTAAATGAATCCTTAAACGGCTCGGCTTATTCAGCACATAGCATTATTCACCGACATCCGCCCGAAGGCAGAAATCGGCATTAAAATTAAGGTCGTATGCACACGGACGACCGGATTCATTTAAAGGGTTTTCGACGCCCTTGGATAAAATATCCTCTTATAAGATAAATATTTTTCCTATTTATGCAATAAAAAAATAATTGCAAACATAGGATTGTTTTTGAGAAATGCATGTTGACAAAAATGTCAAAAAATGATATAAGTGTGCCGTAGTTTAAAATTTATGATATTATGATGAAAGATTTTTTTGCTTCGCTTGCGCAATTTGTGCAGGGGGGCAAGCAGTTAGAAAAAGAGTGTGAGCAAGTTTCAACGAGTGTTGCGGAGAAAATTGCACGAGTTCGTGAACGGGTAGGGGAATTTTTAAATGTCCCTGAAGGTTTAGAATTATCAGATTTTCATGCTCCTCGCGCTAATGTCGAGATGGGGAAGGCTGAAAAATTAATCTTAACCGCTAAGGACGCGACAGATTGTTTTGCTAAGATGCTTCAGGTGCCGGAGATTTCTGAACAAGATGTTTCTCTGGTTTATCTGAAGCAGAATTTCAAAGAAAGTTCATACTTTGAAAATCTCGGCTATTGCTGGGTTTACAAGGAGTATTATATTTCTTTGAAAGAGTGCTGCGGATACGGTTTTTTTGACACTCGTATGTATGAGCCACAGACAGATAAGGTACTCGGTACTACATTAGTTATTAAGCAAGACTATTACCTGGATTTGGTAATAGATAAGGGTAAAATTAAGCCCAATTGTATTCGTTTTTTTGTCTGGGTAGAGCGATATCTAGATGGTCGGCAGATTCAAGTTTTTGCGAAAGATGCAACGGTTGAAGAAGCCTTGAGGAGTTGCGAATATGTGAAGAAATTTGCATAATTTCTTTCCTCTCTCTAAACTTAAAGCGGCAGTTAAAACTGTCGCTTTTTTTGTATTGATACATGATAGGGGGGATTTTTGTTTTTACACTTTATTTATCTTTTCGCGATATGTTTGGTGTATTCTTAAAGTGAAAGAGGTGACAATATGTTTAAGCCGAGACAACTTGATAAATTAGTGGCAGCCGGAATTATTACGCCAACACAGAAATTGCAAATTTTAGATTTTGATAATGATGTCGGACATTCGTGGATTTATCGTATACTCATGACGTTGGGGATTTTTACACTCGGCGTTGGGGTGATTTCTATTGTGGCGGCAAATTGGCAAGATATTACAGATATGGTTAAATTAGCGGTAATGTTGATTCTTTTGTTCTTTGTTGCATGTGGAACACTCTATTATCTGAAACAAAATAAAACGAAAACAGCTGAAAAATGGGCGCTGAGTGAGTTTCTTTTCTCGGGGGCAGCGATTGCCCTCATTATTCAGGTATTTCAACTCAGCGGCGGAAAAATCTATGCTCCGTTGGGTGTTTGGGCGCTGATGACCTCTTCTTTGTTATTTTTGCCGAAGCAAAAGTTGATTTCTTATTTCTGGATGCCGCTATTTTTGACTTGGGCGGTTATGTGGATTGGTGATGTATGGTGGGATATATTTGAATCTTTTGATTGTGTTTTGCTCTTCTTTGTAGGACTGGTTGCTTTAGGGCAATTTTTAGATTGGAAAAAGCCTAACTTTTCTGTGGGAGATGTGCTTTTTCGTGAAGCTTTGATCTGCTTGTATTTGTGGTTGGCTTTTTATATTATTGCAGCAGGGTTTGATGCTCATGACGGATTGATGGTTCTCTTTAAGTCATTTTTGTATGTTGGCGTATTGGCTGCATGTTTTGGTAAATTTAAACAATACAGAATTGTACGCTCATTCATTAAGTTGGCTGGGTTGGCTATTGTGATGTTGTATATCAATTTTGGAGAGCGTTTCGGCTTGTTTGAAACGGGTATCGGGTTAGTGATAAGCGGTGCTTTGCTTATCGGTATGCTTATCTTTATTCCTAAATTTATACGTCGTATCTTGAAGGAGAAAATTCATGCTTAAAAATTTACGGAATTATGTTACGGTATTTGCGCCTGTTGTTTTATTTGTGGCATTTTGCGGTTATTTTTTAATGCAGATAGCTTTAGGGGCGGAAGTCAAAGTGCGTATTCAGGGATTTGATCCTAGAGATTTGTTGGCCGGGCATTATATTCGCTATTCTATTGATTGGAATAATACCAATTGTGCGCAGTTCCCAAATAAAATCTGTCCGCAGAAAGATTTTGAACAAAGTTATAAATTTTATGTCCCTCAGGAGATAGCTCTTGTTTTAGAGAGAGAAATTCGTGATACTCAAAATCAGGCGGAAATTGTTTTTTCTTATCAAAACGGGAAGAAACCGTTAGCCCTTCAGTTGCTGATTAACGGGAAAAGTTTTAAAGGCAAAAATGCACGTTTTTAATGTGATTTGAGGCGGACTTCTTATGTTGAAATCGTCAAATGCAATTATTTTATTTCTGACAGCGCAGACTGTTTCTTTATTAGGTTCGTTGGTGGTTCAGTTTGCTATTGTATGGTATGTTACCTTAGTTACGGAATCGGCGACAATGTTGGCGGTTTCTGCTATATCTGGATTTTTACCTCAACTCGCTGTATCTATGTTTGCCGGGGTGTGGATTGATAAATATGACCGCAAAAAAGTTATTATTGTAGCGGACGTTTTTACGGCTCTGTTAACAACGGCTTTGGCAATTTTATTTTATTTTCAAAAAGAGACAATGCCGATTATTTTTACGATTTTGGCGCTTCGGGCATTGGCTACCGGGGTGCAGATGCCGGCAGTTAATGCGCTTATTCCGCAAATTGTCGAAAAAAAAAGTTTGATGCGTATTAACGGTATTAACAGTGCGCTTAATTCATCAATGATGTTAAGTGCGCCGCTATTGGGTGGGCTGTTGCTTAATTATGTTTCGTTTACGGTGGTTCTTTTTTCGGATATTATTACTGCGGTTGTCGGTGTGTCTATTTTGATGATAATTAAGATTGAACCTCTTATTCAAAATTTGCAAACTGATTTTCGGATAAAACTCTGGTGGCAAAATACTGTTACGGCGGTTCGACAAGGATGGGGGTATCTTCATGAAAATCCTTTAATCAAAAAAGTGCTTTTTTTCCAGTTTGTTATTTTATTTTTGATTAGTCCGTCGGCTTTCTTAAATCCGTTGTTGGTTAGTAAAACTTTTGGCGGTGATGTTAATTTGCTCAGCTACGCAGAGGCTGTTTACAGCTTGGGGATGGTTGTTGGTGGCGCGATTGTTGTGGGGTTAAATCGAGTGCGTTATAAGTTGCGCATTATGTTGATTGCGGCGATTTTGTATGGCGGATGTATGATTGCTTTAGGTTGCGCGGAGGTGTTTAGTTTTTATCTGATGGTTAATTTTATGGCGGGTGTGGTTGTGCCTTGTTATAATGCGCCGGTTACAACACTCATCCAAGAGAAAGTTCCGTTATTATATCAGGGAAGAATTTTCGGCTTTTTGCAATTTGTGACGGCGGCAGCGCTTCCTTTGGGAATAGCCGTTTTTAGTCATCCGGCTAATCTTTATGGGGTGGATATTGTATTTATTATCAATGGGATTTTGTGCGGATTAAGTTCATTGGTTGTATGGCTTTTATTTTTCAGAAAGCAGTATTGATTTTATTTCAGATAAAATGGTGGCGCGATTAAATATGATACCTTTTATACCAAGCTCTTGCGCAGCAGTTACGTTTTTTGATTTGTCATCTATAAATAAGAGATGCGTGTATGGAACGTTGAGCGTGTTTTTTACGGCTTCATATATTTGATAATCCGGTTTTAACAGGCCTAGTTTGTAGGAGGTAAAAGTATATTCCGGTGCGGCAATTCCTTTTCCTGTATCGCTTAATATCGGCAGGGCGTTTGATAGCAAACAGATGGTAATCTTATGTTGTCTTAAAAATGTTATTGCTTCTTTAGTTTCGGTAAAGCGCTCACCACAGCCTTGGTGTAATGCGTTGTTTATGGAAGAAGCGATATTGGGTGTGTGTTCTACATGGCAAAAGAGGCATAAATCTTTGATAAATTCTTCGGTGGTGAGTTCTCCTTTCATATAGGGATTGTAATTATAATGCAACGGATTAGCGTTGTTTTGATATTCTTCTAACGCGTAAGTTTTCGTTTGTAATAATTCTTTTAGCGGATTTAGCGTGAATGGATAAATTACTTGACCGACGTCAAATATTGCATATTGTATCTTGGATGTGTTTTTGGTGAGCGTGTTATTCATTTTAGTTTTCCTTCATTGTTTCTTTGCTTTTTAGTATAGATGGTGCAGATGTCAATGTCTATTATATTTTACTGAAATATTGTGTCGGACGTGGAGAACTTTTGTTCTTGTTTTGACTTTCTTAAATTGTGTGTTATATGCCTAAACTAATATGTGATTATTATGCTGATTTTTTGTATAAAAATTATTTATTATGAAAAAACTAGATGTTCAGGGTGAATTGGCTTTGATGAATGAGCTTTCATCCGATAGATTGTGTGTGTACTTGTCTTCTTTCCAATTGGAGCCTTCTAGTCAACCTAAATTTTTAGAGTGGGCGGATATGGATTTGAAAAGAAAATATTTTCAAGATTATCAGTTGGCACCTGAGGGGGAAGTGTATCTTGTTCAGCATGCTGATGTTGAAACTGCAAAAGCTTATTTTGAAGAATGGGGATTGTTCAAAAATTCTCAAAAGCTGCTGGTGGAAAGTGGACGCATGGATTTAATTAAAGAATATATCCAGCACAGCGATTTTACCGAAACTGTTGAAAATATGTTGTTTGTTCCTTCTTTAATTGAAGTTGCGCGTCTTTATGTTCATTTATATCCGTTATATCAAAGTTCCGAACTTAAAATGATGGATTTTGGGGACGTTGATATGGTTTCTGATTATATTGAACATGATGAGCTTAGTGCAGAGTCTGAATTGATGCTCTTATCTGATAAATATGTGCATTTGGCTGAAAAATATACTCAAAAATGGGGATTCGGACTTAGAGCAAAAGAAATGTATGAACGGTTACAAACTAAATGAAGAAAGGGCTTCTTTATGAAGCTCTTTTTTGTTATTTCTTGAGGGTAGAAAAATAAATAAAAAATGCCACTCTTCTATAGGTGGCATTTAAATTTTACTGTGTCAATTACAGTTCATCCAAATTGATGATTAATCTGACATAACAGGAACGATAGCTCTGGAGATAGTTTTTGAGAATTTGCTCTTCATCTTCGCGGAAATGGTCAAAGTGTGAAGTGTAACTTCCTCGTACATTTCTCTCTTCTTGTTTGAGAGCTGTGTAAATTGAGCTTACTTCTTGGAAAACTTCCTTCAGTTTTGCG
The DNA here is from genome assembly GCA_949297415.1 of uncultured Alphaproteobacteria bacterium. GTDB lineage: Bacteria > Pseudomonadota > Alphaproteobacteria > RF32 > CAG-239 > CAG-267. The sequence continues at coordinate 39,148 of CASFSV010000005.1, forward strand.
TAGTCTTCCGGTTCGGGATAATGTACGGGCAGACCGGTTAGGTTCATCACTGTTTTTAAAAATACCTCCGGTGAGCATCGGTCTGTAGGAATTTTGACTAACATCCATGCCTTTTGACCTACGCAAATACCAAGCTTGGTATCTTCGGCAGATAAGTTGTCTTTTTGTACAAAGTTACCTTTTGGGGTTCTTACCAGAATTTTTAACGGAAACTGGGCTTCGTTCGTCTTTTTTTGTTCCATAATAGTTGTATTTTAAGTTCATAAAAATAGTTAATGCTTTCTACTGATATGTGTTTTTTTGATTTAAGTCAATAAAAATATTATCTTTTTTTATGAGTACTGTATGGAAAACAAGATGACAGCTTAACGTTCATTTTGGGCAATAGTGTTTAAAAGGGTTGCCGGATCCAGCATCTTGCGCTTTTTTTGGATGTCTTTGATGACATCTTGATATTTTACAGCAGTTTTACTGATACGGGTGAAATCTTTTAAATCTGCCGGAGTTAGGGTATTCCATGCTTTTTGAATATGGTCTTTGGCATTTTTTCCGAGTTCATCAAAACTTTCCGGTAGTATTCCTATCATTTTTAAGTAAAAGGATTTGTTTGCATATTCATCTGGGGCCGTAGTGAAGGCTGTTGCGCCGTCAAAAGATTCATAGTTTTCTACTATATAATTCTTTTTGATAGTTTCTATGGAATGCAGATATTTGTCGTCTTCATAATCCGGTGTGCGGTGTAAGCCTCGCGCATTGTCGTCCAACCATTGAACTTTGTGTATTAGGTACATGTTGCTTTGGTGCACCGCATTGCGGTGTATTTGTAAACACAGTTCTTTCTTTTCATCTCGTTGTTTCTTTAATTGTTGTAGTTTTTGCCGATTTGTTGGATTTTTGGTTTTGCTCTTTTGTTCGGCTTCTTTTAATGCTTGGTATTTTGCTTCTAAAATCCGGTATTCCTCATACGCTGCGTGTGAACGGATATGGGCAAAAAACATTAGCGTTTGTTTGAATTGAAATTCAATATAAAAACTTTTTCCAGTTTGCGGAATGGTAATTTGGGCTAGCTTTTTGATGTCAAAATAGTTGCGCGCGTTTTCACTTAAATTCTTTTTGTATAGATTTCTTTCTCCTTTTTCAAATGTAATGTAACTAGGAAATTTCTTTTCTAATTCTTTTATCAATTCTTCCAAATCGTTAGGGTACTTGGAGGTAATGGATAATCTGTATATATCGTGTGGCAGTATGTCTTTTTTTGCGATGTTTAAAAGAGCTTGAGAAGAATTTTGCTCATTAAATAATTCATTTAGTTTAGAGACTGTCTGACACGATGTGTGTGAAGTTTTATTATTTGTTACAGGAAATGGTAATTCTGGTTCTTCTTCGGGATTAAAATCTGATTCAGCTGTAAATTTATTTAGGTTTTGTTCTCTTTCGGTATTATATTCTCGGCGACATTCTGAAATCATTTTTTCTGCAGTTCTGGTTTCGCTTTTAATCGGAGGACATATCACAAAAACGTCATTGCATTCATGGTTTATGTAATGAAGCATAGAAGTTGAGCAAGGGGCTAAAACTTCTGTTGAGTAACTAATCGGACGGCCATTTTTATCGGTTTCTATGCTACCGTCTTTAAGATTTATATTGTAAATAAATTCAGGAAAACCAGGATTATTCGGTGTGGAAAAACCAGATACGATTGCTTCGTATATTAAGCGATATTTCTCCATAGTATCGGTAAAATATTCTTTGAGTTGTTCAAATTCTCGGGGACTTAAGAAGGACAATTCTTCTTTTTTTTCTTCCAAAAAATTTTGCGCATCTGTATCGTTGTTTTTTTGTACAATATCTATTCCGCCAGAATCCAAATTTACTAATTGGTCTAGGGTATAAGTTTTCATTTTTTAGTCTCCCGAATTCTGTTTAGTTAATTAGTGCTAGTTTAACACAGCTTTCTTTATATGGCAATGTCTTTTTCATAAAAAGTTTCTCTTGACAAAAAATGTGGCGGAGCTTATTTCTTTTCTGTTTTTAGATTTTTTAGGAGGTTTGTTATGCATCCTTGGCATCAGGTTAAACATTACTCGCAGTTTCCGGATATTATTCCAGCTATTATTGAGGTTCCGAAAGGTTCTCAAGTTAAGTATGAGCTGGATAAAGAGAGTGGGTTGGTTAAAGTTGATCGTATTCTTTATTCTTCTGTGCATTATCCGGCAAATTATGGTTTTATTCCGCAGACGTACTGCGAAGATAATGATCCTCTTGATATTTTAGTTTTAGGACAGGAGGCGATTGTTCCTCTTTCAATTATGCGCGCCAGACCTATTGGAGTTATGAAAATGATTGACTGCGGTGAGGCTGATGATAAAATTATCGCTATTCATGAAGATGATCCTGAATATAATGTATTTACCGATATAGCACAACTTCCGCCACATATTTTAAAAATGTTGCAGCGATTTTTTGAAGACTATAAAGTTTTGGAGAAAAAACAGGTCACTATAGAGAAATTTTTAGGTCCAGATGAAGCTAAAAAACTTATTGAAGAGGCGCGTGATGCGTATGAAGAAAAATTTGGTGGTAAATACTAAATAGGTTATTTGAAAAATCCCCGTTCTGTTTAGAGCGGGGATTTTTGGGTTACTGTTTGTCTTTCTGAATTATAGCGGCTACATCATGCATACGCGCGATGAATGTGTCCGTATCCTTAAAATATCGACTCTTTAGATCGTTACTTTGGTGGACTTCTTTAATGCCCGGGGCACCATTGTACATACCTAAGTACAGAAATCCTAATACACCGGCAATTATTAACCAAAATAACCTTTTGCCCAATACAAAAAAGAAGAGCGCGAAAAAGGTGCAGATACCAATGGTGAAGTATGAAGAATAAACCGCACCACCTACGGAGCGTGTTAACTCTAAATCTTCGGCAAAGAATAAGCCGACAACACCAAGGGCCAGAAATTTTAAGATAAAAATACCGATTGTTAGTAAAATAAACATTGGTGATCCTTTGTTTGTATTGTTTTATCTAAGCTCCTTTTTTGGTGGCAAGCATCTCTCTTATGCCATCTACGGAACTTAATACTGCACTTGCTTCATAAGGCATGTAGACAATCTTGTTGTCTTGACCGGAAGTCATTTCTTTCATTGTTTCCAGATACTTCATGGCAATTAAATATTTGTCTGCTTGTCCTTTGGAGGATAAGGCTTCAATTATTCTTTTGATGGCTTCTTTTTCGGCTTCGGCTTCAACCATACGGGCTTGTGCTATACCTTCGGCTTTTAAGATTGATGCTTCTTTTTCACCTTCTGCTTTGCGGATAGCAGCTTCTTTCTGACCTTCGGCAATACGTATGGATGATTCTTTTTCTCCCTCTGCTTCATAAATCATGGCACGCTTTTCACGTTCCGCTTTCATTTGCTTATCCATTGCGGCTTGGATATCTGACGGGGGAGTGATGTCTTGTAATTCAATACGATTTACTTTTACGCCCCACTTATCTGATGCAGTGTCTAAAATACCTCTTAATTCTTCATTTATTTTATCACGCGAAACGAGGGTTTCTTGCAATTCCATTTTACCAATAAGTTGGCGTAGAGTTGTTTGAGTTAATTTTTCAATCGCTTCTGATAAATTTTCAACTCCATAAACGGCTTTTTCCGGATTGATGATTTGAAAATATAAAACCGCATTGATTGAAATGGAAACGTTATCTTTGGTGATTACATTCTGGCGCGGAAAGTCGTATACTGTTTCTCTTAAATCTAAGCGATTGCTTTTTTGCATGTAAGAATAGGTTCTGCCATCTGGATAGGTCGTGCTTACTTTTTTGTAGACGCTCTTAGGGGCATCTATGAATGGAACAATAAAGTTTAGCCCGGCACTGAGTGTTTCTTTATATTTTCCTAATCTCTGTATGATGATGACCTCTTGTTGTTCGACAATAATACAGCCTTTTATTACAATCGCTATTGCGGTTATTACAAGAACGGTTAATAAAGTTTCCATTATTTTTTTCCTTTCTTTTCAGCTTTTTCAACAAACATTGTTAAATCATTATGGCTAATTATTTTTACTTTGGTTCCCTTTTTTATTTCAGGTGCTGTTTCTTCTGTTGTGCGAGCTTCCCAATCTTCATCATAAATTTTCAAACGTCCTGAAAAGGCATTGATATCCGTTATTGCCGTAGCTACTTGTCCAATGTATTGTGATTCAAAACTGTGTTTCTTTTCCTTGTTGGGATTGATGTTAAGTAGTGGACGGAGAAATAAAATAAAGATAATTGATAGTATTGTAAAAATCGGAACAAGAATGTTGTAATTATCAGTGAATAGCGCAAGTAGCGTACATACAATTCCTGCTGCTGCAAAATTTAGAAAAAACATGGTGGGAGTATATATTTCTGCAATGAAACATATAAGTGATATAATTAAAAAAACAATCCAAGCAGACATGGGATATTCCTTTTATGGTTAAACAATAATTTTGGCTTTATCTTAATTCCTATTACTTTATTTTTAGTTAAAGTAAAAGTATGTTTTTATTCAATTTATCGGTTATTTGGCTGTTTCTCGTGCGCGTTGATATATGACGTATAGTAAAAAGATAAATAAACTCATATAAAAAATACCGAAAACGGAAAATGCTGAGGAGAAACTTAAACCACTGCTTTCGCTGTTCGGCGCAATTACAAATTTGAAACAAATTAATGAAAGACCGGAGATGCTTTGTTGGAGCATGTTGTTTACTGAGGATATTGTAGCTCGAGTTTCTTCTAAGGCGAAGTTATGTATGTGATTGATGTTGGCTATTGCAAAGGCAAGTTGAAAACCTATCCCGATGCATACAAAAATTAAACAGATAAAAGCAACGTTGGGTTGTTTGAAGTAAAAACTTAGTATCATACAAGCAAATGAATATAAACATAAAAATGTTGTGATAACGAGTAGACGATTAAATCCAAAAAATTTTTTAAGCTTGTTGACGTAAAACGAAAACGCAGCTCTTAAAGCATGATTGATAACGTATATGGAACTGAACATTATCACTGGTGCCGACGATATTTTTAATAAGGGTTGAAAACACCAGCAAAATAGTGATGTTGTTGAGAAAAGTAAGGCCGAATATAATATGTAAACATTGATGTTTTTGTTTTTTATCGTGGCGATGGTGGTGTCTTTTATTTCGTTAAATTTTTCTCTTATTGTTTGTGCGTGCGGACGTGCCGACGGCGGGTTGGGTAATGTGGTCAGTAAAATGATGCTGATTAACGTTAGGCAAAATTCTAAACTTAAAAGTATTACCGTGCCGTATTTGTCATATAGCACCGCACTGAATATAGCTGCAAACATTGCTCCCGATGACATGGCGAAATTTGTGCGACCACATTCTTTTAACATACGTTTGGTTTTGTTTTCGTTTTTTAGATAATCGTATATGTAACTATCATATACACCCGATAAAAATGCTCGGGAAAGAGCGTTGAAAAGTTCGCCTAAAAGGACAATATAAATTCCTGAAAAACTTAGCCATAATGCGGCTCTTAAAAAGAAACATAAAAAGGCTAAAATAAGCACTTTTTTCTTGGATATAACATCTGCAATGTAGCCGCAGGGTATTTCAAAAATAATACCGGTTAATTGAAATATTCCTTGAAACAATACAAAGTCAGCAATGCTTAAACCGTTTTGCTGGTAAAAGAATAAAAGTACAGGCGCTAAATATAATTGTGAGCGCAGAAAGCAGGCTATATCTAGTCTTTTTAACGGGTTTATTTGTTTCATTATTTTATCGCTTTTCCTGAATGGTTTTCGGTTATTTGTAGTTTAAATTTTTATAGCTTAATATATGGTAAATAAAGAGATTTTTCGTTGTATTTTGATATAAAAAAACCACCCTAATTACAGGTGGTTTTTTTATTAGCTATATCAAAAAATCTTACTTCTTAGATTTTGATTTAGAAGAAGATGTCTTTTTGCTAGAAGAAGCTGTCTTCTTAGAAGAAGAAGATGTGCTGCAGCAAGACTTTGTAGCTTTTGAACCATAGATTTGTTCAATTGCCATATTCCAGAATTTTTCATCCTGACCGAATGGGCAACCAGCATTCTGCCAATTGTAGTAAGCAGCTTCTCTAATTAAATTTTCATTGAATGTCATTTCAATTCTCCAAATAATTTGTTATAAAACAAGGTTAAGTATAAATATAATTTTTATTTTGTAAATACGAATTTTCTTCGTTTTGCTTGTTAGTCATTGTATATACATAAATAGATTAAAAAATCATTAAAAAAAGAGGGTTAAATAAAAAAAATTTTTAGCTTATTTTAAGGGGGATGTTTGAGATGTTTTTTATACTGTAAGCGCTCTGCTAACATCTTGTTTTTGTATGTTTTTTTCTGTTGATTTAGATGGGGCGAAAATCGTTTTTTCTTTGCGCATAAATCGTAGAAAAAAATGATAAAAAAAATAAAAAAAATTTTTTTTGTTTCTTGTGCAAAAAAAAGTCGAAATAACAAATAATAAGAATTAGGTTTTGGTATTGCTGAAAAATATATCAAAAAAATTATTGAAAATTCGTTTTTTTAGGGAGGGGATTTTTGCGTTTATATTTGAAAAAAAAATATGGGAATTAAACTTTGTTTTTTTTATCAAATTTATCTTTCTTTTTTAAAGCTCAAGTGGTTTGTTTTTAAAAGGAAAAAAGTTGTATCGTGGTGAAAAAAATAATAAAATTCTTGCAATTTTTTTGATTTGTTTTTATACATATTTTGTAACCTATTTTTTGTTTATATTTTGGAGTTATAGTTATGGCCAACACAGTTAAAAATCAAACTGTAAAATCAGAGAGTAATAATACGCCGCATGACTTTGCGGTTTTGAGTTCCTGTAGTGAGGGAGAAATGAAAAATTTATTGTCGAAAAATGAAATGGACTGCATTATTAACGGCGATTATGAAAATGTGATGGCGGTGTTGGGCATTCATCGCGATAAAGGTAGTAAAGAAGTCTTTATTCGTGCTTATAAACCTAAAACGAAATCTATTGAATTGTTAGATGCTCAAGGTAATTCTTTGGGGTTGATGACGTTGCTTGATGCGAGAGGATTTTATCAAATCAATCTCGGAGCGATGAATGCTGATAACTTCTCTTATAAATTCAGAATTACTAATGATAAAAATGAAACTTATGAAGAGTATGATATCTATTCTTTTCCTTCAATTTTAGGCGATATTGATGAGTATCTTTTTGCTGAAGGAAATCATCTTGATTTGTATAAAAAACTCGGTGCGCATATTATGGAAATCAATGGTGTTAAAGGTGTTGGTTTTTCTGTTTGGGCTCCTAATGCAAAACGCGTTTCCGTTGTCGGTGCATTTAATAATTGGGACGGTCGTGTTAATGTTATGCGTAAACATTATAACTGTGGTGTGTGGGATATCTTTATTCCAAATATTTCTGAGGGTGAATACTATAAGTACGAAATTAAAACACACGAAGGTTATATCTTAACCAAAAGCGATCCGATGGCTTTCTATTCCGAAGTCAGACCAAATACGGCTTCTATCGTTTATGACCTTAATCATTATAAATGGAATGATGATAATTGGATGAATTATCGTGCTTCTTATAATAGTTTTGATAGACCAACTTCTATTTATGAAGTACATCTCGGTTCTTGGCGCAGAAAAGGCGAAAACGGTTCCGAATTTTTAACTTATCGCGAACTGGCTGACAGCCTTGTTCCTTATGTTATGAATATGGGCTTTACGCATGTTGAATTTTTGCCGGTTTGCGAACATCCGTTGGATGCTTCTTGGGGATACCAAGTTACAGGTTTGTTTGCGCCGACTTCTCGTTTTGGTAACCCTGATGATTTCAGATATATGATTGATAAATTTCACCAAGCTAATATCGGTGTTATTATGGACTGGGTTCCGGCTCACTTCCCGAAAGATGGTCATGGGTTGGTTGAATTCGACGGAACACACCTTTATGAACACGCTGATCCGCGTAAAGGCGAACATAAAGATTGGGGTACTAAAATCTATAACTATGGTCGTACCGAAGTTGGTAATGTTCTTTGCTCCAGCGCTCTTTATTGGTTAAAGGAATATCATATCGATGGTCTTCGTGTTGACGCTGTTGCTTCTATGTTGTATTTGGATTATTCTCGTAAACCGGGTGAGTGGATTCCGAATATTTATGGCGGTAATGAAAATCTTGAGGCAATCGCGTTTATTCGTAAAATGAATGAATTGTGCTACGGAACTTGTCCCGGGGTTATGACTTGTGCAGAAGAATCTACGGCTTGGCCGATGGTTTCTCGCCCGACTTCTATGGGGGGACTGGGTTTTGGTTATAAATGGAATATGGGCTGGATGAATGATACTCTCCATTATATTAGCAAAGATCCTGTTTATCGTAAATATGAACATGGTAAATTGACCTTCGGCTTGTTGTATGCCTTTAATGAAAACTTTATTTTGCCAATTTCTCACGATGAAGTTGTTCATGGTAAAGGTTCTATGCTTGGAAAAATGCCGGGCGATGAATGGCAAAAATTTGCTAACCTTCGTGCTTATTACGGCTTTATGTGGACACACCCTGGTAAAAAATTACTCTTTATGGGGTGTGAGTTCGGACAAGATTGGGAGTGGAATTCTGCTGAAAGTTTAAGATGGCATTTGTTGCAGTATCCAATGTATAAGGGAATGCAGAATTGTGTACGTGACTTGAACTTGATGTATAAAGGTAACTCCGCTTTTTATGAAGAAGATTTTGATAGCAAAGGATTTGAATGGATTGATCATGCTAATGCAAATGACAGCGTTATTTCTTATATTCGGCGCGGACATGATTATAATAATTATATGATTGTCATTTCTAACTTTACTCCGGTGGTGCGTCATGGATTCAAACTTGGTGTGCCGGATAGCGGTGCTTATCAGGAAATCTTTAATAGTGATGATAAAAACTATTGGGGAAGCGGTGTTAAAAATGAAGGAGAGCTGTATGCTTCCAATGAAGGTATGCACGGTCGTCCTCATTCTATTGAGTTGACTTTGCCTCCGTTGTCTACCATTGTTTTGAAACATATCAGATATTAATTCTAGTTCTTATTTTGTAGTGAGGGTATATGCCAGATATTAGAGTATGGGAAGGTCGTGCTTATCCGTTGGGCGCTACTGCTGATGAATGGGGTGTTAATTTTGCCTTGTTCTCTGCGGGAGCTACTAAAGTGGAATTATGCTTGTTTGATAAAAGCGGTGTTAAGGAAATTGCACGATATGAACTTCCTGTTCACGAAAATAATATCTGGCATATTTACCTTGAGGGTGTTACCCCTGGACAAGTGTATGGTTATCGTGTTTATGGACCATACGAGCCGACTAAGGGTAAGCGCTTTAATCCTAATAAGCTGTTGTTGGATCCGTATGCAAAAAAAATTATTGGGCGGCTTATTTGGCATAAAGCGATTTTTGGGTATGATACAGATAGTATTGAAAAAGATTTGTCTTTTTCAACTTTAGATAGTGCTCCGTATGTACCAAAGTCCGTGGTTGTGGATAGTTCTGATTTTGATTGGAGCGGAGACGTTCCTCCTCAAGTTGATGCGGCAAAGACAGTTTTTTATGAACTGCATGTCAAAGGCTATACTAAATTACATCCTAAAGTACAAGATGCTAAAAGAGGTACATTTTCCGGACTTGCCAGCAGAAGTGTTTGTGGATATTTGAAATGGCTTGGAGTTACTTCGGTTGAACTTATGCCGGTTAATGCTTTTATGGCTGAACGAAATACCGGTATGAAAGATAATTTTTGGGGATATGAAACACTTAATTTCTTTGCTCTAGAGCCAAGTTATATGGTTAATGCCGATATCAATAATTTTAAACGCATGGTTAAGCGTTTTCATGAAAGCGGTTTAGAAGTTATTTTGGATATGGTTTATAACCATACACTTGAGGGTAACCATATGGGACCAACACTCTGCTATCGGGGTATAGATAATGAAAGCTACTATACTCTTGATGGTACAAATAAACGCTATTACTATGATAGTACTGGTTGCGGTGCTTCATTTAATTTACAGAATCCGTATGTGTTGACTTTGGTTATGGATTCAATGCGTTATATGGTTGAGGAAATGCATGTTGATGGTTTCCGTTTGGATTTGGCTTCATCTCTTGCTCGTGTCAAACAAGAGTTTAGTCAAAGTAGCGGTTTTTTGATGTCATTGCGACAAGATGAAGTTCTGCAACTTGTTAAAATGACAGCGGAACCTTGGGACGTGGGAATCGGAGGTTATCAGTTGGGGGCTTTTCCTCCAGGACAAATGGAGTGGAACGATAGATATCGTGATGTGACCAGACGCTTTTGGCGAGGTGATGAAAGGCAAGTCGGAGAATTAGCCAGTCGTATTTCCGGCTCAAGTGATATTTTTGGGCCGAGCAAAAGAACTATTTGGAGTTCAGTTAACTATCTGACTGTTCATGATGGTATGACATTGGCTGATTTAGTTTCTTATAATCATAAACATAACTATGCAAATGGCGAAGATAATCGTGATGGGAGTGATGCAAACTGGAGTTATAATTCCGGATTTGAAGGAGAAACAGATAATAAAGAAATTCTCGAAAATCGTAAACTTCGTCAGCGGGCAATGATGAGTACTTTGTTGCTTTCTTTCGGTACGCCGATTATTCGTGCTGGTGATGAATTCTTTAATACTCAATTTGGTAATAATAATGCCTATTGTCAAGATAATATTATTTCCTACATGGTTTGGGATGCTATTGGAAATGAAGCTATTGCAAATGTTCGGTTTGTGAAAAATCTTATTAGACTTCGTCGAAAAATGGGTATCTTTAATCGTCGTAACTTTTTTACTGGACAAGTGGTTGACGCTAAATTAGGAATTAAAGATTTAGCGTGGTATACTGAAAAAGGTACTGAGTTTACAAGTGCAGATTGGTATCAGCCAACACGTAAATCTTTGTCTTATATTGTTAGTGCTCGTGAAAAATTGTTTATGGTTATCCTTAATGCTCAGGCTAGTCACTTAAAGTGGAAGTTACCTAATATTAAAAAGTCTTTTAAGTGGAATTTGCTATTGGACAGTTCTTCTAAATTTGAAGCGGATAATTTGGCTTGCGGTGCGGAAATTTGGGTGCCGGCTTGGTCTGTTCTTTGTTTTGAGATTAAGAAATAGTTTGTGACGTAGTCTAGGGAGTTTATGATGAGTGATCTTTTGCATCAATTAGCGGAAAAGTTGGGTATTAGTACTAGCTTTACTTATGGCGGCGGTGTGATTAAAACTAGTGTTGCCAGTGACGATTTGTTACGCTTTTTTATTGAGAGTTTAGGGTATGGTGCTAAAAATGATGCGGAAATACAACGCTCTTTGGAACGTTTGGAGAAAAAACGTTGGCAAAGAGCAATGGATGCTATTTATGTGGTTACAAATGATAATCCAATTATGGATATTGTGTTGCCCCAGAAAGAAGTTGAGGGAGGAATTGAGGTTTATGTGGCACCTGAAGGACAAGATGATTTTCGTGTGCTTAATGTTGCCGTAAACCAGACGGAAACACGTCAGGAAGGGCGCGTTCTTTATGTTAAAGAGCAACTACGTGTTTGTGATAGTCTTGATTTTGGTTACTATGATATAAAAGTTAAAACATCTAAAGCTGAATATAAAACTTTGTTGGCTGTTGCACCTCAGAAATGCTTTGCTATGGATACAAAAGGTAAAAATAAATTGTTCGGTTTTGCCGTACAACTTTATTCGCTCAAAAGTAAAAGAAATTGGGGTGTCGGCGATTTTTCTGATTTGGAAAATATGATTGATTTATTGGCAGACAGTGGGGGCGATGTTATTGGCTTAAATCCTCTTAGTGTGTTGTTGCATGATTATCCTGAAGCTGCCAGTCCGTATGCGTCAATCAGTCGTTTGTTCTTAAATCCGATTTACATAGATGTTGAAAAAGTACCTTTTTATGAGACTTCTGATAAAGATGAAGCGGCAGTTAATGCTGCTCGCGAAAAAGAAACGATTGATTATACAACTGTTTATAATGCTAAAATTAAAGCGTTGCAGAATATCTTTGAACGAGTTAAACAAAATTCGGCTTCAGACTATGCAAAAGAGTTTCAAAAATTTAAAAAAGCAGATAGTGGTGAATTGAGCCGTTTGGCTGTTTTTCAGGCTTTGTGTCATGCCAGATGTTTGGCGGATGAAAGAACTGCTAAGAAAATAAATGAGTTGCTTTCTTCATCTTTGGGAAGCGATGTTGAAAAATTTGCTCATAAACATGCGGCGGAAATTGATTTCTTTAAATTCTTGCAATTTGAGGCGGACAGACAGTTGCGCTTGGTTGAACAGAAAATTAAAGAGAGAAATTTGGCTATCGGTTTATATCGAGATTTGCCGGTAGGGGTTTCTAAAGATAGCGCGGAAGTTTGGAGCGATAGATATCTCTATGTGCAAGAAAGTGGAGCCGGAGCTCCTCCGGATAGTTGTTTTCCTACTGGTCAAAAATGGGGTTTGGGGGCGTTTAATCCGTTTGAACTTAAAGAACGTTGCTATAAGCCGTTTATTCGTATTTTAAGAGCAAATATGCGTTATGCCGGTGCTCTTAGGGTTGATCATGTAATGGGATTGTCTCGCCTTTATTTAATTCCTGATAAAGGCGAAGATGGTACTTATTTGGCTTATAATGTTCAAGATATGTTTAATATTTTGGCTTTAGAGAGCTATTTGAACAAATGTATTGTGGTAGGGGAATGCATTGGTAATGTTGCTGATGGTTTTAAGGAAATGTTGACGGAGCGAAATATTTATTCTTTAGGTGTTTTGTGGAATGAACGTAGACAGGATGGTTTTTCATTTAAAACTCCTAGTGAGTATGAACATCTTTATTTTGCTTCTGTCGGAACGCATGATATGCCGCCTCTTAAGGCTTGGTGGTTTGGAACGGAAATCGGTCTGATGAAAGATTTGAAGATGTTTACTCCTGATGAGGCGGATGCGGCTTATAAATGTCGTGAACATGAACGTTGGCTTTTGCTTAATGCTTTGGATAATGAGGGTGTTTGGCCGGAAGATAAAAGAAGACAAGGGGATTATCTTTTTGGCGAAGGGTATCCTGAAGGAATTGAAGAGGCTGTTCACGGATATATGGCTAAATCAAATAGTGTGGTCTTTATGTTGCAGCCGGAAGATGTTTTTCAATCAATGCGTATTCAAAACCTTCCGGGAACGGATATTGATAAATATCCAAACTGGCGTACAAAACTTCCGGTTGATGTAGAAGATATGCAAAATAGTGAGGCATATTATCGAAATATCAACGTGGTTAAAAAATGGCGCTCTTTATAAACGTATTAGTAAGTATTTTGTAAGATAATTAATATCGGGCGGAAGTGACTCTTCTGCCTGATATTGCGTATATTAAATAGAGATAAATGGGATGGTAATATGCGGGCATTGCTGAAATTAGATTGGAAAAATTTGATGACAAAACTTTGGGTGAGATTGACTTTGGTCGCATTGGGCTTAAATCTTATTGCCGTTTCTGTTTTGTATGCTTTTATGACGGCGCACGTGCCGACGCAAAACGGGGATAATATTGAGCATATTCATTCCAGTTTCTTAATTGCTCAAGGACAGGTTCCGTATCGCGATTTTTTCCAGCATCACAACCCGCTTATGTGGTATTTGTTTGCGCCTCTGGTTAATTTGTTTGCATATAACGCTACAGTTACTGAAGTGGTTTGTTTGATTTCGCTATTGGTATGTTTGAAATCTGCGGTATATGTTTATAAAATCGGAAGTGAGTTTTTGTGTGATAAACGCTGGGCTTTAGTTATGGCAGCGGCGATTTTAGCTCCGAGTTATAAATTGTATGCAGTTGATTTTCGCCCTGATAACTATATGATTTTTGCTTTGATGGGAGGAATTTATTATTATTTTTCATATTTGAAAGAGCATCGTTCCTCCTCTTTGATTGTTGCGTTTGTTTGGTTCTTTCTGGCTTTTATGTTTGCTCAAAAAGCCGTTTTTCCGTTGTTTGTTTTGGGATGTTCTGGGCTCTATTTTTGGTATGTTAAAGATATTAAAACAACTGATTTGCTTAAAGCTTTGATCTTACCGATTATTGGATCCGGATTGTTTGTGGCATATTTATACTACTATGATATGTTTGGATTGTACTACGCTTCTAATTTTACGTTTAATCTGAATTTGGTTAACGGATTTGATATGAATAAAATTGTAGAGTTGCCTCCTTTTATGGCGGTGCTTGTTTGGATTGGTGTTGCCGGAATGTTGGCGGCGTGTTTTTCTAAAAATAAATATTGGTTACTTGTGGCTGTTTTGTTTGTGACTGAACTCGTTCAACGTAAATTCTATTTTTCACCTTATTCTTATTATTATTGGTTGTTGGTTTATTTTGCTGCTCTTTGCGGGGTACCTTTGTTGGCTCGGTTGACTTTTAAAAATACTTTGTGGTTATGGTGTGCTATTGTTGGGTTGTATTTTGTTTTTTATAAAGCTTTTGTCTTTCAGATGGAAGTTGTTAAAGCTCAATCAGAGCGTAAATATCTGCCTGACTATATTACCAGAAGTATTACTCCTTGTGACTATGTTTTTAATGGCGATGGCATGATGTATAATCTTTTTGGTAAAGATCCAGCTTATTATTGGCAACTTATTGGGCAGTTAGATGTTATCGGTGAACAGACTGGAATAGCTCCTAAACCTAAGATTAATGAGCTTATTGTGCGTCTTAAACCTAAATTTGTTTATGGCAAAAGCTATTTTAATAAATTTTCTGATGAGAGCGGAAAAATGGAAATCGTTCATTATGTTGATAAGGATATTATTAACACTTTTTATGAACCAACACGTTTTACGTCTGTGTATAAGTTAAAACCAGAGTTTGATAAACGGCACTGTGTTTATGACGCATTAACCGGGCAGTGGCGATTTCAAGCTAAAAAATAGGTTGGCTTTATGTATATTTGTTGTGCTATTAAGCTTGTTTTAAATAAAAAATTGCTATAATGTTTCAAAAGATAGATGATACTGACTATTTATTTCAGGAGGAAATATGTCTGAAGGTAAACAAAGAAGTGGTATTTTTAAATTTTTGTATATAGTGCTTAGTATTGTCACTTTTCCGATATTTATGATATTGTTTATTTTGAGACATCCCTTTTGGATATTGTTTTTGTTGTGTTTGGCAGCGGGGGGAGTTGCTTATTATCCACTTAGTCAGGGAGTTAAACCAGAGGAAGTTATTTCTTGGTATCAGAAAAAGTATCAAGATATTAAATTTGAAGTTGTTACTAATGCGGTAGAAAGCGGTAAAACTGATTTTATTCCTCAGGCAATTGTTGATGAAGTTGTTAAAACGAAACAGAAAATGGAAGAGGATAAGGAAGAAGCTGCTCGTCCAAAAAGTGAAAACTATAATGAAAATATCAGCAGAGATAAAAAGGTTGAAGAAGTTAAACAGGATTTGAAAAAACGTAAGAGTGGATTTAAGAGAAAAGGTTCTGCAAATGATGTGAACAATGCGAAGAATAGCAGTGAAAATTTGCAGAATCCTGCAAATGATACAGAGGAACAAAAATCAGATACCTTGACATTGGATGTTGAAACTTTATCTGGTGGCGGTTTAGCAGGGGTGTTAGGTATTGCAGCAGATAATGAGCAAAAGCAACCTCAGTCTGTGTCTACTTCTGAAGTGCAAGAAAATAATGTGAGTGTTTCTGCTCCAGGCGTTGTGGGGAAAAATGATTTGGATGTTTTAGAACAGCCAAAGACTTTGTCTCAAAAAGAGAATATTCCGTCAAAATCTGAAAAAATGGAAGTGTTTACACCTTCTCGTGATGAAAGTGGTGTAATACCACAGTCTCCATCTACGGAGAAAGTTATTCCTTCGTTGTTGCCGAATAAAGTTGAAGATGTTTCAGCAAAGGTAGAACAAGCGGTGGAGAACAGTTCTGATGATGCAACTGTACCGACTTTATTGTTGCAAGAGGATAAAGTGGTTTTGTCTGGTGACGTACTGGTTAAAGATACAGAAAAGAGAGAGGGGGGGAAAAGTTTGAATACTAATCAAGGTGAAAAACTTTCTCCTCAAATACAAACTCAACAACAAGTTCGATCACAACCAGCTGTTGTTACAGAGGGAAATGATGTGCCGATGTTGCTTCCTAATACACCGTCAGTAGATAATGAGGCTAAAGAAAATGAAGCAGAAAAAGCGTCTCAGTCACAACCCGTAGATGATATTTTTTCTGATGAAGATTTTGAAGATTTGAAATTGTTTTAGTCAGATTGTTTGGTAATTTTTTCTAAGAGTTTTTTTAATACATATAGTCTTAGAGCTGAAGATAAATTTGGGTTAGTTCGAGTTTCGTCTATTTCAGTTATTAGTTGTTTGATAGATAGATTTTGTTCTGCGGCTAATTTGCAGAGTTCTTTGTAAAACTCTTCTTCCAACGAAATACTCGTTGCGTGTCGGTGGGCAATTTCCACAGAATATTTTCGCATTATTTTTTCTTTCTGAAACTATCAAAAGAAATAATCTGTGCACTTTCTCCTGAAACTTTCTTTTCCGGTTCTAAGTCTTCTAATGAATGGACATCGCCGTTTTCGTAAAAAGAAAAACTTAATCCAAATTTAGCGTAAGGGTCTGCAAAGTATGTAATCGAATCGAACGGTATTACCAGTGTTTCTAATTGACCGCCGAAACTTAATGAAACAGAGAAACTTGTATCGTCAACGCTTAGATTGGAGTATTGATGTTGTAAAACAATCGTCATACTATCAGGATATTGTATTCTTAGATTATTGGGAACTATGGCTCCGGGATAAGAAGTTTTGAAAGTGATGTAAAAATGATTCTCCCCAGGTAAACCTTGAAATTCAGCAATCTTTAAAGCTTCAATCACTACTTGTTTTAAAGATTTTTCTATCAACTTGTCATAGTTTATTTCATCTACAAATTCTGTCATTCTTAAGGCTTTCTTTTCTTATCCATTTATACAAAATGAGCCGTTCTGTTGCTAGGTGGCTCAAACCCCACTTTCGACTAACCATAGTTAAAAGAATTTAATTTGTTGCTTTGCCTTATGCAGCTACAGCAACCGGTGCAAAATTATCATTTGCGTTTATTTGTTTTGAACCGATAACGGTGGTATCTCACCGAATACAGCTCTATATCTTTACTATACACTGTCTAACCTGTTTCACCCCCTTAAATGTTTTGGTGGAGGTGCCGGGTACCGCCCCCGGGTCCAATATATCTATTTCATACGGCTTTTCGTATCATAGTTTGCAGTTGCCTGACAAACTTCTTTTAGTATAGGGATTCTTTTTTTTAAATTCAAGTTTTATCGTTAGCTACCTTTTTATTTTTGAAAAAAATGTTCTTTTTGTTTTTAATTAAGCTTTTATTTAGTAATGGAGTGTTATTTTACTTAAAAGTGTAATTTTTTTTAGAGGGAACAATGACTGAAGGTGTTAATCAACCCTTGGTATTGAGAAAAAATAGTAGGTCAAGTCGGTTTGCAAGTTGGTCTGGTGATGCTAACCGTTTTTATGATAAATTTTTGCGCGCCTTTTATCTCTTTTTGTTGTTTGCGATTGATTTGATTATGTTTATTTATTCCATCAATGCAAAGTTGATTGAAAATGGTGTGTTTAATCAGGCGGTGCTTCTGATTTTTGCCGGCTTGTTTGCCTTTTTCTTTGTGTTGATACTCTTTTTATCTTTCTCTAAAAATATTCAAAATTTTGTTTGCGCATTTTTTACAATGTTGATTGTGGTTATTTTCTTTAATCAATTTGCGCTTTTTAATGTCGATACATTTATTGAGAAGTGGTTGGAGACAAAGGCCAGTTGGCTTACTTTTATTTGTATTATACCGTCTTCGTGGTTATTGGGTTTGCTTATCGGGGTAGTCATCTTTTTTGCTTTTCGCTCTACTTATGCGATGCTTTTTGTGACTTCTGTATTGCTGTTTGCCGGGATTATCGGTGTTCAGAAAAATGAATTCTTGCCTATGGCAAAATCGGAATATAGCGAAATTAAATCTTTGGGAAATAAAAATCCTACGGAACGAAAAGGTAATTTGGTATATTTTATGTTGCCTAAGTTTCCGTCTTATCAGTTGTTGAGTAATGTTCGCGATCATAATTTTAGAGAACTTCGGGATTTGATGGTTGGTTTCTATGCGGTTAATAATTTTGAAATCTATCCGAACGCTTTTGTTAAAAAAGATGATACTGTCAGTAATATGATTGATATTTTTAATCAAATTGATTATACAAGTTCGGCCAGTGGTAATCGTGCTTATTCCGAGTTTATCAATAATTGGGATTTTATTCATGGCGGATTGGATTATTTTAGTCTTGAGGAGAATCGTTTGTATGACTATTTGAAAGAAAATGGTTATGCAATCAGTACTTACGCTATGCCAGGATTTAATACGTGTATTAAATCCGGTTCAATGGATACTGATAGATGTGTTATTAAAAATTACAAAACAGTGACTTTTTATGATAGTGCTAAAACGATTGAACAAAATGTTTATACGTTGATTGCAGAATGGTTGCTTAGCATTAAAGATAATAATTTAAAATCAGTGGCGAAAATGTTTGCCAATATGTCTCCTTTAAAAGGTATTAAAGTTTCTGCTGAAAATAGAAGAGTGTCTTTGGAGGGGGCTCCTGAACTTGTTGATCTTGTAGCAGATGACTTTGCTCAGGATAAAGGTGGACAAATTTATATGATTTATGTTGATTTGCCTTCTGATATTTATATCTATGATGAGTTTTGTAATGTTAAACCGAGAAAAGAATGGGTGGCGCTGAAAGATAATTCTATTCAAAATGGCGGTATTGATGAGAAACGTAAGGCTTATGCTGATCAAGCTAAATGTCTTATCGGTAAATTACAAGAGTATATGGATGTGGTTAATGCCAATTATAAAAATGCAAAAACAGATGTCATTGTTCAAGGGGTCAGTACTATTCGCGATTTGGCTGGTATGATGGTGGGAAGATATGGCAATTTTGTAAAAGATCAGTTGGTTAATTTGGCTATACGTAAAGGTAAAAGACCTAAGTTCTTAATCAATGCTAATATTTGTTTGGCGAGCGATTTTACTAAGACGCTTATTCGTTATCAGGATTATTGTTATTCAATTGATAATATGAAACTTAAGACAGATGAAGCTCTTAGCTTAAAACAAAATCTTATCAATAATTCTATTATTCGCGGAAGTAAAATTTCTAATATTGCGGCTAATTATCGTGATTGGTATGAGGAGTATAAGCTCAATAGTAAATCTTATCAGGATCGGATAAAAAAACAACAGGAGCGTTTGCGTAAATTGGAACAAACAGAAAATGTTCAGCATGAAGAAGCTGATGTTTCTCCTAAAAATAAATCTAGCAGAATTCATAATAGCAACATTTTTGTGCCGACTGATGATTTGATTTTGGAAATGGATGAAAAGGGGGAAATCCGATCACTGTCTCGTCAGTTTGAGAAAAATGCTCGTGATGGTGCGATAATGATAGTTCCTGCTGAAGAGGCGGCTGTAACAGAACCTGTCGCTCAACCGACAGAGCCGGTTGCTGCTCCGGCAGTAGCAGAACCTGTAACTCAGCCGACAGAGCCGGTTGCTGCTCCGGCAGTAGCAGAACCTGTAACTCAGCCGACAGAGCCGGTTGCTGCTCCGGCAGTAGCAGAACCTGTCGCTCAACCGACAGAGCCGGTTGCTGCTCCGGCAGTAGCCGAACCTGTCGCTCAACCGACAGAGCCGGTTGATACTCCGGCTGTAACAGAACCTGTCGCTCAACCGACAGAGCCGGTTGCTGCTCCGGTAGTAGCCAAACCTGTAGTTCAATCGACAGAGCCGGTTGCTACTCCAGCAGTGACAGAACCTGTAACTCAGCCGACAGAGCCAGTTGCTGCTCCGGCTGTAGTCGAACCTGTAACTCAACCGACAGAGACAGTGGATGTGCCTGTGGTACAATCAGAAAAATCAGATACAGCAGATGATATTTTACAACTTTTGCCATAACTGTAAATCTTGCGAATAAAGATACTTAATGATTGAAAAAATTAGCCTATCATTGTACAAAAATGGTAGGTTTTATTTTATTGGGGCAAATCTAACAATGCTGTTTGGTAAATATATCAAAAATAAACGGGGAAAAGCATCTCTTTTTATTCTGATGATGATTTTCTTGTTGTCGATATTTGCTGAATTTATTGCAAATGATAAGCCTATTGTATTGAAGTATGACAACGAATATTTTTTTCCGATTTTTAAAGTTTATACTGATGCCAGATTTGGAGGGGATTTTCCGACAGAGGCTAACTATAAAGACGAATTTATTCGCAAGAATATAGAGACGGACGGTTTTATGATTATGCCGATTATCGAATTTTCTTATAATACAGTTGATTATGAACTTAATGAGCCTTTTCCGGCGGCACCTTCGTCCAGACATTGGTTAGGGACAGACGAAGAAGGACGCGATATTGTGGCGCGTCTTTTGTATGGTATTCGTTTGTCGTTTGCATTTGCTTGTTTATTGACTTTGCTTTCTTCGGTTTTGGGAATTTTTATCGGTGCTATACAAGGGTATTTTGGCGGTAAAATAGATATTGTAATGCAGAGAATTATTGAAATTTGGGAATCTATGCCGCAGATGTTTATCCTTATTATTGTGGCAAGTGTTTTTGTGCCGACGTTTTGGACGCTGTTGTTTATTTTATTGCTTTTCTCGTGGACGGAACTTACTGGTATGGTTCGGGCAGAATTTTTAAGAGCTCGCAATTTTGAATATGTTAAGGCGGCAAAAGCTATTGGCGTTAGTAATTTCCGAATTATTTGGCGGCATATCTTACCTAATGCTTTGGTGGCTACGATTACTTTTGTTCCTTTTATTTTGGCCGGTGCTATTGTGGCTTTAACAGCTTTGGATTTTTTAGGTTTAGGATTGGGGCATGAATATCCCTCTTTGGGAGATTTGGTGCGTCAGGGAAAAGATAATTTACAAGCTCCGTGGATTGGCTTGAGTATCTTTTTTGTTTTATCGTTATTGTTGACGGCTCTTATTTTTGTCGGTGAAGGGGTTCGTGACGCATTGGATAAGAGGAAACTATGAGTGAGCCGATTTTAAATGTGAAAAGTCTGAATGTTCGCTTTATTGATGAAAATGGAGCTCTATTTTCTGCTGTTTATAATAGCTCTTTTTTTGTTGATGAAGGGGAAATTGTGGCGATTGTCGGTGAGTCTGGCTCCGGTAAATCCGTTACTGCATTGTCTATTTTAGGTCTTATAAATCCTCGTAAAGTTTTGTATAAAAGTACCAATTCTATTTTGTTTGAAAATCGTGAGTTAACGGCACTTTCTGAACAAGAATGGCAGGATATTCGCGGTAATCAAATCAGTATGATTTTTCAAGAACCAATGAGCTCGCTTAATCCTCTCTTGAAAGTTGGACAACAAGTGGCGGAAATTATTAAAGTTCATAAAAATGTTTCTGATAGAAAAGCTTGGGCAAGAGCTCGGTATTTGTTACGTTTGGTCGGAATTGAAAATGCAGATGAACGTATGAATGCTTTTCCGTTCGAGCTGTCAGGGGGACAACGTCAACGCGTTATGATTGCTATGGCGGTGGCTAATCATCCCAAACTTTTGATTGCTGATGAACCTACTACTGCTCTTGATGTGACTGTGCAAAAACAAATATTGGAGCTTATTTTTAAACTTAAACAAAAGTTTGGGATGGCGGTTATTTTTATTTCTCATGACCTTAATTTGGTGCGTCAAATTGCTAACAGAGTTTTGGTAATGAGACAAGGGGTTATTGTTGAGCAGGGAAGTGTCGGAAATATTTTTAATGCACCGATACATCCGTATACAAAAAGTTTGTTAGCAGCATTTAATCATTCTTCTTTTAGACGTGAGTTTATTTCAAGAAAGTTGATGGAAGCACGGGATTTATCTGTGGAATTTCCAATTAAAAAGAACTTGTTGGGAAAAACAATTAAAAGTATTAAGGCTTTAGATGATGTGTCTTTGGCACTTTATGAAGGAAAAACACTGGGTGTTGTTGGTGAGTCCGGTTCGGGTAAAACGACCTTGGGAATGTGCTTGGCTAATCTTATTAAATATGATGGGGTGATTTTAACAGCCAAATCCGTACATATTAAAAATGAACGTGATTTTCGTAAGAATATTCAGGTTGTTTTTCAAGATCCGTATAATTCACTTAATCCGCGTATGACTATTCGTGAAATTGTGTCTGAAGGGATTAAAGTGCATTTTCCTAAATTGAAGAAACATGATATTGAGAAAAAAGTTAAAAAAGTTTTGGCAGATGTTGGTTTAAACGATGATGATATTTTAGATAAGTATCCGCATGAGTTTTCGGGAGGACAACGACAGCGTATTGCGATTGCTCGTTCGTTGGTAATTGAACCGAAAATTATGATTTTAGATGAACCCACGTCGGCTCTTGATGTAACTGTTCAAGCGGAGATTTTAGCACTGCTTAAAAAAATTCAGGAAACTACAGGAATCGCTTATTTGTTTATTTCTCATGACATGCGGGCAGTTAAATCTATTGCTCATGATGTATTGGTAATGAAATCCGGCAAAATAGTTGAACAGGGAAGTGTTGAGGGGGTATTTGCTCAGCCACAATCTCAGTATGCTAAAGAGCTTATTAAGGCGGCTCTATAATTCTTCGTAAGTGTCTGTTATAGATATTTTGCTTATGCTGCTATCTTGCCAGTAGGCGGCGATGTTGCGGAGATATTTTAAATCTTCTTTTGTTATGGTTGCACTTATTTGCGCTATGTATTCAATGTGCTCGGTTAAGGGCAAGTTTTCGGCAAATAATTTTACAATTTCGGTAGGCGCAATTGTTAAAACTTGAGTTACTTCTTCCGGATGATTTTGTGGTAATTCTGTTTCTAAATAGTTAAGTGCTTTTTTGCGGATAAGGGGATTTCTTAATGCTGAAATGAAAATTTTTTCCGGCGTATTTGTTTCTACGTTTGGATAATCATGCTTTAGTTTTTTTGAAATTAATGGGTGCAAATTTTGTAGTTCTTTTCCGATTTCAAATAGCTTGGTTATTTGCTCCGCTAGGCTTAAATTGGTATAGATTAGTTGTGATTTTATCTTAAATTCCGGCGGTAATAAAGTGGCTTCTTGGGATAATATGATTTCAGCGACTGCTAAAATTTGTTCGTCTACGGTAAAGCTTTTATTGATGATGATGCTGTTGTTGTTTATATTGTAGAGGGCTGCAATAGGTATTTGTTTTGATGTCAAACCACAGGTTTCTGTAAAGATAATTTCTTTGTGTAGAATATATTCTTGTATTTCTTCAAGGTGAGGTGCGAGTGAAGTGATATTGTTTAATTTTTCTGCAAAAGAAGATGGTCTGATTGGAAGGTTAGGGTATGGATGTGGTTTTACTTTTTTGTGAACAGTAGTAAAATGTTTGTTGCCTGAGATGATTTTAGATTCGCTTATTTTCAAACCGTATTTATCTTTTTTGTTGGTTATGTGCTGTATTTGCCTATTTAAATAGGGCATCTCGTTATGACCTGTTATTGATGTTGGAATTTTATTGAGGATGTTCATACGAGTGTATATGTCATCAGTTACGGTTAAGGCTTGTTGAACAGCTTTGCTTAAATCTAAATAAGGTGTTTCAAAGATGGATAGATGATAGGTTTGGACAATGCTTTCCGGTGTTAAAATATCTGTTGCCAGAGGTGTATCTGGATTATTTTGTGTAAAAGGTTTGCTACTGAAGGTTCTTTTGCAATATTCTCCGAAATCTTTATCCCATGCAAGAGCTGCTGAATTTAATGCTTTTAAGATATCGTTAGTTTTGCTTAGGGTATGGCTGTATGCACGCTGCATGTATGGCGCTTTGCTTAGTAGTGTGTTGTATACTTCCGGATAGATGTTCTTTATGTCATGGCTAACGGCACATGTACACGCAAGGGCATCACTTTCTGTTAAGCATTTTTGTAATAAAATATTGGTGAGACCCGATGTGTTGTCATTGGTATTTTGATATGCTTGCAGAGCATGCTTTGATTCATAAATTATTCGGGTTATAAGCAGATTTGATTTATGAATTGATGATGATAGATCCGGCAGTGTTATGGTGCCATTTATGTAAGTGCTTAGTGTTTGTTGAATGTTGTTTTGCGGAACGACGATATATTGGGTTCCTAATTTTAAGCTCTGATGAATAATGTAACGTCCTATTTCTGAATATTCGCAGATGATGTTTAGCAGATGGATTAAGTAGTTTTTTTGTTCTTCTGTTCCGCTTATTTGACCATTGATGAGGGATTCATTGATGATTTCGTCATTGTAATCTGTAGTTAGAAGATGTTTGTCGTGATAGGTTGTAAATTGTTCACGCTTTAGAGCAAGAGTGGCTTGGGTTTGATTGATTGTTTGAGCTAAGTCTTCGTTTTCTAAACTCAAACGTTTAATTTCTTTATTGATGCGCTCTCGTTCTTGTTGTAGGGTGTCTGTATCGTATTTTTCAAGGATTTCCTTTTTTATTTTTTCAATGGAACGAGTTATATCAAATCTGGCATCAAATTCTTTGTATTCGCTGTTTGTTTGGAGGAATTCATCATAAAATTTTTGAATGTGCTGGCTATAATATATTCTTCTTGCTTTATCTTGAAGATTTTGCTTTTGAGGATTCATTCCCGGAACATAGTTGGTGTTGGGATCGGGATGATGTGTTTGCGGCGGAGTTGATACTTCTTTATATTCTTCATTGTGATTTTCCATAATGAATTTATTTAGAAAAATTTCTCCCTCTTTATGATAACAACGGGGAAGATAACTGAGTAGATGGTTTCTAAAAGAACTGACTCGGTCTAACCAAGCAATCTCTTGGTCTATTTGAAATTGTTTACTGGCTATCGCGCCTTCTACGGATTTTAAACGCTGAAGATATTTTTCTAATTTTTGGATGTTTTCTGCCTGAGTGGTGCGTAAATTGGTGATTTTTTGAGGTTCTTCTATTTGTTTTAGATAGTGTGCAAGAGCTTGATTTTTATCAAAATGACGTAATGAGTCTAAGTGTTGACGGATGTAGTCCAAATCTTCAAAAGTGATGGTTTCAGATTTGGTATATTGCTTGCTGATAATGTCGTTGGCCTCATTTCTCATCGTTCTGATATTTGCTTTTTTCTGGTTTCGTGTGCGCTTATTCAGTATACGAAGGATTGCTTAAAAATTTATAAATTGTCTTGTTTTTGTGGTGTAAATTTTTCGCTAAAATGTATTGCAAAATCTTTTATCTCGTTTTATAAGGTTATTGTTGTGTCGGCGTAGCTCATCAGGATAGAGCAACAGTTTCCTAAACTGTGGGTAGTGGGTTCGAGTCCCGCCGCTGACACCATTTTTATATAAAAAAACAGCGCCGTTGAACAGCGCTGTTTTAGTTGTAACAAGAAAACTACCGGCTAGGCCGGTAGTTCCAAAGAGCTTACAGCTTTACATATAAAAAACTCCTTTGCTAAAGTAAGTTAGACGGTCTGGCAAAAGTCTAACAAAAGCAA
>CASFSV010000006.1 GCA_949297415.1 uncultured Alphaproteobacteria bacterium
AGTGTTTGGATCTGATGCATATGCACCGGCATTGAAACGACAAGCTGTACTTGTTGTTGAGCCTGATGCACGGTAACAAGTTGATCCACTTGCATACGAATCTACAGTGTAGAAGAAGCTTGTATTCGGGTATGATGAGTATGAACCACGTGCTGTTGCACAGCTACCACCACGATAACATGTAGAATCTAATTTTGCATTTGTTGAGGTCAATATGTTAAAGAATGCACTATTTGGAGTTGAACTATATGCACCAGCACTGAAGTGGCATCCACCTTGTGCACGATAACATCTAGAACCAGATGCAAGTGACTCTGTTGTTATAAAGAAGCTTGTATTCGTTACTACAGCAGATGTTTCTGCACATTTTGCTCCGCGGTAACATGTGCTACCTGATGCTAGTGATTTATGAACAACAAAGTATGTAGCATTTGGTGTTGATGTATATGAACCGACTGCTGTATTCGCAATTGTGGCACGATAAGATGTTGACCCAGATGCCAATGACTTCACTGTAATAAAGAATGAAGTATTCGGTGTTGAGCTGTATGCACCAATTATTACACCAGCACTTTCTGCACGATACGAAGTTGAACCTGATGCCAATGATTTAATAACACTAAAGAATGAAGTATTCGGTGTTGAACTATATGCACCAACTTCCGTGTGCGCTCTATCTGCACGGTATGATGTAGAACCTGATGCCAATGAATAGATGACATGGAAGAATGAAGTATTCGGAGATGTAGCATAAGCACCTGCTTCCGTGTGAACACCTGAGCCACGGTATGCTATTGAACCTGATCCGTGTGATCCTCCATACAAGAAGAACGATGTATTTGGTTGAGATGTGTATGCACCATCCGGATTAGCCCTTTCTGCACGATATGAAATCGATCCAGAGGCTTGTGAACTAATTACAATAAAGTAGCTAGTATTTGGTGTTGAGCTGTAAGCTCCGGCAGCGATATGAGATTTTTCACCACGGTATGAAGTTGAGCCTGATGCTAATGAACTTATCGTGATAAAGAATGATGTATTTGGTGTTGAACTATATGCACCAGCCTTAATATGAGATTCTTGTCCTCGATATGAAGTCGAACCTGAAGCTGATGAATTAATGACATAGAAGAATGATGTATTTGGCGTTGAACTATACGCACCACAGTCTTCACATATCATTTCCCCGCGGTAAGATGTAGATCCTGATGCCAACGAACTTATTGTGATAAAGAATGATGTATTCGGGGCAGAGCTATATGCACCGGCTTTAATATGAGATTCTTGACCACGATATGATGTAGAACCTGACGCCGAAGACTTAATTACATAGAAGAAAGATGTGTTAGGTGTCGAAGTATATGCACCGGCCGCAGTTGATGTGCTTTCTCCTCGGTATGACGTTGAACCTGATGCCAATGACTTAATCGTATTAAAGAACGACGTATTTGGTGTTGAACTATACGCACCGGCTGCTATGTGTGATTCTTCTCCACGATATGCTGTTGAACCTGTAGCTGAAGAGCTAATCGTGATGAAGAATGATGTATTTGGTGTTGAACTATACGCACCGGCTTCAATATTACAGCTTGAACCACGATAACATCCAGAACCTGACGCAAATGAATTAATTGTATAGAAGAATGAAGTATTGGGTTCTGAACTATACGCACCGTTGTCTAAGTCTTTACATCCTTGACCACGGTAGCATGTACTACCTGATGCTGTTGAACTTTCTACAAAGAACCATTGTGTATTCGGTGAAGAACTATATGAACCGCCTGCTATGTAGCAATTTTGACCACGATAGCAAGTACTACCTGATGCCAATGAATTTATTGTTACGAAAAATGATGTATTCGGTGTTGATGTATATGCACCAGCAACTATATGACACTCCTGCCCTCTGAAGCAGGTTAACCCTGTTGCTGTTGAGCTAATTGTTACAAAGAACGACGTATTCGGACGTGAACTATATGCACCGACACTAGCTTCGCAAGATGTCGCGCGGTAACATCTGGTCGCATCATTACATAACGCCCTTATATCTCCAAACCAGAGATACCAGTCATTTTCTATCTCTTCATGATCTCTTATATCTTCAAATCCTGCTTCACAACCTATTTTCTTGTAACATCCTGAAGCATCGTTACATTCGTTAATTTCATATAAACAAGCAGGATAAATTTCTTTATCTTGTAATCCTGCATAAAATTCATCCCAATATGGTGCATTTAATGAACTCAGATAAAGTTCTTGTTTACCTGTTCCGTTATCCACATTGCTTGCATTAATAAATGAACTATAGAAACGATTTTCCTCACTACATGAAATTTTCTTCCAGCATTGGTGCTGTGCATCATCTTGGTGGCAGTTTGTCGTAATATATGTACATCCATTATTTGCGCTTGTTATTCTACAACCAATTCCCTTTATACAAGAAGATCCGTTTACCGCATTATAAGTGTTACCAGTTTTGGTATATACACCATATCCCGGATTTATATCTGCATAGAAAGCATCATGGTATGGATTGTTTTTAACGTAACTAGCACTGTAATTGTATCCTTTTTGATTTTCTACAATCTCCATCCATTTTAGATAAGCCTCTTCAGAATCATAAAGAACACCCTCATTAACGTGGTTACCATACCACTTACGAACATTATTACACCCTGTCCATAAATAGCAGTAGTTTGGAACATCATTACAGCTCAATCCAGTACCGATGTCATCACCTGTACCATTTGATTGAGCATATGAGCATACAATTTTATTTGTTAAGTTATAGTCCTCTGTTACAAGTCCTGTTCCTGTTGAATTTAGCGTTCTTATAAGTTGTACTGTTCCGCTGGCATCCTTTTCATTTGTTAATTGGTCTTCAGACAAATACGGAATAAAGTTATCCCAACCTGCCGCCAGTTCAGCACTATCATTACGATAATACTCCTTACCTGTATTTAATTCATCATGGTTACAATCATATACTTGCATACACCCGAAGCCACCACAACGAGTTTCTTCACGGTATTTACAATGTTCCCCTGCATTTTCATAGAAGAATCTTCTGTCCGTATTACATTGTGCAAATCGGCATTTTCCACCATATAATTTGGTGTCAAAACCGCAACGAGCTTCATATGGGACTAAGTTACCATCTAAATTTCTAATAGGCTCATTATTTCCATCTAGAAGTTTTTCCTCATTTGTCGTATTTGAACCATCTACTTCAACAAATCCGTATGAGCAACCGCAATATTGCCAGTATGTGATATTATCAGCGGCACCAGTACATGATTTTCCGTATCCAACTAGAGCATCGTCAATAGAACAGTTCTGATATCCTTCATTTGCAACAAGAGTCGCACAGCAGTCATCGTCACGATATTTTGCTTCGCCTTCAGCAAAACAAAAACTCGCCCCCGCACGCGGGTTCGAGCACGTCTTGTATGAGGAATCACAATCTCCCTCTCCGACTCCATAAAAACCGTTTGTATCACAACTTGTGTCTCCGAGTCGACAAACCTTAGCCATTGCGCCTGCGGAGTACAGTAAGCCTAACGCTGCTACTGTAATCAATATCAGTTTTTTACTCATCACATACCTACTTCTAAATAGAATAATATCTTCGTTAAGATACCATTATTTTCGACAAATGTCAATATTTTTTAGTATGCGAATCGTAAAAAAATCATTAATTTTTTTTATATTTTTTTCATTTTATTTAATTTTAGAACGAAGATTTTCAAGAAGCCCCTCAACACCTTTTGGTGATTTGGCAATATATGAAGTATATTCATTTCTTGCTGTTTGCGCTAAACTAACATTTTCAATAATTATATCTATTATTTTCAACTTTCCATTATGTTCATACACGCGCCACTTTACATCTATTGGCTGTCCATCAGGTACAGGAACTGAGGTATTCACATATATTTGATTTGGGTTATTTGCCGATCCAGTTCCATTAAATACGAACTTTTTTCCTTTAAATTCATCGAAACGCTTTGACCATGTTTGAACATTAAACTCTTTATACAAATCTATAAATTCTTTTCTCTGTTGTGTAGTCGCTGTTCTCCAATAGCGCCCCAAAACATATTTTCCAATAAAATCTAAATCCAAATTTTCCGTAAACAACTGCTTAAATACTTTATTTTTCTCTTCTTGAGAAGATGTTGAATTTATAATTTTTTCAATTCCTTCTTTTGTAAGATTTTCCACCATAGCCGTCGCTTTGGCTCCATTTATATCTGCATATGCAACTTGAGCAAATCCAATAATTCCCAAAACCCAAAACAATATTTTTTTCATATCGTCCCTCATCTAAAATTTTAATTAATAATCATCATCCATATCCCCCATATCAAAATCATAATCAGGGGTTTCTTGCACTTCAATACCGCAAGTTTTCATCTTTCTTCTATTTTGCAAATACATAGACTTAACAGCCTCATAGTAGTCTACAGAGCCTTCTTCCAGACTTTCCAACATTGACATATTTTCAGCATATAGATTTAGATATTTCAACCCACTAGCTGAGTAATATACCAACCATGCGTCCTCCCCTCCGCTTTCCTGAGCCATCCAATATGCCGGTGAGCTATATCCGTCCACAACAAAACCCGTTGCTGCACGAGGAGTACTCGGCCCCATAATCGGCAAAACCACGTAAGGACCATCAGGCACACACCATGTCGCTAAAGTTTCATCAAAACCCGTCTTATTCTTCTCCATCCCTATAGAAGAAGCAACATCAAATAAGCCAACAACACCCAATGTTGTGTTTACAGCAAAGCGTCCCAAATTATTTCCAGAATTTGCAAATTCACCTTGAAGCAGATGGTTAACAGCAGATATCGGTTCATCTATATTACTAAAAAAATTACTAACCCTTTGTCTGACATATTCGTTAGTTACAGCTTTATACCCCTTTGCAGCTGGGCGTAAAACATATTTATCCACTTTATTATTAAAAGAAAACATTGCTCGGTTATAACTCTCTAACCCAGATGTTTCATTAGATATTTCATCGCAACTTTCTTTTGTTCCTGCGCATCCGCATAGTCCCAACACTGTCATTATCGCGATATATTTAGAAAATTTATTCAACATTTCCTCTTCTTAAACAAAAAAATTATTTTCAATCAATATATCGTTTTTATTTGATAAATCAACCATTAATTTTACACTATAAGAATGTTATTATCTAATCACCTTTTCAAATATTACAATTTGGAAATGTTTTGTGTTTTGCAAACTTTTTTTATTTTGTTATTATGCTCTCATGTTCTAATTTATTTGGAGAGGTAGACTTATAATGACTAGCACTTATACAAAGAAAATTGATTTATTTGACTGTGCAACTGCTCAAAAAGTTATTGGTCAAGATAAATTTTTGAATGCTTTTAAAAAAGTTTTAGATCACGGCGCTTATTGCCAAGGTCCTGAAACCAAAGAACTTGATGAAAAATTGGCTCAGTACTCAAATGTCAAATATTGTGCTACTTGTGCTTCCGGTACTGATGCTTTGACTTTAGCCTTGATGGCTTGGGGCGTTAAACCTGGTGATGCGGTTTTTGTTTCTTCCTTTACGTTTGTTTCTTCAGCTGAATGTGCTGCTTTGCTCGGCGCAACTCCTGTATTTGTTGATTCAAAACCAGATACATTTACAATGGATCCCGCAGATTTACAAAAAGCTATTGATATTGTAAAAAAAGAAGGAAAACTAAATCTCAAAGCAGTTATTGCTGTTGATATTTTTGGTTCTCCTTGTGAATATGATGAAATTATCAAAATTGCGCATGAAAATGGCATGAAAGTTCTTAGCGATGCTGCTCAGTCTTATGGTTCTACATATAAAGGTAAAAAAGCCGGCTCTATTGCTGATATGACTGCTACCTCTTTCTATCCTACAAAGCCTTTGGCTTGTTATGGCGATGGTGGTGCAACTTTTACAAATTCAGCTGAAGAAAATGAGTTGTTAAAATCTTGCCGTGTTCACGGTATGAGTTCTACTGACCACTATGATAATATCAGATTAGGCTTAACAGGTCGTATGGACTCTTTCCAAGGTGCTGTTTTACTTGAAAAGCTTAAAATCTTTGATGATGAATTAGTAAAACGTGCTCAAATAGCTAAAAACTATGATGAGAAATTAAGTTCTTACTATGGCAAACAGCGCATCTTGAGTGAAGCCACATCTGCTTATGCCTTGTATACAGTTACATGTGAGGACAGAGATGAATTAACAGCTTTCTTAAGAGCTAATAATATTCCTTGTGGTACATATTACCCAAGACCTGTTAACACACAAACAGCTTACGCTAAATGGAATACAAGAAGTCTTCCGGTTTGTGAGAAGTTATCCAAGACAGCTTTGAGCATTCCAATGCATCCATACTTGGAACCAGAAGCTCAAGAATATGTTATCAGCAAGATGAATGAATTTGCTGAGAGACATGCCAGAAAAGCTGCTTAGTATATAGACTTTAATATTAAGGCGCTCTAGTGAGCGCCTTTTTTTGTTATCCATACTCTTTTATTTTATTTATTCGCATCTTTAAATTAGTTTTATTGATTTTTTTAATCTTTGCACCTATATTGTGTAATAGCATAATAATTTTAGAAGAAGGGGAATTTATATTATGTTAGAAAGTAAAGAATTTACTGCTTATAGTCAAGGGCAGGTTATTGATGAAGGTTTAAGAAACTTCATGCTTAAAATTTATAACTACATGGCAGGTGGGTTATGTGCCACCGCATTAGCGGCTTATATTATTTCAAGTAATACATCTTTATTACGTCTATTTTTTAATGAGAATGGTTATTCTGCATTAGGTTGGCTTCTTTTAATCGCTCCACTTATTTTAGTTTTCGCATTCGGATGGGTTTTGCAGCGAGGCACCTTACAGCAAGTGCAAGCTATGTTTTGGGGATATTCTGTACTTATGGGTGTTTCTCTTGCTCCAATCTTCTTAGCTTATACTGGAGCAAGTATCGCTCGTGTATTCTTAATCACCGCTGCAACTTTTGGAGCTTTAAGTCTTTACGGTTATACAACTAAAAAAGATTTAAGTGGATGGGGTAGCTTTTTAATTATGGGGGTTTTCGGTATCATTATTGCCTCTATCGTTAATATATTCCTTAAAAGTTCCGGTCTTGATTACGCTTTATCATATTTGACAGTATTTATCTTTGCTGGTCTTACTGTTCATGATACACAAAATATGAAGTCTTTGTATTATGCAAATGGTATGGGAGGGGATTTAGCAGCCAGAGGCGCTATTGCAGGAGCTTTATCTCTATACCTTGACTTTATCAATATGTTTATGGCGTTATTGAGATTGTTGGGCGACAGAAGATAATCTTGGTTTTATTAGAGCCGGTTATAATCCGGCTCTATTTTTTATAAAAGAGGAGAATTATATGCAGCAAAATATTTTAGAACTTTTTGCTAAAAGACATAGTTTTTATGAACTTAACAATGTTGTTCCTTTCTCTGATAAAGAAATTATACATCTTATTGAAGAGAATCTGACGCTATATCCCAGTCCATTTAATTCACAAAGCTCCCGTATCGTCCTTTTATTGGGAGAAAGACATCTAAAACTATGGGATCTTGTATTACAGACACTTATTCCGCTTACACCTGAAAATAAAATTTCAGCACTTTCTGAAAAAATTTCTAAATTTTCCCAAGCATACGGAACAAT
Organism: uncultured Alphaproteobacteria bacterium; assembly: GCA_949297415.1. GTDB lineage: Bacteria > Pseudomonadota > Alphaproteobacteria > RF32 > CAG-239 > CAG-267. The sequence continues at coordinate 7,716 of CASFSV010000006.1, forward strand.
TTTATTCTATATTGATAAAAATATTGTACAATCCCTAAAAGATAAATTTCCACTCTATGCTGCAAATTTTGATAATTGGAGTTATCAGGCTAGTGCTATTTTACAATTTATGATTTGGACCACATTGGCAAATGCTTCCATCGGAGCAAATTTACAGCATTACAGTCCCGTTATTGATAACGATGTCAAAGCTACTTTTGATATCCCTGATAATTGGGAATTAGTTGCACAGATGCCTTTTGGAGGAATTGTTTCCACGCCTATCCCTCATACTGTTGAAGATATAAAAAAGACCTTTATCATTAAATGATACTGTTTATATAAACTTTATTAATTAGCTTTATTTGAAGTCATCATTTAAAATTATGACTTGGCAAAACATTTATTTGTGCTATTATATGATATAGTTTATGGTGGCACATATGAAACATACTAAATTAAAGAAAGTTGGATTTTGTGCCGGAATGCTGCTGTGCGGCGTTTCTGGTTATTCTTTAATGCACCATGTTGCTCAAAATAATGTTTCTGAATTTAATAAAACTGAAGTTGTGATTGATAAAGATACAATTTCTATCCAACAATTTTATTACAACTTAAGCTATACTCCTCAGGGATGGGTATATACCACTCCTCAAGGTAAATCTTTTAATGTAGATAGCTTGTGCGATTATCATAAACAAGAAATTAGACGGCAAAACTCCTTAAAAAATATACAATTAAAGAAACAAATTGACACTATTTATGTGTCCTATGATAAAAAACTCTACCAAAAATATCATGAACCTAAAATTATTTATAAAAACGCCTACGCTGACAGTTTGCCTCATATGCCTTCTATGGGGATATATAACTACGATGTTATAACTATTCGGGAATTTAAAGCCGATAATCCAGAACTACAAAAAAAAATAGATATATACAATAATTGCTATAATTGTACTTTTGATCATGAGTATTCTCACTATTTTAATACTCTTAACGGTATTCGTACTTGGAATAGCTATCCTATAAAATTTGTGGAATGTTGCTTAGACGAAATTTCTGTGAATATCAAACAGTGTTTAAGTCAAAGACTGAACTATATTATAAATGGGCGGGACATAAATTTTATAACTCCTCGTTTTGATTTTTATAAAAATGCCATAGAAAACAAAACTATCAAACCTCAGACACTTCAACCAACTTCTGATGAAGTTAAATTTATTGCTAATTCTGTTTTTGATGCTTGGATGAAAGATAAATTTGATATTTATATCAAACAAGAATGTTCTCGTTCTGAATATTTTTTAAAAGATGCCCCTTATGTAGCTATTTTAGAAGATACATCTAAACATAATGATGTTATGGGAAAAATTTTTATGATTAATGGTATTGATTTTTGGAAATATATTTCATTACGTGAAAAAGAAATTTTTGAAAGAATTACTCCTGAAATGCAACAAAAATGGCAATTTTTATGTGATAATAAATTTCAAAATATGAGCCACTTAGAAAAATTAGAGTTTTTAAAGATAACTCAAGGACCCGATAAATATAATATGACACTCAATAAAAACAAAATAAAAGCACGCATTATTTCTGCTTTTGGTAAAGATAGATAATTATTTCTTACATCATATCTTTCTGGACATAATGATAATTTTATTTGTATTGTGCTATACATAATAGGCTTTGCTTATTTTACTAGAAGAATAATGCTTTTCTTATAGATTATTCTCTTTTTAGTGTATAATTTAGTGGAGATCTTATCTTCTTGAACTCTTTATCTAGCATAATCAATTTATCCTCCTGATATAGAAAATTCATTGTATCTGCTTTATTATTAAAGGGAATAAGCTGTAATGTTGTCGTATTTTTATTTCCTCTTAAAGTATTCCACAATCCTGCAAATTCAAAAACAACATCTTGCCCCTTTTCAGCTTCAAGATATGTCAATTTCGCTTTAAATACACCATTTTTGTTATTTTTATAATTATAAAGCGTTATTTCATACATAATTCCAGGATTAGATGCCGCGGGTAAAGTTCCTTTATAAATTCGTGTTTCTAAATCTTCACCTGCCTCTGATCTTTGCAATAAATTTGGCAAGTTATCCATATCGTTTACGTCAGGAATATCTTCAACACGATAATAATTAATGCGATATTTATCAAATTTACCCAAAGTCATTGTATAGGGTGTAATTTCTATTATATCCAGAGTATCATTAAAATCTATAGTTTGCCCATTTCCTATACTTTTTCCTGTAAGCGTAATTTGTTTATCATTTAGCTCCCAATTTTCATATTTTAATGTTTCCATTCCGATTGATGATGCTGTTCCATCGGCATTCAAATTTATACCTTGTACAATTTGTTTATTTACAGGCATTATTTCAATCCAATGACCGACATACAAATTTTCCGTTTTTTTTACCTGACAAGCTGATAGCAAACCTATTATTAGCAAAAAATATATTCTTTTCATTACATTTCTCCCGTTGAAGCATAAAGTATCATCGTTTCTTTTTATATTGTTTGTCAAGGCTTTTAAGATTAAATTATTGTTCCTTATGGTATAGTCTGCCTCATATATGCTTTAAGCCTCCTTGCGGAGGCTTAATTTTACTGAATTACTTTTACAATCTTACCACTCACTTTTTGGTTCGTTTCTTTATGAACCAAAGTTACAGTGTCCCCTTCTTGAAAGTAGTATCGATATATCATATCCACATTTACTCTCAGTTTATTATTAGGACACTCTGTTTGCTTTGAGACCTCAGACAAAAACGCAAAATTAAAGATATCGGCAACATCAGAAAAAATTGTATGTACTCTCTTATTTTGCAGTAGATTTCGAGAATCCTCATTATCTTCCAATTCTAGCGTAAAATAATTGTGTAACATACTCTGATCACTTATCATAATATAGTTTCCGCTAAATTGCGTTGAACACTGCCCATATGGCATGCGTTCCAAGCCATGAAAGAAATCTGTCATCAGAAGGAATTTATCTCCTTGAGAAACTTTATCAACATCCTTTTTATCAACCATCATTCTCAAAACCATTCCTTCGCCGTACTCATATGAGCTTAAATTATGGATTTTCGCCTTATCCTTAATCTTTAATTCTCCCAGCATTACTTTTGCCTTAAATACCGGACGTGCACCGTAAGAGGTTTCATTGCCTAAAATAATAACATATTTTTCCATAACAGAACAAATTAATTATTTAACATTATAATACTTTAACACAGTGCTTTTATATCACTGTATTTTTATTTGTAAACCTTAATCAACTATCGTAATACCATATAAATGCCGATAATAATGAGCGTAAATGAAATAATTTTTTTAATTACATCATGCCTTGCTAAATTTTCTTTGAATCGGTTTCCAAATATTTTATAAAGTACAAATCCTAATAAAAGTGTAAATATGCTTTGCGATGAACCAACAGCCTCTACAACAAGAACTGGAAGATATGCCAGAGCTATTGTTGCGGCTAAACTTCCTGCTTGATTAAGGAGTTCATTAGATAAAAATAGTTTGATTTTCTTCTTGTACTGAGGAAATGTGCTTATAATATCCGACCTGTATTGTGGTACAATTAGAAGAAACAAACTTATTGATGTTGCAAAAAGGGCAATCCAGAATACGACCGTTACAAAATCCACACTTTGCAAAGAATATTTTGATAACACTGCTGACAATGACAACAAAACAGAAACAAGCAACATCAGAACAAAAGCAATATTTAACTTAAATTTTTTACTATCAAAATTCAAACCAAACGTAGAAAGAAGAATAATTCCAAAGCCAATGTATTGAGCAAAATGTAATTTTTCCCCTACAATAAAATAGGCTAATATTGGAAGGGTAATTTCACCCAATGCAAACAATGCCACAACAATAGATGTGTCAATGTTACGAAGAGCATGGTAGTATGGAATTTGATAGCAAACTTCAATCAAAGCAATGATGAATAAAACCGCTAAAATATCTAAAGGCGGAACAACAGGCATCCCAAAGAAGAATAAAAATGGAATAACAACGATGTTACTGATTGTTGCATAAAACACTAATGAAGGTATTTTCTTGAAAATATTATTTGAAAAATGAGCATCTAAAATACAAGATAGTGCGTGTAAAAACGGTGTTAAAAAAGCAATCAGAACATACATATCAAATCCTTAATCTTTGTTTAGTTAGGAGATACAGTATTTTATTTAATTTTATATTAAAAGTAGTTTGTGGGTAAAAATGATTAGTTTGGAATATTTGACTGTGGCGTCAAATAAAGTGTAAGCTTGTTTTAAGAACTTTTTCACCTTAAATAGATAAACTTTGTGCGTTATCCCTTATTTTTCGTGTTGTCCGACACCTTTCCCAAAAACTCTTCTTTCCCAAACAACACAAATCTGACTAATAAATATGAGGATTTAAAAAAAGTTAAAGTTATAATTTTTCCGCAATCAATTCAACAATTCCATGTTGATGTATTCCTAAAGGTTCGTGATTGTCTTCTTTTATTTTTTCGTTGTAATGAATAATTCTAAGGTTGTTTGTTTTTGCAAAATTATATAGCTCATTTTGCTTAAAATGCCCAATAATGGATTTGCTCTTTCTAAAGCTTGGATCTTCCGTTGTAAATGAAGTAACAAATAAAACTCCTTTAGTAGTAAGCGAAGAAATAATTTTATTTAATATTTCTAATTGGCGCTCTTTATCCAAAAATTGCAAAACATTTAATGCAAGCACAATATCATACTTTCCAAAGTTAAAATTTTGTATATCTGTTTGAATAATTTTTATTCTTTGGTCTGTAAAATCAAGCGGAACCTCTTTATCTATTGCAGTGACACTCAATCCTAAATCAGCTAAATAAATACTTTTTGCACCGTGCGCACAGCCAATATCCAAGGCTGTTTTTTTGCCATTTAACAAACTTGAATATTGTATCAAAAGTTCAGAATTTTTTATTCCAAAAGGATTAGCGGTAAACATTTAATTTAATCCTCAGATTTATTCGATAACAAAAGTCTAAATTTAAAATTTTAAATATTTTATTAAAAGCTTAAGCGATAATACCTTCAAAAAGTAAAAATTGACAAACGATGCACAACTAAAAAAGCTTGTAAATTTAATATTGTCTCATATATAAAGGCTCAATATCAAGTTTAATATGAAAAAACTTTTTATTCAGTCATTAATATTTTTAAAGATTTTTCGGATAATAGAGGGGTACGTTCATTACCTTCATTACAGCATAACTCTTCAGATACCGTTTTTAAGTCTTTTACTGGTTGTTCAAATTCATATACCCATAACTTAAAACAATTATCTCCTTTATTGCAAAAAGCATCAACTTGTACAACATATACGTAATTATCATTTTTGAATAAATAATCATGATTTCCACCGCTACCGTAGAAATGTCTTATACCATCAAAAATTACTATATCCGGCTCATCTAATGTACTTTTATTTTTATTCCAGGAGACATATCTATAATTTTCCCTTTCC
>CASFSV010000007.1 GCA_949297415.1 uncultured Alphaproteobacteria bacterium
GTTCATAAAAAAACTCCTTTGCTTTTGTTAGACTTTTGCCAGACCGTCTAACTTACTTTAGCAAAGGAGTTTTTTATATGTAAAGCTGTAAGCTCTTTGGAACTACCGGCCTAGCCGGTAGTTTTCTTGTTACAACAAAAAGGAGAGCTTGCGCTCTCCTCTTCTTATTTATATACATCGTAGAGTTTTTTTAAGACTTCCGGTACTTCAACTTTTAACTCTGCCAAAATATATGCCGCTGTATCTAAGTTTAATCTTGCGATTGACTTAATACTGTATTTATCTTGATTTTCAATCCAACGTGGATTGTTATAATCTACCCAATAACGTTCACGATATGACGGTATTGTCTGTACGCTTGGTTTTTGGATATGCAATTTTCCACTTGGTGCAAGGTATGCGAATTTGGCTAAATTTCCGTCTTTGTCATATGATTTAACGGAAATTTCCCCATTGTTATAGAACATTATTTCTGTCTCCGTTTTACCGTTGCCATAATATTCCACAACGGCATTACTCTTGCTATCAGACTTAAATTCTGACGTTACGCCGCCTTTCTTGCCATACACTTTCAAGCTGTCCTTTAGCATAGCAGTACTGTTCTTTGCCTGATTTTGCGGCATTTCCGCTTTATTGAGTTTTAATGACTTTATATCTCCTTGGTCGTTATATTCTTTTTCTATGACTGCAATACCATGCTGTTCGGTTTCCTTAGACAATTTACCAGCTTTGGTATATTCTTTAGTTATGAATACCAATGGTCCGGTTTGTTCCGCTTCGGCTTTTACATTACCATCCGGATAATATTCCTTATCGCTGAATAACAATGTTTCCGGCTTGCGATGTATTTCATAACGTGGTTTGCCATTGTCATAAAAATCTTCACGCGAAACAAAAGCCATCACGGCATTGTCCGTATAGTCTTTGTGTGTCTTACGGCGGATTTCTCCAGAACCGTAGTATTTTTCAATCAAAATACCATCTTTTTCATACATCGTATCGGTTATGAGTAAACCTGTCTTGGAATACTCTTTAATTTCTTCCGTACGACCATCTTGGGTTTTGATTGTCTTACGCAAATTTCCGTTCGGATAATAAAGTTTTTGCGTTTCCGTCTGGGCGGTTTCTTCCTTTTTTTCCTCCATATTCACGTGTTCTTTTGAGACAACGTCTGTTAAATCCTCAATATCTGGTTTTGCAACGGGACCAATATTTTTTGCAGCTAACTCTGCTTCTTTCTTATCTTCGGAGGTCGGAATAATCGCATTCTTTACTTTAATATCCTCAAACGATATCGGTTCTAAATCCTCTACCATTGGAGCGGCTTCTGCCGGCAATACAGGTGAAACTTCCTCTTCTTTTTTGTTTGGCAGAGTGGTGGTTGCTGTTTTTTCCGGCTTTGTTTCTATTTTCTCTGTACTTACTTTTACTGATTTTGGTGCGATTATCGGTATAGCTTTTGCTACCGGTTTATCTACACTTACTGTCATCGCATTTAGTGAAGATGTAGTATTTATCTCTGCTTTGGGAGCTTCTTTTATTTCAATTTCTTTTGTTGTTTCTCCTGCTGATTTTACTTGCTCTTCTATTATTTCAGAAGTTGTTTCAACTTTTGCGGAAGTTTGTTTTTCTTCCTTTGCTTCTCTAACCCTCGACTGTACTGTTTCGGTTAACTTTTCTTCTTTTACAACTTTTTCAGCCTCATCTGTTTTACCCTCTAAATTTTCAGGTATATTCTCCGTTGCCGGCTTAGGTGCTTTGCCTTGTTTTATTTTTTCAATCACTGCCAAGGTCTTATCTATACCTGTTTCTGTTGTTTGTTCTTTCTCTATAGAGGTAACTTCAACTTTAGGCTCCGTATTTGTTGCTTTTGGTTCTGTTGGCGTGGCTTGCGGTAATGTTGCAGGCTGTATCTCTGTTGTTTCATATCCGCATATATGACCACCCTTTATCAATTTATTTTCTTTATAAACTAAATACTCGCCAAGAGCTAAATTATATTCTATATAGTTAAACGGATTGGTTGCATTGACTTCTCTGACATAATCTAGCTTATCGTCATAGAATCTGATGAAGATATCCTTATTCTTACTGGGTTCCGATATAAATGCATCCGTCTTTTCTTCCTGATTATAATTGGCACTAAATGCTAATTTTCCATCTTTTTCATAACGTACATAAACAGATTTTGAACCATCATCCGCAATTGTTACCATCTCTTTTACGGCACCGTTCGGATGGTAACTTCTGGAACTCTCCGCCGGTTTGTCTTGATTATAGGGTATTTCTGCATATAGTTCACCTTTTTCATCGAATTTTTGGGCTATGCCTTGTCTTTTCTTTTGATAATATGGAATTTCGTAAATACGATTTCCTTTCTCATCATAGACCGTTTCTGAGGCATATTCACCGCGATTATAACCTGTCGGAAATACGGCTCTTAATCTATTTAAACGGTCATAACACGCATAATTGCTGTTTTCCGGCTTAAAAGATGTAAAGTCTATACAATCCCTCGGTATATCTATTGCAAAAGCTTTCTTTATCGTATTTACATTCGCATCTACTTCCATTTGCAACTCGTCGCGCTTGTTGTCAAAATCAAGGCAGCCTTTATCCGGCTGTGACAACATTCCTAATTTTGAAGGATTGATAACTCTTTGTTTTGTTTTTGGCTCTGCTCCCTCTATTTCTCCGCCTATAAACTTAATCTCTCTGGCCTGTGGTCCATATATCTTAGCGGTGCCTTCTTTTAGTCCATTCTTATACGGAAATTCGGCGGCTACTCCTCCGGTGGGAAAATAACATGTTAATGTACCCGATACTTTGCCATTATCGTACCTCTTTCTGAAAGCAACTTCTTTACTTGGAAAATATCCATTGGCCATTCCGTCTTTTATGCCCTGTTTATAATTTATTTCTGCTGTTAAGTTTCCTGCTGCATCAAATTTTTGTTCTACGCCGTTTTTTAATCCGCCTATATAAGGTGTTATTTTTCTTATCATTCCAGTTTCATCGTAACTGATTTTGGAGGTCGTATTCCCTCTTGTATCTGTTATTTCATATACAAAATTTTCGCGATATGGCAGACCGCATTTGTTATATGAAATATCTCCTTCATCTTCATATAATCCTACTAACTCTTCCAAACTTAATTTAACAACTTTATCTTTGCAATTTTCTTCATTTAAATCCGGCGCAAAGTTCAATATATTAACGTTTTCAACTTCTTTTATGCTACGTCCCTGACAATTAAAGAAAATATTTTTTCCTTCCTTACCTACTGCAAATGATGCCGCTATGCGCCCGTCAGGATAATAGGTTATTATATTTCCCTGACGAATCGTTTGTTGAGCCGATGTTTCATCTTTATCTTCATCTTTGGGTAATACCCATGGTATCTCTTGGCGAAGCACACCATTATTGTCATACCGCTTTTCTATTCCTATTTTATTATTTTCATTTAAATATGTTGCCTGTCCGGCTAATTTTCCGTTTGTGTAGTAGTCTTCTGCATAGAAACCTTTACCGTCCTCTCTTGCTGTTATTTGGCGTGATAGTACTCCATTGGGATGATAATAATTGAGAACTTTTTTAACAATCTCGCCGTCTTTAATGGTCTTTTCTGCTATTACTTTACCTTCCGGCGATAGCAATTTTTCGATATAGCCATCTTTTATTTCTTCTTTGATGATTTTAGGTTTACCTGCTTCTGCTGTGTCTGTTTTTGCTGCTACTGACGGTTCTATTTTTTTTACTTCTTCTTTTATTTGCTGTTTTTGTTGCTGTACAGCTGCTTTTTCCTCATCTAATTGATAGACACCAACTGCTGATGAGGCTTGTTGCACATTGGCCGAATTTGCATACACTAATGCAGGCAAAGATACAGTTAACAATAAAGCTAAACTAAGTGATTTTTTCATAACAGCACCATAATCCATAAAATTAAATATAAAAGTTCTCCACTTTTGATTTAAACATAGATATATTATTTTTTAAAGCATTAATTCTTATTTACACAACTTGTTTAAGTGTGTGTTTTCTGATGTTTTTGTTTCTTTTTTATTTCTTTCAACAACAGATTATTTTTTCGGTTTTGAAATTCATTACTGCTGATTGCCTTATTCTTTAGACTCTCCAATAGCTTTCTGAATTCCGGTATTGTTGACAATCTGACGGATGAAACTTTATCATATAAATCATATAGCTCTGCTGCAATGGCTTCAAAATTATTTTCATCCGCTTCCGGTATTTCATTATCCCGTCCATGTATATCCGCAGACATAACTTCTATAAAACGTTGTAAATATATTTTTTGCGGAAAATTATGTAGGCCTATGGCTATTTGTATTAGTTGTTTTTTTACCTTTGACAACGGATTATGGGATACCATGTGGTTTAAGGCACAAAAACGAGCAAATTTTGTATATGATGTCGGAAAATGTAGTCTTCTGGCTATTGTCATAATTATTTTATCGCCCAACACATCATGTCCTTTATGTGACGGCCATTTTTGAGGATTGGTTTCCCCTTTTCCGACATCATGCAGTAATGTTCCAAAATTCACAAAGGCATCATCCGTTGCAGCAGCTCTAATTGATAATAATGTATGTTGTCCGCTATTGCCTTCGGGATGATAATCTAATCTTTCCGGAATATTCCATAACTTGTCTATTTCTGGAAGTATTTCCTTTAATGCTCCGCATTCTCTTGCCGTCGTGATAAATTTATCAAATGACTTGCAATGCAATGCTTTTTCTATTTCGTTCCAAATACGCTGATTGCTTAAATTTTTCAACTCGCCGTTTTGGACCATTTCTCGGCATAATTCCATTGTTTCCGGTGCTACGAAAAAATCCAACTGGGCAGCAAAACGGCACATCCTCAATATACGCAACGGATCTTCACAAAAATGCTCGGAAATATGACGCAAAATACGCTTGTTGATATCTTCTATACCGTTATGAAAATCCAATATTTCATTTTTTTCTTCATCAAAATAAAGCGCATTACAAGTAAAATCACGGCGAAGCGAATCTTCTTCTAAAGTTATGTCTGGGGTAAATTCAAATTTAAAATCTTGATGTTTTTTCCCGATTTTTATTTCTTTTCGTGCTAAGGCATATTCTTCTCCGGTTTTGGAGTGCAAAAAAACAGGAAAGCTCTTACCGACTTTCTTAAACCCTAATGCTTGCATTTCTGCTTCCGTACCTCCTAAAACGACATAATCTTTGTCTTGACTGGGACGCTTTAGAATTCTATCACGGACAGCCCCTCCTACCTGATAAAAACGCATTCTCATTCCTTTCTTCTCTACCAAATGTAATAAAAGAAACTCCTTTTTGCAAGGTGTTTATCTGAAAGATAAAAAAAATTTCAAAAAACAAAAAAAATTGTTGCAAAAAAAAAACTTTTAGTTATAGTCATTGAAGATTTTGGTTATGGATGCGTAGCTCAGTTGGCTAGAGCAACTGACTCTTAATCAGTGGGTCCAGGGTTCGAATCCCTGCGCGTCTACCAGTATAAATAGCCTCGGTTTATCCGAGGTTTTTTTTGTTATAGTGGCTGGTTTTCTTTGTCTTGCTTCGTATGGCTTGCGCTTTTTACGTATGCTCACTAATATAAAAGGGGTACTCAGATCCTATTAGCCGCATCCAAGCGTGCTAATAGATACTGACTGGGCGATTTCGATTTCGTTCCCAGTAGCCGAATACACTTTTTACATAGGAAGAATTTGCTACCTTGTCAACTGATTTAATTGCTCTACCAATATACTCAAAGGATTAGATATCTTATCTAGTCTGTATTTTTTTATTTTGGATACTAATGAAACTCTTTTAAAATATTTCTATTCAATAACATTACAATGGAACGTCATCTTCTACATCGTGTTCCTTGTTTTGCTTTTTTGAAACCTTTTCCCATTCTTCATCATAATTTCCGAGATTTTCGTTCAAATATTCATTATCTGAGTATTCAATATCCGAATCTTGATACTCGTTTGGATATCCATTCTTTTCTCTCGTTAATTCAGCATTTTCTTTATGTTTTTTATTTGTATGCTTCCACATCCTTGTTAAGAGGCTTTTTATCTTCCAATAGTACGATTTGAGTGCAATGATTATTTTTTTCTGCCAAGGTATATTTTCATACATCTTATTGACTATTTGCCCATAAATATACTGTTGTAACCTATCAAAAGGTAAATTATCTTTTCCATATAGGCTAATAAAGTATTTAGATATTTGACCGACTTCATCATTGTTTGCCAAAGGCAGACATTTTCTAATTTTTTCTTTCAACTGATGTTCGACTAAATCTTCGTCCGTAATTGATAATTCATCTTCTTCATTGGCATAGACAACATCTTCCAATATGATATCATCCTCATATCCATCAGATTCATAATCATCATACTCCAAATCTTCTTCCTCATATTTTTCCGGATCATCAAATAATACCATTCTTTCATATTCTGAAGTATTTTTTTCGGACAATCTATCTTCTTCATCCAATAATGGATGGGTTTCTTTTTGATAAACTTCACTGATTTCTTCTTTGGAATATTTTGACATACTGTTTTCCTAATTTTTAATCTGATGCAAAGCACTTTCCTTTGTTTGTCATGTACGTTGTCACGCTTTTATCACCAATATATAGAGTTCCTAGCAATCTTCCCCATACATCATAATGTGGAAGTATTTGTCCTTTGAAATAAATTTCATGTTTATGTTTGGCTAATAAATCCGATAATATCTGTTTTGATTCTTTTCCTCTAGACACTACCTCTTCTACCGTTATATTTTGTTGCTTGGCTTGTTGACGAGCCTTGGCTGTTCTTTTTATTTCATTACATTCGATGTCCGTAAATCTGATTGTTTGTACCGTATCCAGATTGCCTTGCCATTCTTCTAAAAACACAATAACCGTATCTCCATCTATAACTCTATAGTCATAGACTTTCTGCATACGAGTATTATACAAAAAAACAGATATCGTGCATAAAAACAAAACGCTCCATATAACTGCTTCAGAATGTTTTGCCAGAAACTCTTTATATTTATTCATGTTTTTCTATTTATCCGCGCAAGTAAATGGTCTGCATTGAGCCTCTTTCAATAGAAACTCATTAGCATTGATATCTTTTGCATATATGACACCAACTAATCTATCGCCATTGCCTGTTTTACAAACTTTTTCGGGCGTTTCTACAAAGTACACATCTTCTTCGTATAATTTTAGCAAACTTGATAATTTTTCTTTTGCTCGCTTACCTTGTTTAATAATTTCATCTTGTGATAAATTCCATTCTTGAGCTTGTTTTGATAATTTACGTGATTTTTTGCTAGATTCAGGGCAATCAATATCTGCTAGTCTTATTGTTGCATATGTCTTTCCATCAATAACGCCCTTAACTGTATCTCCATCTAATACTTCGGTGACTACTAATCTCACTTTAGATTTATCCGTATTATTACTTACTTCGGCAAAAACATTGGTAAACGCTGCGCTTGCAAATAGAATACTCATTAACGGTAATACGATTTTTTTCATAATAAATCTCCCCATTATTTTATTAAAAAGAAAACCACCTTCAAAAAGGCGGTCGGAGAGTTCGTAAATCATATATGGTTAGATGACTCTTTTAGCCTTTCAGACTATTTTTTCAAGGATCAAGATAGTCTTTGGACATACGCTAAAAGCCTGTATATTGCAAAAAGACAGTAAAAAGCATATAAACTGTTAGACACGCAAGGTGTTGCAACACCTTGCGTGTCGGAACGGCGAGCTAAATTAAAAGCATGATTCCACGAGATCGACGGGGAGTAAAAGCCACCGTTCCAAGATTGATATATCGGACATTTACATGAACCCTTTTAAGGAGTTCGCATACAAGAGAGATAAACAATCATGAATGATTATACTACAATAGGAATAGATGTTTCAAAACATTTTTTAGATATTTGCATATTACCGACAGGTGAAACATTGCATATTGCTAATAATAAATATGGATACAAGAAAATAGTTACTATTTTTTCTAAGTATGAAAACATTTTTAGGATAGTAATGGAACATACAGGCGGATATCAAAAAAATATAGCAGAATATTTAATACAAAAAGGTTTTCCTGTATCTGTTGTAAATCCTATACGGATAAGATACTTCGCAAAAGCAAATGGAAAAAGAGCTAAAACAGATATTATTGATGCTCTAATATTAGCTCAATATGGCTCAATACACAAACCGGAATTAACGAAAAGTACAGACTATAATTTGGAGGAATTACGCCAAATGGTACATAGACGTGCAAATCTGGTGGAAATGTTAACCGCTGAAAGAAATAGTTTGGAAAAGAATCCTGGAGTAGCTGAAACTAAAAGTATAAAACATATAATTAATGTATTAGAAAAGGAGATTCAAAAAATAACTCTATTTATAAGAGAACGCATTAAAAACAATCCTGAATTAAAAAGAAAAAGTGAAATATTGCAAACCGTATCTGGGATAGGAGCTGAATGTGCTGCTTTGTTAGTTTCTGATGTACCTGAACTTGGTAAAGTAAGCCGAAGACAGATTGCTGCTCTTATCGGATTAGCTCCAATCAATAGAGACAGTGGAATGAAAAAGGGACATGCTTTTATTCAAGGAGGGAGAAGAAATGTCAGATGCTCATTGTATATGCCTACTATCGTTGCTTCAACCCAATGTAATCCTGTATTGAAAGAATATTATAACAGATTGGTCGCTAAGGGTAAACCTAAGAAAGTCGCCATTATTGCTTGCATGCGTAAATTGGTAATCTTCCTCAACTCTTTACTTGCTAAAAACTTTTAATTTTAGTCTTGACTTTTAGTACATTTACTCCCCGACCTTCATCGGGGATATACGTCATTGTCTTATTACAATAACTAACGATGTTATCCAACACCGAACCATATTAAAGAGCTTACGACAGCTCCGCACCTTTCTCAAGGTACTTTTTTATGCTATAAAATCGTAGGTTAATTTCAAGTTAAAATTATGCAATCAACCTTTATCTAGTGTATCAGAATTTAAATCATTAAACTTCTCTTTTATAATCTTCTTCAAAATTTTTACTATAAATAATTTGAGTTTGAACGCTTGCTTATTCATTAAAGATGATAGCATAATCAGTGGGTCCAGGGTTCGAATCCCTGCGCGTCTACCAATATAAAGCCTCCTTTCGGAGGCTTTTCTTTTTTCTAACTTATCAGTCATATGTTCGTTGTGCTTTGAATAAAGCCACTCTTTGCGGAACATTATTTTCATTGTTTGTTTCAGGAGCTTTTCTTAGTTCACTCTTCGGCGCTTTGTCTAGTTCGTGCTTTTCTTGATTGTAGTTATTCTCTTTTGTTTCTACTTTTTTATTATCTTTAGAATAATCTCGGGTCGCATTCTGTTGTTTCAATTCCTCCAATTTTTGACGCTCCTCTTCCAGATGCTTCTTCCGCTCTTCCAGCTTTTTCATCTTTTTTTCTATCTCTCTTCTTCTTTTAGAATCTCTTTCTCGACGATGTTGTTCTTCCAACTGTCTTCTTTCTTCGGCTATTTTTCTTTTTTGTTCTTCCATCCAATTTATACGGTCTTCAAATCTTTGTTGACGCTCTAATGCTGCTTCCTGCATATAGGCTAATTCTTTTGCGTCATCCGCTAATTCTTGTTCTGCTGCTAATTTCTCTCTTTTCGCATTGAGCTTTTCGTTTTTTTCTATTTTCTCTGCTACATTTTCTAATATATCCGCTACTTTGGCAAATACTCGAACTAGCTCATCTTGACTTAAGTTGCTATATTTCATCACCTTTTCCATAGCGTTTTTTGCCATAGGGCCATAGTTCTGCTCCAAATAAGCGAGGGCTTTTTCATTCTCACCATTTCTTAGCATCAAACTGACGTTATCACTTACAACACTTCCTTGTTTTAGATTTTCCGTATTCATGGTCTCCTCCTCCTACCTTCCGAGATAGGCCATTTTCTTTTGCTGTTGTCCATTTTGCGCTACTCGCTGTTCTCGTTCTAGTTTCGCTTTAATGCAAGCTTTGGCAAAATCTCTGCTTAATTCCATGTCTTTGGCTATAGATATATTAACGTTTTGTCCGTAACGATTAAAGTTTACCCCATTTACTTGTTCAAAATCACACGCTACATTGTGGCGATTGTTTATTACACCAGTGTGTCCATGAATTATTCCCTGATTGTCTTGTGGTAATCTTCTTCCCTGAAACTCATCTACTCTATTATCTATGCTAATCGGCGTTCCTGGAGGCAGTTCTCTGATAAAATCATTCATCTGTTGATTTTTCTCTTGAGCTTCGTCGCTACTTATTCGGCGGCTATATGCTTGGTTTGCCACATGAACCGTCGTAAATTCTCCACCTTTTTCCAAAACAATATGAACGTTACACCCTGAATTGCTATTACCTGCTCCTCTTTCCTTCTCCGGCCAATTTGGATTACTTCCGGACACCATTTCCCCCATTCCGGCTTTGGCAAATATCATTTGTAAGCCTTGTGTGCATTTCCCTTTCGTTTCATTTTCTATATGATTAGCGGCTCTGGCTAACTTTCTATTAATTTCACCACCGCTCATTTGCTTTAACATTTCTGGATTTTTATCTATTACAGACTGAATGTCTGCCTTTGTTACCCCTACTTTGCTGAATAAATCCTGCACAGATATATTACCGGTCATATTATCACCCAAATTTGACGCATATATTTCTTCCACCTTGCTGCCAATATCTTCCTTCAACCACGTGGTTTGCTGGACAGCATCTTCCCATTTGATATTGCTTTGAATATTGGATTCAGGTCTTAATGGTGATAAACTTTGTGTTTGTGCTTTGACTTCTTTTATTTTTAACTTGTTTTCTAACTTTTGATTACCGCTTTTTAAACCTTCCGTATATTTAGAGACATCGTCCGAGCTCATGACGCTACCAGTGGCTAATCCCAGAGCGACAACACCATATTTACTATAGCGATTAAAAACATCTTTAATCGTTTGCCATGCACGTTTTGCATCTTCTTTCATTTTATTCTTTAATTCTAAACGCGTATCAGACATAACAGCCTCTCTAAAAATATTCGACACTATCGTCTAAATTCTTTATTATTTTAGCACATTTTTATGAGCTTGTAAAGTTTTTTAGACACAAAAAAGACCTCCGTTTGCACACCCAAACAGAGGCCTTTTCTGATTGGTTAGAGGGGGATTATTTTACCTCTAGCCCATCTGAACCAACATCAACAGTTACTTCTGAATTGTCGTGGATTGTATCAGCTAAAAGAGCATACGCTAATTTGTTTTCCAATTCTTTCTTCAGTAACCGCTTTAACGGACGAGCACCATAGATCTCGTCATAACCGTTATCAATAATCCATTGATCAGCTTGAGGCGTTAATTTCAATTTAATACCTCTGTCAGTCAAGCGTTTTTCTATATTAGCCATAGCAAGTGAGGCTATCGCTTTTATATTATCTTTCGTCAAACGCTTGAAGACAACAATGTCATCAATACGGTTAATGAACTCCGGTCGGAACGCATTTTTTAATGTTTCCAAAACTTTTGCTCGCTGTTCATCTTCAGTCAAACTCTGATTTATCAGATATTCAGCACCTAAGTTTGAGGTCATGATAATGATTGTATTTTTGAAGTCTACCGTACGACCTTTACTATCTGTCAAACGACCATCATCCAAAACCTGCAACAAGATGTTAAATACATCCGGATGCGCTTTTTCTACCTCATCAAACAAGATAACCTGATACGGACGACGACGAACACTTTCCGTCAAAATACCACCTTCTTCATATCCGACATATCCCGGAGGTGAACCGATTAAACGGGCTACTGAATGCTTTTCCATATACTCAGACATATCGACTCTCAGCATGGCATTCTCGTCATTGAATAAGAATTCAGCCAAACTCTTACTTAATTCGGTTTTACCAACACCTGTCGGTCCTAAAAATAGGAATGAACCAATCGGTTGATTTGGGTTGGAAATACCGGAACGTGAACGACGTACCGCATTAGCAACAGCTTCAACTGCTTCATCTTGTCCAACGACACGTTTCTTCAGATAGTTTTCCAAATGCAATAACTTTTCACGCTCTGAAGATAACATCTTATCGGTCGGAATACCTGTCCATTTAGAAACCACTTTCGCGATATCTTCTGGTTGAACTGTTTGTTGTTCCGTCTTCTTTGTATTCTTCTCAAGTTCGCTTAACTCTGAAGTTAACTTTGGAATAATACCATACTGCAACTCACCGGCTCGTTCATACTGTCCGTTACGTTCGGCAATTTGAGCTTCGCTTCTGGCTTTATCCAATTTATCCTTAATCTCGGTGATATGTTGCAAATTCTGTTTTTCTTGTTTCCACTTTGCATCCAATGTACGAGATTGCTCTTCCAAATTAGCCAGTTCTTTTTCAACTTCTGCCAATCGGTTTTTAGAGTTTTCGTCGGTTTCCTTTTTCAAGGCCTCTTTTTCTATCTTCAACTGTAATATCTTACGGTCTAGGGTATCCAATTCTTCAGGCTTTGAATCTATACTCATACGCAGCGATGAGGCGGCTTCATCCATCAAGTCTATCGCTTTATCCGGCATATATCGGTCAGCAATATAACGATTGGCTAAGGTTGCAGCGGCAATCAATGCTGCATCGGAAATTCTTACCCCATGATGTAGTTCAAACTTCTCTTTAATACCACGCAAAATGGTTATCGTTTCCTCAACATCCGGTTCATCAACATAGACCGGTTGGAAACGACGTGCTAACGCCGCATCTTTTTCTACATATTTTTTGTACTCACTTAATGTCGTGGCTCCGACACAGTGTAACTCACCTCTTGCCAATGCCGGTTTCAATAAGTTTGAAGCGTCCATTGATCCTTCATTTGCTCCGGCTCCGACTATCGTGTGCATTTCATCAATGAACAGTATTATAGTTCCGGCGGCTTCTTCAACCTCTTTTAAAACCGATTTAAGTCTTTCTTCAAACTCGCCACGGTATTTTGCTCCGGCTATCAAAGCCCCCATGTCCAAGGCCAATAAACGTTTATGTCTTAGGCTTTCCGGTACATCATTATTGATGATACGCATTGCCAAACCCTCGACAATAGCCGTTTTACCAACACCAGGTTCGCCTATCAGTACCGGATTATTTTTGGTTCTACGTGACAATACCTGAATCGTACGACGTATTTCCGCATCTCGTCCAATTACCGGATCTAATTTTCCTTCTTTGGCTCGAGCTGTTAAATCTATTGTGAATTTTTTCAAACTCTCAAATGTATCTTCCGCTGTTTCAGAATCAGCCAGACGACCTTTTCTATATGCAGCAACCGCTTGATTTAATTTTACAGGGTTTACACCTGCCGCTTTCAATAACTCAGAAGCTTTATTTCCTGCAGACTGTGCTAAAACTTGTAACAAACGTTCTATTGTCACAAATTTATCATTATTCTTTTCGCTGAAACTTTCTGCTTCCAACAACACTCTGCTCAATTCTTGTGACATTGAGCTTTGAACATTTTCTCCCGATACCGACGGCAATTTTTCAAGTTCACTGCCGGTACTCGCTTTTAATACAGCAAGATTACCACCACTTTCGGTGATTAAATTCTCCGTCGTCGGATCATTTAAATCCAATATTGTTCCCAACAAGTGTAATGGGGTTACGAATTGATTGCCTCTTTTTATGGCCATATCAATCGCTCCTTTTATCACCTCTTGGCTTTTGACTGTGTATTTTTCTATATTCATCCTTTTCATCTCCTTCATCTTTTTATGTAGTGCGCCTTATTACCCAAAATCAAGTAGCGACATTTAAAACTCTCTTATTTTTTGATTTAAAAACGAAACTCCCGCTTTACCTTAAGGCAAAATGGGAGTTCTCTTTAGTTGTTCAGATACAATGTGCGATGAATAATTTAATTCTTCTTTTTTATCTAAAATCTCTGTTGGGGATTTCTTGCCAATGTTTTTTATTTGGGGATTTGCGCTTGGATGGCTGCTATCCCTTCTTTTGACAACAGAATTATCGCATAAGTGTCATCAACATATAATCCCTCATCTGACGGCCATGGAGCTTTTGCATCTCTTAAAAAGATATACAACGGAACGGTCAACTCCCCTATTTGCGACTGCCCCGCGTATATCGGTTTTGTAGCATAAAAATTCAATATACCCGCAGGAATGTGACGCACCATAAAGGAATTGGTTAACATATACGGATTATCTTTTTGATATGTTTCTTTGTAGTATCGAGGTCTTAAAGATTGTTCGCCGGCTACTACCGGTATTAGTCTTGATTGAGCTGAATTGTTTAATCGGTTTTCTATTCTCCCCATTATTCTTTCAATCAGCTTTTCTTCAGCGTTTCGTCCTAATTGCCATACCTTTTGCGCGTAAAAACCTTCTCTTGCGGCCAAGCATACAAACAAAACGCCTAGCACCAATCCTATATTTCTACCTATTTTAGGTGTTTTCTTATTCAGCAAGAGAACCAACGCTCCCGCATATAGGAAATTTACTCCATAGAAATTGATGCGTGCCACATACGCAGCCTCTTCCCAATGGGCTGCCAAGAATGCACTTATTACCGTTGCGCCTAATCCAACGCCCCAGAGTATCAGATTTCTAAATTTTCTTTCTTCTTGCAATGTCTTTATAACCGCGCCCGTGATTATCAATATTCCGATAATTTTCAGAGTGTTTGGAAAAAACGGAATACTCATATATAACTGACTAAAAGCCAATAACATCATATCGGGAATTCGCTTTACCAATTCGGCTAAACCTGCGGTTTGAACGTTATAATGCCCTGTGTAAATGATATTCTTATAGGTTAAATACTTCAATATCAGAGCAAAAAATATCAGTGATACTATAATTGTTCCTAACGTGACTTTAGATATTTTCTTCTCTTGCAAGCATTTTATTGCCCAGCAGACAATCATCATTTCCGCTACGCTCGGATAAACGCCTAATGCAGTCAAAAAGCAAATTATCGCCGCTATTTTATAATACCACTGTTTATTTTCCGACCATATTAAACCGCCTATTACTAATAGTATCGCTGCAAAGTTTCCTATAATATTTATCGGAAAATACAACCAATCCCAAATATATGGTGAACTAATGAGAAAAGCTCCTACAATTATTTCAGAACTTCTTCTTTCTATTTGCCAATATTTGGTTAGCAGAACTAATCCGAAAGATAACAATCCGAATGCCGTCAAATTATTTAAAATCGGCAATATTTGCCCACCATACAAGCAGACATTTAAAATAAATTTGGCATATCTTCCTTCAAACAGACCTGTATCTAAACTTAAAACTTGCGTTGTACCTTTTACCCAATCCCAATCATGATTTCCAATAAAAAATGTTGTCTGATAGTACAGAAAAAGCAGGTTGCAGATACAGAAAAATATCACGCCTAACTTTATTTCGTTTATGTATTTATATGTTTTTACAGCATTATTTTCCATCGCTACTTCCTATATAATACATACAACGTTTCGTCTTGCGACATATCTTGCAGACCGAAAAAATGTTGGGATGAAAATGTTTTCATCTGATAATTACCTAATTGTTGCAACTCTTTTATTTTTTCTTTGCTATAAATGTATAATTCTTTGTTCAATATTATTGCTTTTTTGGAAATTAACTGGTTTATATCGCTTTTTTTCACAAAACCATATTTGCTCCAATCCCAATAACTCATTGATTTATCCAGATAGTACGGATTCATTCCCACACTATTAAATGATATTTGTTCTATTTCTTGTGGCGAAATCTTTTCTTTCTGCAAAAAAGCATATACATCTTCCGATACCGCATATTTTCCGTTTATATCTTTTATGCCTCCTGCTACGCTCCATATTAACTCCGTTATTATCAATATTCCAAGCCCGAGTTTTAGTTTTATGTTTATTTTGTTTGGCTCCGTCCAGAATATAAATAACGCTGTCATAATAAATATTCCCGCATGCCACAACTTATATTTTACCAAACACATAAATAGTAAATTAGGAAGCCATAATATCCAGAATTTAACTCCGTACTCTTTGCTTAACAGATAACTCATCCCTATAAAATAAAACAAACCGATGTATATGTACCATAAATTTTCCGGTGCTAATTTACTGGAGGTTATCAAACCGCTTGATAGGATACTTAGAATATTGCGAACACGATATCCCTCCAACATTTGATAATTTTGTAAATATTGATTTTCTGTTTCCGGATAAACGTATAAAACGCTCAAAACTATAAAAATTATAAAAATCCCCAGTGCTTTTATATTTTTTTCTATAAATGCTCTATATCCCTTTATTCCTTCTTCTTTGTCTGCATCTTTGTATATCCAAAACAGCACTATTGAACAGGAAAGCAAAAAGGCATGAGAACTTACCGAGCCCAATAACAATAAACTCAGCACTAATCTATACGGATGCTTCTTGCGATTTTCAAAACATATCGCTGCAAAAGTTGTCATCAGAAACAGTAAACTATAATTTCTAGCCACGATATTGTATTGGTATAAAACAAAATATGTCAGCGGAAATATATATTTTATGTACTTTGGAAAAGGGGCTTTACTTATAAATAGGTATACAGCGACTATATTAGGGATAATTGATGCCATATATAACTTTGAATAATCTACCCCACAAAATATCAAAAATTTTAACCAAAAATACCATAATGCCGGGGTGCCCTCTGTTCTTGATACCTTGGTTATTATATCCCAAACCGAAGCATCATGGGCTATTAAATACGCTTGAGCTTCGTCGGCGAAAGGCTCATGATTTATCCCTATCCAAAGCACTAAGCCTAACCAACATAAAATATAAAGCGGTGTCAGTATCTTTTCTTCTATTCTCTTTTGCATCACGAAGTTTTATCCCTTCTTATCAACATCTGTCAGGATAAAATTCTCCTTCTCGTTTGTAAAGTGCTTTTCGCATTTCATGCAAAACAAATACTTCAGGGCTTTATATATTTGCTAATGACAGAAGATCGTTGCGAATCGTTTTTAATTCTGTCACAGCTGTTTTTATTACGCTTTCATTTGCAGATGTTTGCAGCTCGTTTCCTGTCTTTTCTTCTTCTTCAAAAAAATCTTTTTGAATTTCCGTGCCTAAAATATCTTTTAAACTGCGATTTTTGAATAATTTTTGTACACCTTCTATCGTATAGCGGCGCTCATATAACAATTCTTTAATCAGAGATAAAAGTTCTACATCGTCTGGACGATAGTAGCGACGCGAACTCTTGGTTTTCATTGGCTTTATTTGACTGAATTTTGTTTCCCAAAAGCGCAATACGTGCGGTGCTATACCTAAATCTTCTGTCACTTCCGCAATGCTTCGGAATGCTGATTTTGATTTATTTACGCCCATTTTTATCTCCCTTATTTTATATAAAAAGGACGGAAAACCTCATTTTTTAGTTTAACCGCCCTTTTTATCTGATTGTTTTTAAATGTTATTTATTTACAGCCATTTTAAGGTTCTGCGATGGACGGAAAGATATAACCGTTCTGGGCGTAATTTCTGCTTCTACACCTGTCTTCGGGTTACGTCCGATACGAGCATTCTTTCTCTTCAAAAGAAATGAACCAAATGATGAAATTTTGACATCCTTTCCGGAAATCAATTCCCCTTTGATTTCATCAATAACCATATCCAGAATATCGCCAGCATCTTTTCTGGATAAACCAATTTCCGTACAAATGGTTTCTGCTATATCGGCACGTGTTACTGTTGTCATTTTACACCTTTCCTAAAAATAAATATTACCTTTTGATTTGATATATACCATAATCTATGCTCTGACACAATTCAATACTTCTTCGAAATTATACAGAGCAATTTTTAGTATCTGATTAACATTCCACCCCAAGTAAAACCTGCACCCATTGCCGGTATCAATATCATATCGCCTTTTTTGATTTTTCCTGATGATACTGATTCTGATAATGCCAATGGTATTGATGCTGCTGATGTATTACCGTGATGATCTACCGTAACTATTACTTTTTCATTTGGAACACCTAATTTTTGGCCAACACCCGATATAATTCTTACATTGGCTTGGTGCGGTAATAACCAATCTACATCTTCCGCTGTTATGTTGGCTTGATGCATAACTTCTTGGCAGGCTTCGCTCATGGCGCCAACCGCAAACTTAAACACTTCTTTTCCGTTCATTCTGATATATCCCGGAGATTGGGTTGCCGATACACCTCCGGTCGTATACAAATTTTCATATTGTGTTCCATCTGCATAAATTTTAGTCGCCAAAACGCCTGTATCTGTTGATAATCCTTCGCCATCAGAGGCTCTTACAATTACAGCTCCCGCTCCGTCGCCAAATAATACGCATGTGTTTCTGTCTGTCCAATCCGTGATTTTTGATAAACTTTCAACGCCTATAACCGCTGCGGTCTTTATTTGACCTAAGCGAATCATGTTATCTACCATCGTCATCGCATATACGAATCCCGAACATGCCGCACCGATGTCAAACGCAGGCGTACCGACTTTAACGCCTAATCGACCGGCTATTTTTGCCGATACCGACGGCGTTGTGTTATCCGGGGTTAGTGTTGCTACCACTACCAAATCTAAATCTTCCGCAGTCACTTTTGATGCTTGCATCGCCATCTCAACCGCATGCATTGCCATATCCGAGGTCAATTCGCCTTCCGTAACTATATGACGCGAACGTATTCCTGTTCGGGTGCTAATCCATTCATCGTTGGTGTCCACCATTTTAGACAAATCGTCATTCGTCAGCTCTTTGGACGGTAAATAATGTCCGCAGCCTATTATCTCTGTTCTAATATACTTCATAGCATGCTTCCTGTGAAAGTTCATCTAAATCAATATTTTCTAGTTCGCGACGAATTGAACCGACAAAGTCTTTTCTGACCAAACGTGCCGCATTTTCAACAGCTATTGAAAAGCCAAATGCATCCGTGCCACCATGACTTTTTACCGATAAGCCGTTTAGTCCGACAAACATCGCCCCGTTGTATAACCGCGGATCCATGGTCTTTTTAAGCTTACGACTTGCTCCTATCATAAAAGGTAAGCCTAATTTGGCGAAAAAAGATTGTTTTACGGCCTGTTTTATCAATTTCATTATCAGGTTACATGTTCCCTCAACCGATTTTAAGGCAATATTGCCCGAAAATCCATCAGCAACAACAACATCTGCCTTTCCATTTGGTATTTCATGAGGTTCGATATATCCGATAAAATTCAGATTCAAATGGGGATTTTTGACGATATGTGCCGCAACATGTATCTCGCCCTTGCCTTTCATTTCTTCGGCTCCGATATTCATCAAAGCGACTCGTGGACGTTCTATGCCTAATGCATATTTAGCAAAAATATTTCCCATTATCGCAAATTCTGCTAAATTGATACCATCGCAATCCGTATTAGCGCCTAAATCCAGCATCACGTATTTACCGCTCATATGTGGCATAATACTGATTATTGCCGGACGATGTATCTTTTGTATCGTTTTTAGCACTAATTTAGAAATAGCCATCAACGCTCCCGTATTACCTGCTGAAACGACTGCTGCTGCTTTGCCTTCTTTAACAGCTTCCACAGCTTTATACATACTTGTTTCTCGGTTACGGATAACGTGTGACGGCTTATCTTCATTATGAACAAATTCTTCTGTATGAAAAATCTGACAAACATCTTTTAATGCCGGATACTTATCCATCTCAGCAGTTACTTTCGGTTCATCCCCATACACTAAAAATCTTATATCCGGATTTCTTTTGTGGGCAAGAGCCAGACCTTCTATTACTACTGCGGGGGATTTGTCCCCCCCCATAGCATCTATTGATATGACCAGATTACTCTCAGACAAAACCTGCTCCATAAAAATAAATTAATTAATCTTCCGTTAGATATTACTCAGCATCTTGTGTTTTTTGAGCAATAACTTCTTTACCATCATATTGGCCGCATTTTGGGCATACGTTATGAGGTCTCTTCAATTCGCCACAGTTCGGGCATTCATGATATGCATTGGGTTTCAAAGCATCATGAGAGCGGCGCATATTGCGACGAGATTGTGATGTTTTCTTCTTTGGTGTAGCCATCTCTTTTACTCTTTTTACCTTAAATTATTTGACACAAATAACTCTCGCTAATCTCTTAACCGAAATTACGCAAGGGTCGCTGGATTAGCTTTTATATAAAAAAATTGTATTTGGCAAGTGTTTTTTTATTTATTTTCTCCTTTTTACCCTATCGTTTTCTTTTTTCTATATCTTTACACAGATTTCCTTTGGATTTTTCAAGTTTTTTTTCACTGAATATCTTTATTTTTTTAACTTGGATAACACCGCAAACGGATTTTCTCTTATAGGACTATCGTCTTCTATAAATGACGTAAACTCTTCTCCGTCTTTGCGCGGATGATCCTCCATCACTAAAGCCAACTGCTCTATAGCTATATCCCCTAAATCTATTTTCCCATCAATTACAATATCCGGAATATCATCCTCTATATCTTCATCCATTTCACGAATCTGCTCATATGTCGCATTCGTATCATAAGTTAGGCTAAAATTACTCTTATATTCTTTTTCAAATTCATCCAAACTTATCACGCTGATTAATGTTAAGCCGGCACGAACTTCGCCACTGACATCTAAAATACCTTTTTTCTTTTGAAATGTCAGTTTAATATCCGCTTCAAAATAATTCACAGCCGGAATTTGCAATATTTCCCTCAATGTTTCCAGCTGCGCCTTATTGGCTCTTAATTTATACGTTTGCTCACCTTGATTGATATCCTCAATTTTTAACGGATAAGAAAAATCTTTTTGCATTCCTTTTTTCCTTGTGTTATAGGCTTATATATATTCAGTATATAATTGTAAGGATGGTGCTATGTCAATAAACAAAGTATTTTTTTCAACGGTCGCTTCTTTTTTCTTATTTACGGCTTGCTCTAATGAGTATTTTATTCAGACGGAAGGAAATATGCCGTCTAAAGATGATATTATGCAAATAAAACGAGGAATGCCGCAAAGCGAAGTTAGAAAAATTATGGGCTCCCCCAGTGTTATCTCCAGTTTAGATCATCGCACCTGGATTTATATGAACTCCACCATGGAACGCAAAGCCTTTTTCGAACCCAAAGAATTAGATCGTAATGTGGTTGCTATTGAGTTTAATCATGACGGAGAAGTTCAAAAAGTTGTGCAACTTACCAAAGAAAATGGTAGAGATATCGCTATCTCCAAAGATGCTACTCCAGTTATGGGAAGTGAAGAAACCTTCATGGAAAAATACTTTGGTGGTGTCGGCTATATGCCAATTCAGCCAACAAAAGAAAACAATGGTTTATAATCTGTTTAGCCTAAGCGATTGCTTTTCGCTTATTCATCTTAATTATAAGAAGCTCCGCCTTTCTATTTGAAAAGCGGAGCTTTTTATACAATCTTTCTTTATATCTAAGTTTTTTTGAGATTATTTATAAGTATAGAGTAAATGCCCATTTTCGGTCAACCACTCTCTTCCCTTAGCAGCGTCTTCCTCCAAAAACTCTACTAACGCCCAAAAATATGCCGAGTGGTCTTGATGCTTTAAATGCGACACCTCATGCGCCACTATATAGCGAATCACAAATTCCGGTGCTAACGCCAAACGCCAACTATAATTGATATTGTTCAGTGTTGAGCAACTTGCCCACCGTGATTTTGTATCTTTTATACAGACATTATGAACAGTCTTACCTATTTTATCAGCTACTTCTGCCGAACGTTTGCTAAATTCTTCCAACGCCATTTTTTTGATAAAGTCTTTGACGCGACGGTGCATAAACTCTATTCCGCCTGATACGTACAATATCTTATTCTTCTTATCTAATCGCGTATTGCCTCGTATCGGACTGTGCTCGATTGTATATTCTTTACCAAATAGGCTTATTTTGTCATGATTCTTAAAAAATCTCAGCTCCGGTATTTTACTTAAATTATCCCTTACCCAGTCTTGGTGACTTTCAACAAATGATACTGCCTTTTTGCGGGAACAATATTTAGGAATCGTCAATACCGCGACTCTGTCTTTTTTATCAATGCGGAGCGTCAACCGACGAGAGCGACCGGAATGTACAACTTTCATATCAAAACCTAAATCGGCATTGATTTCAAAGGTCTTTCCACTCAACAATGTAATTTTCATAGTCTGTTACCTCAGATTCATTTATTAATGTTCTTTTTTGCAGAGACATACCCGCTTTATGTACCGAGTCTGCACGGCCGGTTATTAAAGGATGCCACTCCGGCAACGGTTTTCCTTCATCTAATAACACGTAAGCGCAAGTTTTCGGGAGCCATCGGGGTTTCTCTCGAATCGCAGAGATATCTATATCACGGCAATCGTTAACTTTTTGAAAACGATTTGCATAAATTTTGCATAAACAGCTTTCAGTATCCAAAAAACGACAGTAAGTGTTTGTAAAACATATCTTTCTTTTTATCTCAATTTTATTCAGACAACATTTACCACATCCATCACAAAGGAGCTCCCACTCCCTTTTGTTCATTTCTTCCAGCTTTTTCTTTTTCCAAAACTCCGGCTCTGTATCAGATAAATCCGCAAAGCGGCTTTGCGGATCGTAGGATTCTTCTATCAAGTATTCATCTTCTTGCGTCACTTACAAATCCTCCCACTCAACAATATGGTCTTCTAATTCTTCTTCCGAAACTTTATCTTCACTTATTACTCTTCCTTTAATTGTGGTTTTTATCGGAGAAACTTCTTTTTCAAACAACTCTCGATAAGCACAAGTTTTCGGCATCCATTGCAATTTATCGACGTTTTCCGGTGTCAGTTTTAAACAAGTCGGCACTAATTCGCAACGTTTATCATACACAGTACAGCACATTTTTTCTTCATCAAAATAACGGCAGACCACATTGGTATAATAAATATCGCCGCTTTCTTCATCCTCTAACTTTATCAGGCAACATTTCCCACAACGGCGACAGATTTTTTCCCATTCTTCCGGCGTATATCTCTGAGTAGGATTCTTATTCATCTGCTACCCTCTCATTTCCGGCAGACGATCATCTGGTGATAAATTGCTGAAGCGTGCGTACTCACCGTTCCAGAATAACTTTACGGTTCCGGTTGAGCCGTGACGGTGTTTACCAATAATTACTTCACCTAAATTTGCAGTTTCTCTATCTCGTTGCTGCCACTCCTCTGTTCTTTTAGCAAAGTGCTCATCGGTTTCTCCGGTGTTTCTCTTTGGCTCGGCATTGTGAATATAGTAGTTTTCACGGAACACAAACATTACAATATCAGCATCTTGCTCGATAGATCCAGACTCACGCAAATCGGACATTAACGGACGCTTATCATCTCTTTGTTCCAAACCACGGTTTAATTGGGAAAGTGCAATTACAGGGACTTTCAACTCTTTTGCCAGAATCTTTAGACCTCTGGAAATCTCTGACACTTCTTGCACACGGTTGCCCTCACTTTTTTTATCCCCAGAACCGCTGATTAATTGAATATAGTCAATTACAATTAAGCCCAAGCCGTTGGTCCTTTTTAAACGGCGCGCGCGTGTGCGAATGGTACTAATATTTATACCAGGGGTATCATCTATATACAATGGTAATTTTTGATATTCTCGTACAGCGGCGGCAATTCGGTTAAATTCTCCCAACTCCATATCGCCAGTTCTCAATTTATGTCCGGGTGTATCGGTAATACTGGATAAGATACGGGAGGCCAATTGCTCTGCGGACATTTCCAGAGAAAAGATTGCCACGCCCTTATCATGCGGATCCATTTTGTCATTAGTACGCATACTTTCGGCAACATTGTATGCAATATTCATAGCCAACGCTGATTTACCCATTGCCGGACGACCTGCCAAAATAATCAAGTCAGAATCGTTTAAACCGCCCATTTTATAGTCTAAATCATTTAACCCCGTCGAAAGTCCTGAAACTTTTCCTTCTTTTTCATAGGCTTTTTGAATCATCTGTAAGGTGGAATTTAAGGTCGTTCCAAAATCTTGAAAACCCTTTTGACCATCGCCGTGCATTGCCAAATCAAACAATCTTTTTTCGGCTTTTTCAATTTGTGATGCCGTTGATACATCAAAACTTTCATTCATCGCTTCGCTGGCAATATCGTAGCCGGTCGAAATTAACTCGCGCCGCAGAAATTTATCATAAACGAATTGCGCATAATACTCTATATTTGTTAATGGAGAAGAAGCTTCCGATAATTTAATCAAATAAGCCATTCCGCCTACATCATTTAAGGTGCCTTCTTGCTCAAAGTAGTTTTTTAGCGTAATGACGTCGGCAACGTGTCCTTTCTGGATTAAACGAGAGATGACATCATACACTTTTACGTGTATCGGATCCGAAAAATGTTCCGCACGCAAAAACTCCGAAACCTTTTCATAGGCTTTGTTATTTGCCAATAATGCTCCCAAAAGAGCTTGTTCTGCTTCTATATTGCGCGGCAAACGCGTTACGTCCAATTCTTCCATCTCTCAGAATCCTTTATCATCTCTTTCTTTACGCGTTATGGAACAATCAACGTTGAATTGCACGAAAAAAAACTTTGTCTTGTGGATTGTGTGGATAAACTGCTCTCACTCCTTTATTTTATAAGCTCGCATGCTATCTTGACTTTGCTTTATATGACTTATCTATTAAGGGAGTTTTATATTTTGGAAAAAGTTTTAGTTGCCGGTGGTGCCGGTTATATTGGTAGTCATGTTCAGAAACAGCTGTTAGATGAAGGTTTCGAAGTTATTGTTTATGATGATTTATCCAGCGGAGATATTGTTAATGTCCTTCCGGGCGCGGAGTTTGTGCAGGCTAATATCCTAGATAAAGTTCAACTCAATAATGTTATGAAAGATGGGGTTGATGCCGTTATTCATTTGGCAGCGAAAAAGGCTGTCGGGGAATCGATGGTTAATCCTTCTCTTTATGCAGAAAATAATATTTCAGGCTCTATCAATATCTTAAATGCTATGGTCGAAAATCAAGTTAAATATATTGTTTTCTCATCTTCCGCTGCCGTTTATGGTATGCCGCAATATTGCCCGATTGATGAAAAACACCCGATTAACCCCATTAACTATTATGGTTATACCAAACTTGCTATCGAAAATAATATGCGTTGGTTCTCTCAACTCGGTAAACTGAATTATGCCGCCTTACGCTATTTTAATGCGGTCGGATATGATGCCGGTGGGGCTATTCGCGGTAAAGAGAGAAATCCTCAAAACCTCTTGCCTATCATCATGGAAACGGCGACAGGTAAAAGAGAAAAACTTTCTATCTTTGGAAACGATTATGATACACCCGACGGAACTTGCGTGCGTGATTATGTTCATGTTTCCGATTTGGCCAAAGCTCATACGTTGGCTCTCAAATATATGATGAACTCAAATAACTCCTTTGCCGTTAATCTCGGTACGGGTAAAGGTACAAGCGTACAGGAAATTGTTGATGCAACCGAAAAGGTTATCGGTAAAAAATTGAATTATGATTTTGCGCCTCGCCGTCCAGGTGATCCAGCTAAATTGACCGCTAACGCTGATTTAGCTCATCAACTTTTAGGCTGGTCTCCGCAATACACAAATATTGAAGAGATTATTCAAACGGTGTGGAATTTGGAAATTTAACCTTGACATCTGGCGACCTTCAACGCTAATCGGTATCTATGAGTTTGTTTATCAGATTTTTTTTTAATTTAACTTATACGGATTGGAAATTATGTTAGAAAAATTACAATATCTCTTTACGCACCACGCCGTGCTTTCACAAGAGTTGATGTGGACTTGTTTCGGTATTGCCGTTATTGTCTTATTATTTTTGGATTTATGCGTTTTTAACCGCAAAAATGAAGTACCAAGCTTTTCTCATACTTTATGGGTGTGTGTCGCTTATATCGGTGCGGGACTTCTTTTCGGTGTCTTTGTTTGGTACGAAGAAGGTACTAATAAAGCTATGGAATATTTTACCGGCTTTTTAGTTGAAAAAAGCTTATCTATGGATAATATTTTTGTTATGTCCATTATCTTCAGCAGTATCGGCGTGCCGAGAATTTATCAGCACCGTGTGCTCTTTTGGGGTATTCTCGGGGCTATCGTTATGAGAGCCCTACTCATCGGTGTCGGTGAGGCTTTAATCAAAAATTTCCATTGGGTGCTTTATGTCTTCTCCGCTTTCCTTATTTATACGGGTGTCAAAATGGCTATGCACACTCTTAAAAAGGATGAACCCGAAGATAATGAGGAAAATATTAAAAACAGCACCATCTATCGCTTTGTTGAAAAGTATTTTCCGGTTACTCATGAAATTGACGGACCTCACTTTATTACCAAGAAAAACGGTAAACACTATATCACTCCATTGTTCTTTGCGCTCATTACCATTGAGTTGATGGACGTAGTATTTGCTCTGGATAGTATTCCTGCTATTTTCTTGCTGACTGATGACGTATTTATTGTTTATACCAGCAATATTTTTGCCATCTTAGGTTTGAGAGCGCTCTATTTCTTGCTTGAAGCTGCCGTTCATCGCTTTGTTTATCTCAAACAAGCTTTGTCTATCGTGCTTATCTTTATCGGACTTAAAATTTTCTTGCCGAAATTTGGTTTGGAGCTCGAAACATGGCACTCCTTAACCGTTACTTTTGCTTTGTTGTTCGGCAGTATTTTTCTGTCGCTCTTCAAAGAAAAGAAAGACAAAGCCCAGAAGCAACAGGCTTAATATCAAAAATCGGGGCGGAAACGCCCCTTTTTGCCATTGGAGGAGCTCTGATATGTTTAACTTTAATTCGCAAATGCTTTTTAAGATTTCTTATGGCTACTTAGCTCTGCCTTTGTTTATCTTTATTTGCTCGTGGTTAAATTATTTTTGCGCTGTTCCTTTGGCTATTTTATTTTTGTTGGCTCTATATAAAATTTATCGTGGAAAATCTACAGCTTCCCTTGAGTGGAAACTTGATGATAAAGCGGCTGTCACTTTTGCTGTATTAGCTTCTATCTGGTGTTTTTTTGCCGGTATCGGTTATTTCTACTATCAATCCTTTGATTATCATTTCAGAAATGCCGTTTTTCGCGACCTACTGACTTATGATTGGCCGGTGTTTTATGATAAAGCAAACACGCCTATGGTTTATTATATGGGATTTTGGTTGGTTCCTGCCCTTTTGGGTAAGTTGTCGGCGCTATTTGTGCAAAGCGCTTATTGGAATTTTTATATCGCTAATCTCTTTTTGCTTATTTATGCAGTCTTTGGCACGGTTTTAATTTTTGCTCACCTCTCGTTGGCGCTTAAATCATACTCTTGGAAAAAATCTGTACTGATTGCTTTGCTCTTTATCTTATTCTCTGGCTTAGACTTAATCGGTATCATTTTTTTCAGAACTCAAGCCCAACCTTTTGTCTTTCATCTTGATTGGTGGGCTACTTTTATGCAATATTCCTCTTTTTCTACTGCAATGTTTTGGGTTTTTAATCAATTTATTCCTATCGCTCTTATTACGCTACTTGTTTTTAACGAGAGAAATATTCAGAATTTCGGCTTTTTGATTGTATTAGCATTGTTCTTTTCTCCTTATCCGACGGTTTCTCTCGGAATCTTTATGCTTGCTTACGCCTTTCAACAATTTATTCAATCAACTCAAAAAAATAATTTCCTTCTCACTCAGATTTTTTCTATTCCCAATATTATCGGCGTTTTTTGGCTATTGCCGATGTGTATCCTCTATTTTATGACCAATTCCGATGGAATTGATCGCCTGTGGTATATTTTTGATCAAACATCGCCGTGGAGATTGCTGATTTTCTTACTCTTAGAATTTTTACTCTATGCCCTTATTATTGCTCCTACTTACAAGAAACATCTTTTCTTTATCACTTCTGTTATTTTATTATGCTTTATTCCTTTCTTTAGGCTTGATCAACAGAACAATTTTTGTATGCGTGCTTCTTTGCCGCCACTTATTATTCTTGCTGTTTATATCTTTCGCTTTATTTTTGTGAAAGAACAAAAACGTTTGGCTAAAATTCTATTACTGCTCTTGCTTTTTATCGGTACAGCAACACCTGCTTTCGAATTTTTCAGAGGAATTTATTTTGTACAAAAACATCATCAATTAAATCTGGTTGCCGATGAAATTTACACTCTTAATCAACAGGTGGTTACCATGCCCGTTTTCGGCTGGAGTGCAAACCATCAATTTACCGCTAAAGATTACCAAACAGATTTCTTTTGGAAATATCTGGCACAATAAATTTCCTGCTTTCATGGCTATAACTCTTAAAAAAAATTTGACTTTGCTTATATATCATCCATACTTGTCGAAGATTTATTTTATTGAGGTTTGAAATGTTGGCTTTATTTATTTTATCGCTTTGTTTGATTAGTTTTCAGGCTCTGGCTAATCCGGCTTGCGCCGTTTGTACTGTTGCTGTCGGCGCTTCGCTTGAAATTGCCAGAAGATTAGGTGTGGACGACGCTGTTGTTGGCGTTTGGTCCGGTGCTTTTCTGCTTCTTTTAGGTTACTGGACGCTCAAATGGATGGATAAGAAAAAATACTTCTTCAAAGGCAGAGATTTTATTATCTTAGCTTTATCCGTTGCCATGATTGGTTTTATCTACATCTCTCATCTGGTTTATACTCCTAAAGCTATTCTCTGCTTTTGGATTGATCCTTTCTTGTTTGCAACAATTTGCGGTGCTCTCGTTCTCCACTACTCTTCGGAATTTTATCAGTGGATGAAGAAAAATAACGGCGGACATGCTCACTTTCCTTTTGAAAAAGTTGTTGTTCCCGTTGTGGCTCTGGCTTTAACCTCTTGGTTGTTTGCCTATTTGCAACTTTGCGCTCCGGCTCTTCCGGATTTAAGTAATATTTAAATGGAGATTTGATATGAAAAAAGCTGAAAATGTTAAAGAATTTGTGGAACGCATTGATGCCACTAAAAAAGTTAATCCGAAAGATTTATCTTCTGACCAAGATTTAACTATTGCTATTATGAACCTTATCTCTATTGAGGAACATTTGGTCTTTTCGGGCGCTAAAACCGGCAAAACGTCTTTTTACGATTTAATTGAAGATGTTCGCGAAACACGCAAAAAACTTATGATGAAGATTATTCCCAGTTATGAAGGAGAAGTTTGGTGCATCTCCAAACATTTACTCGCTACTTCCATGCGTTTGATGGAGGTAGGAACAAAACAACAGAGTTTGGGAAACAAAGAACAAGCCTATGACCTCTTTAATAAGGCCTATGATTTGTATTGCCTGTTCTGGGGCTTAAATATGAATATGCTTGATGTTAGTAATGTTAAGTGGATTGAAGACAGCGTTGATGACATCAAGAAAATCAGTGAAAAAATTAACGCTGCAGATGTTGCGACAAGTTCTCCTGTTGAAGAAAGTATCACTACCGAATCTGTTGCAGATACAGAACCAAAAACTGCTTTTGCTAAAATGAAAGCTTTTGTACGCAAAGCTGTTGATTGTTGTATTGAGTAATATCTTTTGACGGATTTTATCGGAACGATTAAGCGGTCGTATGACCGCTTTTTTATGATTTATTTCTTTTCTTGTCTTTTTCTTAACTATTTATTTTTATGATGAAAAAAAATGAATTGTGGAGAACTGATATGGATATTTCAAATACTGATAATGCAATTGAACAAGTTGAAATTGTTTCTAACTCACCATCTTATAGCTTGCCTATTTCTCTTAATTGGTGGCGTTTTTTCGTTACTGATTTTTTTGGGCGTAATTATTTTAATTTTAAAGGACGCGCGTCCAGAAAAGAATATTGGGCAGGCCTTATTTTAGGATATATTTATTCTATTTTAATTTCTCTTGTTATTGCTATTTTTTGTATTTCTCTGTTTGGATTATCGCCTCAAAATCACGAAGATTTAAAAGCTCTAACGAACATAAATAATCTTATTTCATTTTTTCTTGTTTCTGTTCCGACCTTTTCTCTAACGGTTCGTCGTCTACATGACTTTAATCTGAGAGGTTGGTGGTTATTGTTATTTATTCCTTCTCTTTTTGCCCCTTTCTTTAGAGGCGATAGAGCCGATAATCGTTTTGATGCTAACATCTATGATGAATATGAAGATCCTAATATTGAAAAAATTAATCTTGCAAATCGCTCTATCTGGCAAATTATTTATTCTATTTTTACAGAGAACTTTTGCTCTATCAAAGGACGGGCTTCCCGTAAGGAATTTAATACTGTTTGGATGCTGTTAGTTGTTCTTCCTTGTTTTATGGCTAATATTTTTCCCAATACAGCTTTAATCTGGTTAACTGTTTTTCTTTTAATCTTCCTTTATCCCGTGATTAGCGTTGCTATCAGACGACTTCACGATTTAAACATTAGTGGATGGTGGTTATTGCTTGGTATAATTATCCTTATTTTACCTTTTATTAAAGGGAAAGAAGATGATAATTCTTATGGCCAAAATATTTATGTAAACTAATTTTTTTCAATCCATCAAAAAACTCCCTGCTGTCTTAGGGAGTTTTTTTCGTATAATGAATTAAAAGTTTTTAGGTTAATCTCGAACAAAATTCTTGCTTGCCATTATTACTGAATTTGCCAAATGCTGTGCATTTTCCTCTTTTTCTTGACCGGTAATATATTTGTTCATCTCGGTTTTGAAAAATTTAACGCCTTTTTTGCTTATTTGTTGATATTTATCGGCAGCCATATTCACACAATCTTGGTGAGAAGTTCTTAATCCTTGACTTGCATTGAATCTTGCAACTTGCGCATTTAGAGCAACCACCAAATCATTATCGCGTACATTTTGCAAACGATTTTTTAGAACTTCTTTATCCATAGTTTCTGACAGCAACCCAAAAATAGCTTTTGGGGTTTGACAACCTTCAAGCTTAGCAATAAACTCTTTGCCGTTCAGCTCCTTTTTTATTTCTTTACTCATGGTTTGCTCCTCCTATAATAATTTTCTTCTATTTATATTTGGAGTATAGCAGATTTTTGAGACCTTGGCAAGGTGTTTTTGTTACAAAAATGTCATATTTTAGTGATTTCTGATTAAAATATATCTTGACAAGCTTTTTAAGGTGTGGGCTTTTTCTCCGAATACAGACAGACTTGTTTCTGCTTCGTTTATTAGCCGTTCTGCTATATTTTTTGCCCCATTAACACCATATATGCTTACAAAATTCAGTTTATTTTGGGCTTTATCTTTTTTGAGAGTCTTACCTACTAATTGTTCATCCCCCTCAACATCTAAAATATCATCCGTTATTTGGAACGCTATACCAACATTACGAGAATATTGTATCAGCAATTTTCTTTCTTCTGCACTCGCATCTCCCAAAATACAACCAGCTTCACACGGATATCTCAATAAACAGCCGGTTTTTAATTCTTCCGTTTGACGAATTATTGTTTCAGGATTCGGAAAATCTTTGTGTGTATCCGTATATAAATCAAGAACCTGCCCTGCTATCATCCCCTTAAATGCTCCGGCGGCTTGAGATAGTAAAAGTGTTAATTCAACCTTCTTGCTATCCTCTATTTTCGCACTATTTAACACCTCAAAAGCATACGTC
The DNA here is from genome assembly GCA_949297415.1 of uncultured Alphaproteobacteria bacterium. Taxonomy (GTDB): domain Bacteria; phylum Pseudomonadota; class Alphaproteobacteria; order RF32; family CAG-239; genus CAG-267. The sequence continues at coordinate 31,688 of CASFSV010000007.1, forward strand.
AATAATCCGTCACCAGCCAGAATCGCTGTTGCTTCATCGAAAGCCTTATGGCAGGTTGGCTTGCCCCGGCGCATATCATCATTATCCATCGCAGGCAAATCATCATGTATTAGAGAATATGTATGCAACATTTCTAAAGATATAGCAACCGGCAATGCCTTTTCATATGATACCCCGAACAATTTTGCCGTTTCATGCAATAAAAACGGACGCAATCTTTTGCCTCCGTTCATGACACTGTACCGCATGGCTTCAACAGCTCGCTGCTCTATATTTCCACTTATAGGAAAATACTTTTCTATATTTTCATTAAACTTCTCGGAATAACTTTTTAATATGCTTTCTATCTCTGTCATTGTATTTTCCTATCTTCGTCCTTGTCCTATTTAATTCTCTGTTTATGCTTCGACATTATCCAGAGGAGTGGTACTCAGACTGCCATCTTTGTTTAATTCTATTTTTTCCACTTTAAGAGTAGCGGCTGCCAACTTATCTGAGCATAATTTTTTCAAAGCCATGGCTTTTTCATAAGCATTTACCGCATCATCTAATTTAATGCGACCGCTTTCCAATTCTCTTACAATATTCTCCAACTGAGCTAAAGCATCTTCAAAGCTCAGGTTACTAAAATCTTCCTTTTCTTCTGCCATTTTTATCTCCTAATTGTTTGATAGCTTCCGGCCATAAAACCGCCGTCTACGATAATATCTTGTCCGCTAATGAATGTATTGGTCGGATTGCCCAAAAAATATACCATCTTCGCAATATCTTCTGGTTCTGCCAAACGGTTAATTGCTGTTTTTGCCGCCAACTCCGCTCTTTTCATCTCATTATTGTTTTGTTGGAACATTTTGGTATTAACAAAACCTGGTGACACCGTATTGCAGAGTACATTATAGGGACCATACTCTAAAGCCAAGGTTTTTATCAAACCAACTAAAGCATGTTTAGAACATGTATAGGCAGCGCGTCCTTCTCGCGATATGCTTGCATATAAAGAACCTATTCCCACGATATGACCGCCATGTTCCTTAAAATAAGAATCGTTCGCCTTAACAATTTCCAACAAAGAAATGTAATTTATATATTGCGTTTTCATAAACTCTTCCAGAGGTATTTCCGCTGCAGGCATCGGCTTATTATAACCTGCACAATGGATGATGACATCAAACTCGGCTCGATGCGTTTCAAACCACTGATGTATCGCTGACATATCCGATAAATCTAATTCTGCGCTTCGAGGAGCTACAACCTCATATCCGCTATGCAGATACAGTTCCTTTATGGCACTGCCTATTCCTCCTCCCGCTCCGGAAATAAATGCTCTCATTGTTCCTCCTTTCAGAGTTTTATCAGTTCGATTTCTTTATTCGGTAAATCTTTTACACCAACTCCGAGACTTGCCAATTTATCTCGAATTTCATCAGACTTTGCCCAATTTTTTGAAGCTCTTGCTTCAGCTCTTTGCTCCAATAATGCCTTAATTTCGGGAGTTACCTCCACCGTTTCTTTCTGTTTTGGGGCAATATCTTTTAAGAATAAATGTAATACGCCATCTACGTGCATTAAGAATGCTAAACGCAAACCTGTCGACTTGCTATTATCTTTTACTACATTCCACATATATGACAAGGCTACTGGTGTTTTTAAATCATCAAACAGATATTCGTTAAATTCAGCTGTTAATTTAGCCAGTTCTTCTTGCTCTTGAGCCGAGAGGTTTTTGTTCTCATTTTCAGCCTTAAACGTGGCTACATAATCCGCTAAATTCTCATAGGCTTTCTTGGCAGCATCCATCGCTTCATCCGAGAATATCGCAGAACTACGATAGTGTGAGGTTAAGCAGAAGTATTTATAATGAACAGGCGCATATCCTTTTTCTTTCAACGTATCCAATGTCAAAAATCCGCCTTTTGATTTGCTCATTTTTCCGGACTTGTTATTCAAAAATTCCATGTGTACCCAAAAATTTACCCATTCATGTCCCAAATGAGCTTCACTTTGAGCGATCTCGTTTTCATGATGAACCGGAATATGGTCAATTCCACCGCAGTGAATATCTATTCTCTCTCCTAAATACTTCGTTGACATGGCTGAACATTCTATATGCCAACCGGGATAACCTCTTCCCCATGGAGAATCCCATTGTAAAATCTGATTTTCAAATTTTGATGAGGTAAACCACAATACGAAATCTGACGGATTGCGTTTATTCATATCTTGCTCCGTACGCGCACCATGTTTTAAATCATCGCGGCTTTGTCCCGATAAGCAACCATATTTCGGAAACTTTGCTGTATCAAAATAAACATTGCCATTTGAAATGTATGCAAACCCCTTGTTTTCCAAATCTTTTACAAAATCTATCATATCTTGGATATGTTCGGTTGCACGACATACTACTGTCGGACGAGCCAAGCCTAATTCTTTGGTATGACGGAAAAACGCATCTTCATACATTCTGGCAATTTCCAAAACGCTTTTCTTTTCGCGTTCGGCCGCTACTTTCATTTTATCTTCGCCTTCATCGCCATCGCTGGTTAAGTGGCCAACATCGGTTACATTCATAACGTGTTTCACTTTATAGCCGGCTAATTTCAACATATTAACCAATAAATCTTCAAAAATATAGGTACGCAAATTACCAATATGTGCATAGTTATATACAGTCGGACCACAGCAATACATTGTTACCATCGGTGGGTTTAACGGCTTAAATTCATCTTTATTTCTGGTCCTTGTATTATATAAATATACACTCATTTTCTTTTCCTTCTTATTCTAACAAAAAAGAGACAGTCTTTTTCACGCTGCCTCTTTATTTTCCTTTTACAGCTGAAAACAGCGTGGCAGCAATCTTACGCTTTGCTGCTACAACACGCTTTGTTTTCATTTATCTGCAACATTTTTCCTCTCTTTTCGGCTGTTAGTTTGAAATGTTTTCTCCTCTTTGTCAAGACTTTATCCGCCTTAATTACATAAAATTTGTTTTTTCGGTTCGAAAAGTGTTTTTTATGCAAAAAAATCTTGATTCTTTTCTTCCTTTCACTTATCTTTTTTAGAGTTTTGTAATTTTTATTTTAATCATTAATCTTATTATTCTATGGTACATTTAACTTTTGTTCGTTGTGCTGATTTAAATGCTTACGGCAGTATTTCTTTGGCTCACGCTAAGGCTTTATTCTTACTTTCTAAACTTGTTGTTGAAAAATGTGGAAAGCCACAAATGCTCTATGCCTCTGGTAATGATGAAGCTTTGGTTTCGGCTAAAGTGCTTAATCTTAGTTGTTCCATACACGGAATTGTCGAAACATCTGCCCTTAATCATAAGGCTTCTTCCTCGGATACAAGAGCTTTTGTAGATTATTTGGAAAAAGAAGCTACGTTAAATAAGGTTTCCCATATTCTCTTAGTTTGCACTCATGAGGCTTTTGCTAAAATTTTTCACAAAACACCTGTGTTTGCTAATACCTATACGCTCTGTGCTCCTAATTGGGATAATATTCTTCTCAATTATCACGAAATATGGTCACCCTTTGCTACAGATGATGATGTTTCACATCCCTTGGATGAGGTCTTGAAACTGCCTTGCAGTGCTCATGATGCTTTACTTATCGAAAAAACACTTCATGAGCTCAGTCATGCTTATTAAAACAATTAGCCCCTGACAGATTTTTTCTGTTCAGGGGCTTTTTAGTTTGCTGACAATTAAATTTCCGATTATCCATTTATTTGCTGTACCAACACCGCAACGTTGGTAATAAATAATTTTACCGATATTGCCAACAAGACCATTCCGAAAAATTTCTTCATCACATATATCGTGGCACCGCTTAAATGCTTTTTGAAAAAACGTGACAACCTTATTGTTGCGTATATTGCCATGCAGTTTAGCAAAACAGCTATCAGAACGTTAATATCAGCGTATTGCGACCGAATTGCCAGTAAAGCGGTCAGCACTCCTGCGCCGACAAATAATGGGAAAACAACTGGGACAAAAGTCGCGTCACTCGAAATATCCGTTCCTTCACTCACCAAATTGATATCTAAAATCATCTCTAAGCTAAACAAAAAGACTATCAATGCACCGGCTATCGCAAATGACGATATATCCAAGCCAAATAACTTCAAAAATGCTTCTCCGGCATAAAAGAAAAATACCAGTAATACCAACGAGTACCAAAATGCTCGGCGGGCACTGATATGTATTCCTTTATTTTGCAAGTTAATGACTATCGGGATGTTTCCAGGTATATCCGTAATCGCTAATAATACGACAAACGCACTCAATAACTCTCGAATATTAAACTCTGAAAAGAAATTCATCACAGCACCTATTTGTTAATTAAATTTCATCCCATCCTTCTACCGCCGTACTCTGATTATATGACGACACATTGGCTTCAAAGAAATTGCCTTTTACATTACCTTCACCATTCGTGTCGGCGACTTTTTCTAATTGCTTATACGGATTTGTATCGTAACCTTCGTATCTCGGCTGTAGACCGATATCCTTTAACCGCTTATTGGCAATAAATTTTGTATATTCTTCTATTGTCTTTTCGGTTATTCCAATAATATTGCCGCCAATGATATGGTTGCTCCACGCAATCTCTTGTTCTACGGCTTTATCAAACATTGTATATATCTCATCTTGGTTAAAAAATCCTGAATTTTCTTTCATGATTTCTCTTATCATATTCGCAAATATCACACAATGCGTTAACTCGTCACGGTTAATATATTTTATTTCATCCGCTGTTCCTATCATTAGGCTTCTTGCCGCAAGATTATAAAAGAAATTAAACCCATTATAAAAATATACGCCTTCAAGCAAATAGTTTGCTATCAACACACGGGCGAAATTTATATCGCTCTTGTTATCAATGAAGTTCTGATAAATTTCGGCAATATATTTATTTCTTTCCAACAAAATCTTATCTTCGCGCCACTTATCATATATTTCCGCACGCTTTGCTGCCGGAATGATACTCTCTATAATATACGCATAGCTTTGAGAATGCACTGCTTCTTGGTAGGTTTGAATGGCCAAAATCAGATTAACTTCCGGCGCGGTGATATATTCACTGATGTTTGGCAAATTGTTGGTCTGAATACTATCCAGAAATACCAAAAATGATAAAATGCCGTCATAAGCTCTCTTTTCCGATGCGGTTAGTTCTTCATATGCGCGTTTATCGTCAAACAATGACACTTTTTCCGGAATCCAAAAGTTTTCCATCATTAAACGGTATACTTTATTCGCCCATTGATATTTTACGTTATTCAAATTGAACAGATTGGTCACATTACCACCAATCATGCGACGATTAATTATTTCATCATTGCCTTCAATATTAAACAGTTTTTTTCTTTGCATTGTTCTCTCCTTATTATCCCGCGCAGCTGACACATTCTTCTTTTTCCAGACTTGATCCGTCTTTTTGAATCGTTCTGGTGTAGTATAGTGTTTTAATATCTTTTTTCCATGCGCTCATAATCGTATCATATATGTCTTTGGCGCGAATATTACGATTTAAGTTATACATCAGTTCTATGGAAATTCCCGTATCTATCCACTTATTTATGCGTGACATTACATCTATCACTGTTTCTTGACTGATGTTACGGTTTTCTTGATAGAACCAGAATTTTTCCCGAATATACGGAGGACAGTTCGGAATAGAACCTTTACCATGTGTTTCTACAAAAAACTTGCTGTAAATCGGCAATACCGATGCCGTGCACCCTTGTATCAATGAAGAACTGGTATTTGGCGCAATCGCCGCAATTTGACTGTTACGAATGCCGTATTTTTGTAAATCCGTAAAAATTTGTGCCCATTCCGCCGGATGTTTTGCATTTTTTGCAAACCATATTTCATCGTGGCCTAAAATAATTCCTTTGCTCCAATCCGAACCTTCATAAGCGCCGAAAGTTCCTTTAGCTTTCGCTAACTTAATTGATGCTCTGATATTGTACAATGCTATTTTTTCAAACAGCTCATCAACGTATTCTGCTGACAAAATATATGGAATATTGTTTTTAGCTAACTTATCTGCCAACCCCATTGCGCCAACACCGATGGTACGATAGCGCTTATTGTGTTGTTGTCCCTCTAAAACCGGAACTTTCGTGAAATCTATTGCATTATCCAATAAACGAACGGATGTTTCACACACACTTTCCAATTCTTCATCAGTATCTATATTGGCTAAGTTTATGGAAACTAAATTGCACACGTGTACTAAGCCATCGGTTGCTCGTCTGGTAACTTTACCATTTTCTAAAACATCATCTTCTATGTGACTTGGGCGAACATTACTATGTGATTCCGTGCAGAGGTTTGTTCCTACGATTAGACCATCATGCTTATTGGGGTTATACTTATTCAACGTATCCTTAAAAGCAATATAAGGCATGCCGGTTTCTATTTGTGAACGCATTACTTTTTTCAGCAATTCTTTTGCCGGATAAAACTTATATAACTCTAACTTACCAAAAGAGGCTTCTAAATACAGTTGATTATAGGCCTTTTCAAACTCTTTGCCCCAAAGATTTGCCAATTCTATGCCATATTTGCTACGAACTTCGTGCGGATCAACCATTAACCAATCTTCGTTGTTTTCCACTTTTTCCATAAATAAATCCGGCACAACAATCTGCGGAAAAATATCATATGCTTTCATCCGTTGGTCGCCGTTTTCGGTTCTTAACTCCAAGAAATCTTCAATATCCAAATGCCACATATCCAAAGAAACGGTTACTGCCCCTTTTCTCTTGCCTTGTTGATTTACGGCCACTGCGGTATCATTCAAAATACGAATCCATGGTATAACACCTCCCGATGAGTTTTTGATCCCTTTAATTCTTGCTCCTTTGGCTCTGACACGAGAAATATTTACGCCGACGCCACCGCCAAATTTTGATATTGATGCTACTTGGTCTATCACATAAAATATGGACTCTCTTGTATCATCCATCGCTGTTATAAAGCATGAACTCAAATTGCCGTTAGGACGTCTTAAATTCATCAGAAGCGGTGTTCCCAAAGAAATTTTACGGTCTGCCAATTTTTCATATGTATCTTTGACTTTTGCCATACGTGTCGCTTTATCTTCGTTTTGCTCTATCAGCAAAGCTATGGATAAAAACATATCTTGAGGCAATTCCACAATGTTGTCATTAAATTCGCACAAATAACGTTTGATTAAAAGATTGGCACCGGCATAATCATAAACCATATCAAATTCTGGTTTAATGAAGTTTGCGGCCTCTTTAATTTCTGAATTCGTATATTTTTCTTTAATAACTGAATCATAAATATTATTGCTGATAGCATACTCTAAAAAGTGCTCGTAATTATATGGTGTTTCATTTTTGGGAATTTGACGAAGCTGTGATACTTTTTTGTAAAGAGCCAACATTTTCATACGGCCAGCCACATTTTTCCACTCTGGCTCCTCAACCGATGTCAGATTTAGGACATTCATCGTTAACGCATTAAACAAATCCGATGTCGTCATTTCATCTTTCAAATATTCATCCAAATTTAACAGCGGTTTGTGGGTATCAAGTTGATAACCTTTACAAACTTCATTTAACAATCTTTGGAGCTTAAATATTGAAAATTCTTCTTTCTTTCCATTTCTTTTAATTAGATTTACAGCCATTTTTCCCTCTTTGTTCAGCAGTTATTTGAGGGCAGTATAAGGATGAGTTTTGGGGCTGTAAAGTGATGGCTAAAGTTATACTAAGATTTTTTAAGTATTGTCATTACTGTTGAAAAAGAGTTTTTTTATTTATATTTTTGCATAACTAATAACCTAAATTTTATTTTATAGATATGTTTCTAAAAATATTTTTTATGTAACTATAAGCTCTTAAAAATTTTTTTATAATTATTTTTCACAATTTCAAAAAAAATGCTTGCATTTATATTTTTTTTAGCATAGATATGTCTTTGCTTGAGATGATTGAGATTTTACCACAGATGATTGGGGTGTCGCCAAGTGGTAAGGCATCGGCTTTTGGTGCCGACATTCGTTGGTTCGAATCCAGCCACCCCAGCCAAACTGGAGAAGAGTTGCGTTTTTTGACGCAACTCTTTGATTTTTAAAAGCAATTTTCGGCCCGAACGATTTTGTGTTTTCATCCTTTTTATTATCTTCAATGTCTTGGTTTTCCTCGTTTTGCGAGCCTTGTAAAAATTTGCTTCTTTTTTCGTAAAAATACGCTTTTTCAAACTCGCTGAACGGAAAATTCAGCTCATACGTCAATTCTCCTTCCGTTAATATCATTTCCTTAAAAACAAATTTTAACAACAGGTGCTTCAACTCAAGATTATCGGATTTGGCAAACACTTTTCCTGCCTGCGATGCAAGATTTATGAGATCTAATATCGTTGAAGTGAAGGCATTTCCCGTCTTTTCATAGGTTTTAATCTTCCTTCCCATACGGTCAATTTTGAGTTGGATTTCATTGCGCTTGGTTTCAAACGTTTCTCGGTCAAGCTCTCCGTCCAAACGCAAATCAAACAAATTATCCAATTTTGCCTTCAATTTCTCCTGTTCCTGTCTCAGTTTTCCGATTTCCTGCTGACAGTATTGTTTTTCTGAAATTTCAGCATTTTTAATCTCTTCATACAACGGATTTATTAAGGAATCCGGTATTTTGATACGGTTTAGGACGGTTTCTATCATGCTTAAAACATCTTGTTCCGGGATGTATCGCCTCTGCCCGGTTTTGGTGTAACAAACCACCCACGAATAGTATTTTCTTCTCAGTTGATCTTCGCAGGGACAAACCCTTCCCGTTCTTCCGCAGGTGATTAAACCTCTCAGTACAAAAGGCTTTTGGCTGTATTTCAGCCCCGCGCCGTTATGATTGTTCAGGGCTTTTTGTTTTTGGCATTGCTCCCAAAGCTCTTGCGAAATCAGCGTCGGATAAACATGTTTGATAATGCCTCTTTTGGTTTTCATCTCGCCATAATAAAAGGGATTGTCCAATATATAGTAGATACTGGAATTGACCAGTTTTTTGCCGGCTCTGGTCTTAAGTCCCATTAAATCGGCAAAATGCACGGCTTCCAATATGCTCATCTTACCGAGAGAATAAAGTTCAAATATTTGCTTGATGATACCGGCTTCCGGTTCTTTAAGGCGAATATTATGCTTTCCCCGCTCGTCGACATAATTTTCATACCCGAGCGGCGCGACACCGCATCTTTCCCCGTTTTTGGTTTTCAACTCCGTAGAGCGGCGGACATTCTCGGAAAGTTGCAAGACATAGGCTTTGGCTCCCATGACCGAGAAGTCCCAGCGCATGATATCGGCTGAGGTGGATTTGCTGTTTAATATCATCCCTTCGCGATAAAAATGCAGCTCAATCTTGTCTTGGCGCATCAGTTCATCAAGAAGCACGCTTTCTTTGAAACTTCTTTGCACCCTGTCAACCGTATCGGCCACAATCGCTATGGTTTCCTTTTGTTTCTTGCAAAAATTTATCATCTCCATAAAACGCTTACGTTCGCCGCGGGTGGAACTTTCTATAATTTCAAAACGCTTGATAACATCAAGCTCCCTTCTTTCGGCATATTCTTCCAAGCGTTTACTTTGAGCGCGCAGGCTCAATCGCTCTTCCTGCATTTTGGTTGACACGCGTGTCAGTATGACGGCTTTCATTTTCTTTAATCTCCTGTTTGATTGATAACATACACCTTGCAAAACCTGTCAGGTTGCGAACACCTTGTTTCAGTTCCTCCTCGGTTTTGGGAACGGATGCAATGTTTCTCAATGCTTCGGTTAAACTTATTGTCATTTTATCTTTCCCTTAATCGAACTCAATCTAATATATTGTTTTGTCCTGGTTTTATTGCAAAGGGGGCTTATTTTTGATAAGCCCCGGACACTTTTAATTAAACCCGTTCAGAAACATATTGATTCTGTCCGTTTTGGCGGGTAGCTTCAGATTGTATGTACATTTCATGAAGCATCGGTTCAGCGGCGGCAAGCGTCCTCTGCCTTGTTTCCTCTACTTTTCGAGCATATTCTTCCTGTTTTTCCTTGGCTTTTTGCTCGCGTTCGGCTTTTTTCTTATTTTTCCGGCGCTCATTGGCTTCTTTTTTGCGTACCGCGGCATTATCAATCTCTTTAGCCAGAAAGTCGGTAATGTCCTCATTAAACTCGCCGGCCTCAACACTGTTGTAAAAATCAAACAGAAAGCTTATTTTCTGCTGAGTATCCAGCAAATCCAGTGAATAGCGGACAATGCGTTTGCCGCCCAGACGAAGCGTAAAGATTGAATTCTTTTCCGTATCAATAATCAGCTTGTTCATGCGGTTTTGCAAATTCCAGCTGTCTTCCTTGAAGTTTCTGATATTATCGGTCAACAGTTTCAAAATCCGTTCTTTGGCCGTTTCCAAGGTCAGCTTGCCTTCGTCTTTTGAGGTTTCAATCTTAAAAGCGTTATATTTTTCCAAAAAGTTTTTCATTTTAATTTTCCTTTCTAAAGTAGGGTTTTTGTTAAAAAAGAGCATAATAATTCTGTATGGCGCTTTGGTATCCCCTCCGAGCCATTGGGGCTAAATATTTAATTTTGTTAGAAAATCAGTTAATTATGGCAATCTGTCACATAAACCACGTCATCGGCGGCAAACGGACAGCGCTTTTCGGTTACGTAATAAAAATCTCCGGCCGCGGAAATAAAGGCATAAACACCGCGCGGGTCGGCAATGACATCTTTATAGCGTCTGATGCCTTTGATGACAAAGCTGTCAAAATGGGTTGATACTTTTTCATAGATTTTGCGGTCATCTCCAAAAGCAAACCCGTGTTGACGTAAAATGCCGTCCTGCTCATCAACGGTTCGGGCTTCGTCGGTATCAATGCCTTCATCGGCGGCAAATGCTGCAAAATCGGCATAACGCGCAAGCTTCCAACATCCGTATTGATGAACCGCTTCGTCTGCCACCGGCATAAATCCCTGCAATTTATTGAGCAATTCTTCCGGTGTGAAATCGGCGGTTTTGGCAACCAGTCGGTAATGCATGACTTTTCTCCTAGCAGGCAAAACGGGCAGCGTTGAGAAGATTTTTCAGGTTTTCTGCTTCTTTTTTGAAACGATATTTTTTCAGCAAAGAAGCAATAATGTAGGTTAATATGGTCATTTTGTTTTCCTTTCGGTTTAATCGTTAAATTATGGCATTGCTGCCTGACACGGTTAGTATGAGAGAAAAACAAAACGCAAGTCAACAGATTGTTTTTCAAGGTTTTTCTCGAAACTCGTTTTTAAATGTATTTAAATGGATATGTGTGGATATAGCGGGGTAAAAAGTTTTGCAGAGTTTTGCTTAAAACCGGATAATTTTGTTTCAATCAGCAAAAGAATCGCAGAATCGGATAAAAAAGTAGACATTCAGACTTCAGAAGTAGACATTGAAACACCAAAAGTAGACATTGGACGTATCTGTAAAAATAAAATCCCTGGTATTACTGAAAAATCTATTCAACATGTTATTAAAATGTATGACAAATATACGACGGTCGGATGTTTTGGGCGCTCAGACGTTACCGCACTCTTAAACTTAAGCCCAGCCATGACATCAAGGCTGCTTAAAACCTTGTTGGATAATCACATCATTGAGCCGGTTAAAGGTTTAGGCAAAGGAAAATATCGGTTTTCGGCCAAGCATAACGATTAACATGTCCGTAAATATCTTTTTATCGCTTTACCCGCACAAATCATAAGAAATGGAAAGGTATTACGATAAAAAATTTATCAATATTAATGAATTAATAGACAATATCATTAACTTGCAAAGACATGCTAAAGGTGTATAAAATACGCTATGCTTAATGTGAAAGAAGAACTGCTTATAGCAGAGTAAAAAGTTTTAAAACTTTTATTGTAAAATAGGTATTTTGATAGATTTTGATTATGAATCGGAAAATTTTTGATGTTAAAAGAAATTAAACCTATATACGATATTGATTATTATAGGTTGGTTTTGAGGTAGAAAAAAGATGTCATGGATTAATATTAAAGATTACCAATTTGAAAAAGATACATATATGAATGCGGCAAAAGTTGACGAAGAAATCTCATCGTTAAACCAACATAATATTGAAAAATTTAGTTTTGAATTTCAAAATACTGTTGTTGATGATGTTTTGTTAAGAGAATATGCCAAAAGTCTTGCTGAACCAATACAACAAGGCGAATTTGTATATTGTGACAGCATTGAGCAACTTAAAGAATTTTGCCAACTGTTTATGATGAGACTATCAGATGTTTTTTTAAGATTAAGAAATCCTGATATTGAAAAAGTAGGCAGTTCTATCCAAAACTTAATAGCTCATTTTGATGAATATGTAAAAGAAACAGGAGATAATTATAAAACTTTCCAATCAGTAAAGGAATTTCTTATTAGCCTTCCATCTAAAGAAGAAGACCCTATAAGGGTTAGAGATGAATATTTAGATCAATATTACCCTTATTATGCTGATGCTCTCAAAGCATTCTTGTCCATTTTAGCGACAATATTCAACTATAATTTAAAACAGCCCAATTTACCACCTGAGGAGTTAAAGTTATACGAAAAAAGAGGATATAGTCGCAATTTTATAGCCAATGATGAACGCAAATTAAAAACGTTTTTGGCTGATTTTGAGAAAGAATATTGTTTTGCAAAACAAGAGCCTTATTTAACTTTTGAAAATCCTTGTGTAGACATAGAGTTAAAATCTCTGGGATTTAACAATTTATGCTTACATCTAAAAAATATGAAAATTGCTTCTGGGGATGAGAATGTTAGCTTATTTGCGTTTATTGATTATGTAGATATCAGGACGGTAATTTTTGAAAATTGTTACTTCAGCGGAGCAGAATGCCTGTTTCTAAGAAGTAAATCTTTTATGTTCAAAAATTGTACTTTCAATTGCAAACTTAATTATTGGGAAAGGGGGTTCGCTAGAAACTTTCAAACAATAATAAGTTTATTAAAATTTGAAAACTGTACATTCAATGATAACTTTGAGATTGATAAAATACAAAAGGGATGCTATTCAGCTATTATTTTGAGAAATTGTACTTTTTCAGAACAGGCAAATTTTTCGTTATCCAATATATCCAAATTGAAAATTATTTTCAGCAATACTATTTTTGGTGGTAAGGTATCTTTTTCGGACATACACTTTCATTATGGACAGTTTTGTAATATCATATTCTTAAATGAATTTAGAGTTAAAAACATTACGTTTACTACTCATGTTGATTTTAAGCAGATTGTATTTTCAGCAAACGTTGTAAAAACTATGAGTAATTCTATCCGCTCATTTGTAAAAGCATTAGAAGATAATGGGTTTAATGATTATGCCGCAGAATTGGCTGAATTTTATTTAAACGATTTAAATAGTGCTAAAAAACAAGAAGAATTTGACATTGCTGCGCGTTCAAACTGGCTCAATATCAAGCAAACGGCAGCATTTTTAGGGATTTCATACGCCACCCTGCTCGCCATGCGCAAAGAAGATAAGGCCGACGGTATCCGCCGCATTCCCTACATCGGCGAAGGCAAAAGCTCCCGCTACTATCTCCCCCTCCTCGAAGCCTACAAAAGCAGGGATATGGATTTGGTTAATAAACTGGCAAAAAAAATAGAGGGGAAGTAAAATCATTGTGGATTTAGCATTATGTCTCTAGTACTTTGAAATGTCTAATTATATACTGTTTCTATATAAAGGGAGACTAACATGCCACAAAAAATAAAAAAAACACTTACAATTCAAGAAATTGCTATTGCAAAAAAATTGCATGCCAATGGGAAAAATAATCAAGAAATAGTTGGTATTATAAACACTAAAAGAGCGAATCCTTCTTTACATATTAACAGTGGCAGAATTAGTGAGATTATTAACGGCCAAAAAGGTCAAGATATTCCTATAGCGACTGAAGACGAGCTACATGCATTTCTATCGTCATCCATTCCTCAAGAAGACACCTCTCCAATCTCTGAAAGTATCTTATTTCAGTTACTTAAAATCAAAAAAGGAACTATTAACTGTCTAGACATTGGAGAAAATGATACATTTGAATGCAAAGAGAATTTCAATACAGATATAAAATCTCTCATAAAACCATTAGTATCATTTGCTAACAATAAGGGAGGTTATATTTTATATGGTGTTAAAGATGCTGTTTGGGAAATAATAGGGCTATCTGATAAAAAAATAGAGGCCTTTTCTACTTGGGATCTAGAAAAATTAAGTGGAAGTCTTTTTGAATTTGCAGGATGTGGATTACGAATAGAAAAAACAACTTATGACATAGCGGGAAAAACAATAGGAGTTTTATATGTTTATAAAGCCTCTAAACGTCCTGTTATTATGAATAAACAAGATGGAGATATAGGAATTGGACAAATATACTATAGATATCCCGCCGCTAATAGACTTATTGGAAGTGTTGAACTTGGTGAAATAATTGAAGATCGCATAAACTCTATGATTTCAACTACTTTATCAAAACATATTGAAAACATAATTAAAAATGGCATAGAAAACACCGCAATATTAAATCTAAAAACTGGAGAAGTAGAAGGAAAATCCGGGAATTTTGTTATAGATGAAACATTATTATCTAAAATTCAATTTATAAAAGAAGGAGAATTTGTAGAGAAAAAAGGGGCTCCGGCTTTAAAACTTATGGGGGATCTACATCCTATTACAACCTTAGCGGAAGTTGAGGTAGAAAAAGAAGTTGAAAAATCTATTACGATAAAAGGAGTAATAGAAGCGTTTGTAAAACAAACAGTAATTGCGGCTCCTATGGAATATATAAAAGCAATAGCTTTAGATACTGGAAAATGGATTCCAATTTACTACTTCATAAAAGAAAGCAAAAAAAGTAGTGATGAAATAAAAGAGTATTTACTAGGATTAAAAAAGAGCGAAGGCAAAAATTATCCTCAAAAAACTATTGAGTTACTTGATTCTGACAAGATTCCGAATTTTGGAAGAAATAGTGAAAAGACTAAAATGAAAGATATAAAAGAAAAGACCATCATAATGATTAACAATAAAGAAGAAGCTCTTTCCTTTCTAGCTAGTGTTGGAATACTTACTAAAGACGATATAGATCTTAAATATTGCTTAAAGATTCTTCAGCAAATCATAAAGGACTTCTGGACAGATAAAGAAGTTCAATCCAAAACAAAATATTGTTGTGCCTATTTAGATCGATTATTTTTTAAACAATAATTAGTGAAAAAAATGATTTCTTAAGAGATTTTCAAGGTATTTTGAATAGGATAAAATAAGTTATATTAAATTTTGATTAGGCCTTAAGAATGACTGTAAATAGAAATAACATTGATATATTATGGGATGATAATCCTATTGACATTACACAAGAAGCAAATTTTATATGGAGCATTGCCAATAAACTTCGAGGCTCATATATGCCGGATAAATACGGCGACGTTATCATTCCTATGACTATTGTAAGAAGATTAGAATGCGCACTAGTTGATACAAAAGCTAAAGTTATTGCCAAATATAATGCTCAACATGATTATCCTGCACAAGCAATGTATAGGATTACAGGCTATCAATTTTATAATACCAGTGGTTTTGACTTGACAGAACTATGTAATGACCCAGAACATATAGCATCAAATTTCAAATCATACATCTTGGGATTTTCATCCAATGTGCAAGATATTTTTGCTGAATTGGAGATGAATAAACATATTGATAAAATGAATAAAGATGGGTGCTTATATCAAGTTGTTAAAGCCTTTTCAGAACTGGATTTAAGCCCGAAAACGTATGATAGTATAAAGATGGGCTACATTTTTGAAAATCTTATTGGAAGATTCTTTCAAAATGTGGATGCTGGTCAGTATTACACTGGTCGCGATATTATTAAAATGTGTGTTTCTGTGCTGATTTCCGAAGGTTGTGATGATATTTTTGATGATGGCAAAATTATTACGGTTTGCGACCAAGCCTGCGGAACTGGTGGTATGTTATCAACAGCATACAGTTATTTAAAGCATTATAACCCAACAGCAGATGTAAAACTGTTTGGACAAGAATTTATGGGCGTGTCTTATGCTGTTGGTCTGGCTGAAATGTTGATTAAAGGACAAAATGCGGATAATTTTAAGCATGCGGATACATTTAAGGAAGATTGCTTTCCGAATATGAAAATGCGTTTCCTGCTGGAAAATCCGCCCTTCGGAACCCCGTGGTCTGGTAAAGATGCTAAAGCAGGACAGGAAGATGCCGTAAAAAAAGAATATGAAAAAGCACCATTAGGCAGATGGGGTGCAGGTTTGCCAAGTGGTGGCGATTCACAACTTTTGTTCTTGCAGTCAGCTATCTCCAAGATGGATGATAAGCTTGGCCGAGCAGCTATCATTGAAAATGGTTCGCCTTTATTCAGTGGTGGAACATCATCAGGGGAATCCCAAATCCGAAGATATTTGTTGGAACATGATTTAATTGAAGCAATTATACAGTTGCCAACAGATTTATTCTACAACACGGGAATTACAACCTATGTGTGGATTTTATCAAAGAATAAGCGTTCTGAACGCAAGGGGAAGATTCAACTAATTGATGCTTCAAACATCTACCACAAGTTAAGAAAACCATTGGGTAATAAGAAAAATGAATTTTCTCCGGAGGATAGAGCAGAAATAACAAAACTATATACCAACTTTAAAGAAAATGAATTTTGTAAAATCTATAATAATGAAGAATTTTTATATAGAGAATATACTGTGATGCAGCCGCTACAAAGAAGTTATGCTATTACGCAAGAACGGATTGATGATTTGCTTTCCGATGGAACTTTGAGTTACCTTTATGATAAAAGCAAGGTCTATGAACTTGAAAACCAACCTGAACTTACTGGAAAAGATAAGAATAAATTAGATAACTTCAAACAAAACAAGCCAATTTACGATACAATTATTCAAACTCTTCAAGATAATATCTCGGATAAAATTTGGATGAATCCAGAAACATTCACACCAGTATTAACCAAGATATTAGAAAAAGCTTTGCACGATAGCATCGGTAAGAAAGATATAGAAAAGCTGGTAAAAGGCCTATCCAAAATGGATAAATCCGCCGATATTCAAAGAGATAAAAAGGGAAATATTATTTATGATAAGGATAGCAAAGATATTGAAATTGTGAAATATCAAGAAAATATTTCAGATTATATAGCAAGAGAAGTTTTACCGCATTTGCCGGATGCTAAAGCTTTTTTTGAAGCAGAAGATGAAAATGCCATATTTGAAGAAGACTGCGGTCGCAAAATCATAAAAATTGGGGCGGAAATACCATTTACTCGCTATTTTTACAAATATCAGCAACCAACACCATCAGAAGAATTGAAAAAGAAGTTTTTAGAACTTGAAAATTCTGTTGATTCCAAGATTAAAAAACTATTCGGAGCAGCATAAGGAATAGCAGATGGGTAATGATATGAAAAAAATAGGAAAAAATGCTGCTCTGGCACTATTAAGCCAAATACCAATTGCATCTGCATTTAGTAAGTTTTTTGAAGATTTTGTGCAAGATGGTTGGCAAGAACGCATAGATTTATGGAAAGAAGAAGTGATAAAGCGTCTGTCTCAATTAGATGCTGAAATGGAACAAAAAATAAGAGAAACAACTAATTTTGCCAATATATTGGCATCAGCTCAAAGAGAGGCCTTGGAAGATATAGAAGAAAATAAAGTTTCTCTTTATGCAAATGCGGTTATAAATGCTATCAAAAATGAAAGTATTGATGACACAAAGAAACATATCTTTTTGAATATACTGCGTGATTGCACATTGTTACATATTGAAGTACTTAAAGAGATTTCAAAATCAAAAGGTCCTATTGTTACAATTCGTCCTAATGGTTTCCACTCCGAAAATCCATTGTTTTTTGACTTGAAAATGAATTATAAGGATAAAGACCTTTTAGAGGCCATTATTAAAGGCTTGTCAGAACATCATTTGACTTATGTAGCCGTAGGGAAAATTGGTGCAACTGAACCGACTATTATAACAGATTTAGGCAAAGAATTTTTAGCTTTCATTGCTGAACAGGAGAATAACGGTGACTAGAGCGATGAAAGATAGTGGAATTGAGTGGATTGGTACTATTCCTGTGAACTGGAAAATTGAAAAAGGAAAATATTGCTTATCATATTTAGAAAAGCCTGTTAAACAAACAGATGAAGTTATTACTTGTTTCAGAGATGGTGAAGTAACACTTCGTAAAAATCGTAGAGAAGATGGATTTACGATATCTGATAAAGAAATCGGTTATCAGGGTATTGATGCCGGGGACTTGGTAGTTCACGGAATGGATGGTTTTGCAGGTGCTATTGGTATTTCTGATTCAAGGGGGAAAGCATCTCCTGTTCTGAATGTTTTGGATACAAATCAAAACAAAACCTATATAATGTATTACTTGAGAAGTATGGCATATAACGGTGTGTTCCTTGCTTTAACAACTGGTATAAGAGTGAGAACATGTGATACAAACTGGAGAAAATTAAAAGAATTGCCTTATCTTTTACCCGACAGAGAAGAACAGGATAAAATTGTTAATTGTATTAATCGGCAAGTATCTCAAACAAATGAGATAATTTTGGGCATCCAAGAACAGATAACCACATTGGAAGAATACAAGAAATCAGTTATTACCGAAGCTGTTACTAAAGGGCTTAATTCAAATGCCCCAATGAAAGACAGCGGTATTGAATGGATAGGCAAAATCCCTGCAAATTGGGAAATAAAGAGAACAAAATATCTAGCATCTTCAATAAGTAAAGGAAATGGTATTACTAAAGAAGATGTAAATAGTGATGGAAATATACAATGCATTAGATATGGAGAAATATACTCAAAGTATAAAAATTGCTTTTTGAATGCAATATCAGCAACCAATTTGAATAAAATATCCTCTCCAAAATATATATTTAAAGGTGATATATTATTTGCAGGAACAGGAGAATTAGTAGAAGAAATAGGCAAAAATATTGTTTATTTAGGAGATAAACCTTGTTTAGCAGGTGGAGATATTATCATATTAAGACATCATCAAAATTGTAAATTTTTGAATTATGCACTATACAGTTCTTATGCTCAATTACAAAAAAGTATAGGGAAAGCAAAGTTAAAGGTTGTTCACATATCTTCAACTGACATAGGAAATATATATGTCGCATTACCATCTCCGACAGAACAGCAAGAAATTGCAGATTATCTTGATAGTCAATGCTCTCAAGTTGAGGAAGCTATTGCAGACAAACAAAAGCAGATTGAAACGCTTGAAGAATATAAGAAAACCTTAATTTATGAATATGTTACCGGTAAAAAGGAGGTTGCATAATGAATATTATCCAATCAGAGAAAGAGTATCAGGCATTTATTTTAGATTATTTGCATAAGCAAAATGGTTATGTAATCCGCAAAAATGCTAACTTTGATAGATATAACGCTATGGATAAAGAGTTGTTGTTCAAGTTTTTGAGCGATACGCAACCAAAGCAAATGGAAACATTAAGAAAAATCTACAAATCTGATTTGGAGAATACCCTTATCAATTATATCAATAGCGAAATAAGCAAACCAAAGAGTAGCTTATTATCTGTATTAAAGCACGGTATTGACATTGCAAACAGTGTCCATTTAGATTTTATGTTCACGAAACCTGCAACAAATTTTAATAAAGAAGCAACCAAGCAGTATGAGCAAAATATCTTCTCGGCAGCTGAAGAAATATGGGCAAATGATAAGGAAAGAGTTGATGTTGTTATCTTCTTAAATGGTTTTGCGATTATGTCCTTTGAATTAAAGTGCAATCATGCCGGACAATCTTATCAAGATGCTATCTATCAATATCGCACCGAAAGAACACCTACCAATCGCCTATTCTTATTCAAAAGTGGATGTTTGGTAAATTTTGCCATGGACTTAGAACGGGTCTATATGACTACAAAACTAGAAGGAGAATCGACATTTTTCTTACCATTTAATATGGGAAATGGCGAAGGTGTTAATGCTGGTGCAGGAAACCCGATATTGGAAGACAAATATAGCGTTTCATATATGTGGGAAGATGTTTTACAAAAAGATTCTATTTTGGAGCTTATAAGCAAATTTATTCTCCTTGAAGTAAAAGAAAAAGAAGATGAAAATACAGGAAAGAAATCTATTAAAGAAAACATTATCTTTCCAAGATTTCATCAGAGAGATGTATTGCATAAGGTTTTGAATGATGTTAGGGAAAACGGAACATCGCAAAACTATCTCATTCAACACAGTGCTGGTTCTGGCAAAACCTATTCTATTGCTTGGTTAGCACATCGTTTAGCTTCTCTGCATGATGAACAAAACAAAATTATTTTTGATAATATTGTGATTATTACGGATAGAATTGTTGTCGATAGACAATTACAAGATGCTGTAAAAAGCATTGAACACAAGTCAGGCGTTATTAGAGTTATGGATGATAAATGCAATTCATCAGACCTTGCAACAGCTTTGAAGGGTAATACTAAGATTATTGCAACAACAATTCAAAAATTCCCTTATATTGTCAGCGAAGTTTCTAACTTAAAAAAGAAAAAGTTTGCCGTTATTATTGATGAAGCACATTCTTCTACGGCAGGTAAAGATATGATAGCCGTATCAAAGACTTTAGGTGCAGGTGAAATTCAGGACGAAGTATCTACAGAAGATTTGATTGTAGAAGAAATCAATAAACACGGAAAACAAGTCAACGTTTCAGTATTTGCTTTTACAGCCACCCCAAAACCAACAACTCTGAACTTGTTTGGTAGGGTTAATAGTAAGGGACAAAGAGAAGCTTTCCATATCTATTCTATGAAACAGGCCATAGAAGAAGGTTTTATTTTGGATGTTTTACAAAACTATACCACTTATGACACATATTATCGCTTGAACAAAGAAATTAAAGATGACCCAAAATGTAAAACAAATGCTGCAAAACGACAAATTGCTCGTTTTGTTGAATTACATGAAACTAACATCGCTCAAAGAATTGAAGTTATTGTGGAGCATTTCAGAACAACTGTTATGCAGGAACTCAATGGCAGAGCAAAGGCTATGGTTATTACAGCTTCCAGAGAAGGTGCTGTAAAGTATTGCCAAGCATTTAAGAACTATATAAGCAAAAAGGGATATGAAGGTATTGATGCTTTGGTCGCATTCTCAGGCAAAGTTACAATGCGAGAAGATGGAAAAGAATATACAGAAGCAGGAATGAACGGTTTTAGCGAAGACAAATTACCTAAAGAGTTTGAAAAAGATGATTATAAGGTTTTGTTAGTTGCTAACAAGTATCAAACAGGGTTTGACCAACCAAAACTTTGTGCAATGTATATTTTAAAGACTTTGAAGGGAGTAAATGCTGTTCAAACACTATCAAGATTAAACAGAATTTGTCCACCATATAACAAGCAAACCTTCATTTTGGATTTTGTAAACAGTTATAAGGATATGGAGGATGCTTTCTCCAAATATTATACTGTTACGCTGCTGTCCAATTCCGTAACACCTAACCAAATTTATGACATTGAAGTAAAAATTGATGGGTTCTGCATTATTGATCCTTCCGACATTGAAGCTGCAAATGATTTACTCTATAAAGATAATATTACTGCAACAGACAAGAAAAAACTAACATTTATATTCCAAAAGACCAAGAAATTTATAGAACAAATGGATGATGAAAAGCAAAAAGAATTTGTAACAACCTTAAAAGGTTTTGTCAGATTTTATGAGTTTTTGTTACAAGTTACATGCTTTGAAGATAAAGAACTCCACAAAAAGTATAATTTTATTACCTGTTTGCTTTCTTACATCAATATTAAACATGCTGGTGGAGGATTTAATTTAGATGGGAAAATTCAGGCTATGAACTTTGTTCAGAAGAAGACAGGCGAACACAAGAAGACCAATATCAAATCTAATCCTATTGTTACATTGCCAACTGCAGAAACGCTTGTTTTGCCGGAAGATAAAGTTCAAAAACTTTCTGAAATAATTGCTCAAATCAATAATATGACTGGTAAAAACTATGACAATGATGTTGCGGTTAAAGCAATGCTTCAGATTAGGGACATTATGCTAAAATCGGACAAGTTGAAAACATCAGCCAAGAATAACACAGTAAAAAACTTTGAGTTGGCTTATTTTGATAATGTAAATGATGCTTTGATTGAAGGATTATCGCAAAACCAAGATTTCTTTACCTTATTGTTAAATAATGATAATATAAAGAAAGAAATTCTCGGTATTTTTGTCGATGAAATTTATAATAGTTTAAATAAAGCATAATTAGGAAAAAGTATAAAAAAGAAAGGTACGCGATATGACTAAAGAGCGCGGAATTATATATATTTTAACTAACCCAATGTTTCGAGAAGACGTTATCAAAATTGGTATAACTAAAGATTTACCCATGCGATTGAAACAACTTGGTTGCGAAACAGGGGTGCCTTGTCCGTTTGAATGTTATGTCGCATATGAAATAGATAATTATAAACAAGTAGAAAAGATTATGCATAGCATTTACCGTGGTGTTGAACGGCATACAGATAAAGAACATAAGAAAAAAGAGTTCTTTCAAGTACATCCTAGCCGAGCTGATGAAGTTTTATCTCAACTTGCCGAATTGTTAAATGGTAAAAAAGTTATTATTGATAATCGTAAAATTTATACTTTGGAACAACAACAGATTCTTGAAGAAAGTACAAAGGCGGCCGAAAAAAATCAAATTGCTAAAAGATTTAAATTTCAAGATTATAACATTCCTATAGGAGCTACTTTAATTTTTATTAAAGATGATAAAATTCGTTGCAAAGTTATTGAAGACAACAAGGTCAATTATAATGGAGAAATATTCAGTTTAAGCCGCCTAACAATGAATTTGATGCAAGAACGAGGTTATTTAGGTAAACATTATAACGGCTATAATTATTGGCTATACAATGATACAATCCTAACTGATATGTCTCCATCTACCGAAGAACAAGATTAACTAGACGGATATCTCAATTTTCCAAGTTCCTCCGCTAGTCTACCAGCCCTATCCTTTTCTAGCTCGTATTGTTGTTTGTAGTATTCGGCGTCGCGTTGATAGTTCAGGACTTCTTGGGCGAGAATGCGTTTATCTATGTTGCTTAAATCAACGCAAGAAATGGTTAAGTAGGGTTTGCCGGAGAGGTTTAGCACTCTGCGGCCGTGGATATCCGTTGATTTTAGAAGGTATCCCTCGCGGATAAGTTCGTTTACCATCACTTTGGCAGAATTAACCGTCAATCCTAGTGCGGCAGCGATTTTATCGTTCCCCATAAAAAATGTATGATTATTGTTGGTTTTGTATTTAATGAAATCCAATAGCAAACGTTTGGTTATGGATAGCTCAGCTTTGCTTTTGCTCATGTTTTCTCCTCATAAAAATTTGTCTCACAAATATTTATTAAAGAAGGACACAGGATTTTCATTTGAACAAAATCCTCGCTGGAAATTGTTATTTCCACCTGTTTTAGATATCGGAAACTGTTATTTCCGGTTTTCTTGAAACGGAAACTCTTATTTCCACCGATGGAAATTGTTATTTCTGTTAACGGAAGTCGTTATTTCCCGAAATGGAAGCCGTTATTGCCTTTGCTTTTTACGGAATGTGTTGTGTGACAAGGGATTGAGAGCGATTTTAAAGCCCTATAATAGTATTATAATAGAAAATAAAATAGCTATTATAATAGACGGGAATTTAACAATAGCTCCTTTGTTTCTTTCTTAAAATAGAAGAAAAATAAATCAGTTGAAAGGAGTTTGATTCTTTCAATAAAAAAGGAATGCAATTTAAGGCATTCCCTCTAAAGACAAATTAATATGATGAGATTTATAGCTGTTTGCTACATAGGTATTTATCCGTTAATTGTCCGAAAATCACTTTTCATTCCGGATTTGAGAATAAATTTCTTCCCAGCCGGAATTGTGCATGGCGCCCCCAACCTCAATGATATTGTCGTTCTTGCCGACAAATTCGCGCACCAATACCGGCGGCATGACTTTATCATCACTGCCGACATAGTGGATTTGCGGGATTTTGGCGAACTGTTTTCGGTAGCTTTCCAAATTCATTGATTCATTAAGCGGCGGCAGGTTGTGATATTGTGTCCATGCTAAGTGGTCGAGATTTCCGGCAATGGTTATAATTTTTTTGACATTTAATCCCTGCTTGGCGGATGCTATCAACCCTGCAACTTGCGCCCCACCGGAGAATCCAATTAAAATAACCGGATTGTCACCGACAATTTGTTTGACAGCTGCCTGTTCGGCGTTAATAACTTCCGGCGCAAAACGGGCGGTTGTCCAATGACGTTTGGAACAAATCGGACTCTTGACATATTGGCATGGTCTTGCAAGATAAACGACATTAGGAGAATCGTCTCCAAAGGCTAATTCCCGCATGAGTATTCCTTTAGGTGTCGGGTCTTGCGTGGCGTGTCCGTGAGCATTAAAAGCATAACCATCGCCTTCAATGTATATTTTATAAACGCCGGAGAGATCGGTTATTTTTTGCCAGCTGGCAAGCGTAAAGTCTCTTGTCGGAATTTCTTTATAAACATACGCCGGCGGAACGGCAATACTGCTGCAGCCGCTGAGCAAAAATAATATGGCAAACAGTTTTAACATAAATTTCAACCTCTTATAAAAAGCACTATAAAGGCTTATTTCTAAAAATTCCAGAGGGTTTTTGATGATTTAACTTGATTCTAACTCATTTACTTTATAGAGTAGAAACGAGCGGGAAACTGCTTAGGGCGTCAGAAACCCTTGAAAATACTAACAGTCGTGTGCACACGACTTAAAAACTGTGCCGACTTCTTGTCTAATGGACGGATGTCGGTGAATAAGGCTCAGCCAAATAAGCCGAGCCGTTTGTTAGTATACGGTTTCTGAACATCCGCCCGCCTTTCAAAGAAAAGCGGGTTTTTCTTTAACTAGTTAGAAAAAGGATGTTTAATCGTATGAAAAATAAACTTTTAATTACAACGGCATTAGTGGCTTTATTTTCTGCCAATAATGCTTTTTCTCAGGTAAGAGAAGATTTGATTGTAGATTCTCAAACCCCGATCAGCAATCAGGGAATGGACGAAGAACCATATTACTACAAATCAATCAAAGTAGAAAAAGAAGGCTCATTAAATATTGAAACTTCTAATATCAAAACCGAACAAGATATTACGGTTTTAGGCGGACTGGATTTGAAAAACAGCGTTTTGGAAGCCGGAAATGATGCCGATGACCAGCCCAATAACTCCAACATATTGTTGGATGGTGCAACCGTAACCATGAATGATTCGGATTTGGAAGCCAACGGCAACATTACCATTAAAGATACCAGCTTGAGTTCTGTTTCCACAATCGGAGAGCCGGATAATTATGGAATTTGGGCAGATGGCAATATTACCATTGAAAACAGTAATATTAATTTGGAAAAAAGCTATATTGATTCTTTCGGTGATATTACCATCGATGGCGGTGTTATCAATATGGCGAATATGGAAATTAACAGTTGGCGCGGAAACTTGAATGTAAACGGCGGTGAAATTAATTTCAAAGGTGATGAAGATTCTGAAACACTGCTATATGCCCGCAAGGAGCTGAATATTAACGGTGGCGTTATTAATATGGGTGGTGCTAAACCTATTATTGATAATATCGCAGATTCTGAACCCGATGCCTATCCGGCGTATGATTTGAATATCAACGGCGGAACAATCAACGTTACTGGTAAACAGGCTGAAATTTCCAGCAGCAAAAACGTTAACATTAACGGCGGTACAATCAATATTGCCGAAGGCAGCACTCTGGGAATCTATGGCGGAAACGATCAAACGCCGACAACGGCTCAGCTTGGTTCCGCAGCAATTTTGAATATTGCCGGAACATTGGACACCAGCCTGAACGGCAACGGAACGCTTAACTTTAATTCAAACAGCGGAAAGATTACCGGCAATGTCAATATGACAAGCGGCGGCGTTATGAACGTCGGGTTGAATAATGCGGTTATTGACGGCGATGCAACATTTAATTCTGGTTCAACGCTGAAGCTGGAAATTGCCGACGGCGGTAACGGTTCTCTGCAAGCAGCAAACATTACCGGCAAAGAAGGATCCAAACTGGCGCTGAACATTACCAAGAAAATGGAAATAGGCCAGACTTTGGAAGATGTGGCTTTGTTGAAAGGCAATGTAGACAATCACTTTACCAATGAGATTTCCAATAACCGTTATAAGGTAACCTCGGAAGACGGTAAGAATTTTGACATTACCTATGAAAATTCGGCTTCTGATGTCGTGGCAGACGCCGGCGGTTCAGCTAACAATGCCCAAACAGCTGAAGCTTGGGATACGTTGGGACAATCATCAACAGCAAGCGACAATGCCAAAGCGGTTGCTTCGGTCTTAAACGATTTGTCGCAGAATAACGAACAGGCTTATGTTGACGCGTTGACGGCTGTTGCACCTGAAGTTGCACCGATGGTACAGAAAACCCAAACCGAAACTGCAAATCGGGTATTCGGAGCAGTCAGCACACGCTTGACCGGCGGGTCAATCTCAACCGGCGGTGAAGGTATGTCTTCCGGCGATAACATTTTTGAACGTGCAGCCGTGTGGGTTCAGGGAATGTTTAACAAATCCAAGCTGGACGATACATCCAAAGCCAAAGGTTTTGACGCAGATTCTGCAGGTGTCACATTCGGTGCCGAGAAGTTTGTAACTGATGATACGAAGGTTGGTATTGGTTACGCTTACACCAATACGGATATTGACGGCTTTATGAGAAGCACAGACGTTGATACGCACACGGCAATTTTGTACGGTGAATACAAACCAAGCAACTGGTATGTAAACGGTATTGCAACATACGGCTGGTCTGATTACTCCGAAGACAAGAGTGTTGCCGGCGTTGGCGTCAAAGCTGACTATGATGTTGAAACCTTTGGTTTACAGGCTATGACCGGTTATGACATGAATGTTAATGGTTTAGGCTTCACGCCCGAGGTTGGATTGCGTTATGTCCACATCAAACAGGACGCTTACAAAGATTCTGCCGACCAGAAAGTCTCCGGAAACGACAGCGATATCCTGACCGGCGTTATCGGAGCAAAAGTCAGCAAGTCTTGGGAATTGTCTAACGGTATGAACATCAAGCCGGAAGCCCGTATTGCCGCAACTTATGACCTGTTTAACGATGATGTTAATTCAGTCGTAACTCTGGCCAACGGTTCGGCTTATGCGGTCGAAGGCGAAGCTCTTGACCGTTTCGGTATGGAATTCGGTGCCGGCGTAACTGCGGAAGTTAACGACAACGTTGAGCTTTCGCTTGGTTATGAAGGTAAATTCCGTGAGGATTACCAAGACCACACTGGCTTAATTAACGCTAAATATAAGTTTTAGTATTTAATCCGTAGCACAAAATACCCTGTGGCCGATTGGTTACAGGGTATTTTTTTGCAAACAACAAATTACCGATTTGCCGGATAAATATCTTTGTAACAAAAAGACAAAGGAGATTTTTATGTTGATTTATAACTCAGAGAACGAATGCTACTCCAGATTTATCCCTATTGACCAAGCAGCTGAAACACAAGAGAAAATAAAGAAACTGGAAACGAGATTGCAAAATATGCCGGTTAATCCGATTGATCAGACAGAATGCACGGATGAACTAGATATTGATGACGTTAATTCATTAAAGGAATTACTCAAAACGGAAAATTTTAATATCAATATGCCGATAAACCGCCGCCGTGCCAGTTTGTTCCTGGTTGCCTGCTACTTTTGCTCCGATAAAGAGCCTTTAGAATATTTGCTTGCACAGAGCTGCGAAATCAACAGAACGGATATTTTTGGTTACAACGCTATTATGTCCGTGATTTTGAACGAAAATATGGACGATGAAACAAAATTAGCCGTATTGCAAATGTTGATTGACAAGGGCTGTGACGTTAATTGGATTAATTGTCAGGGCAAATCCGCATTAATGCTGGCCTTGGAGCGTATAGAGCCTGATATTGCCAATCTTTTGCTTGATAACGGAGCTGTTTTATATAAAAGTTCTGAAAACCAAATAAACTAAATTGACTGTGCATTTGTTTTAATTATGGCTTGATAGAATATATAATACTCTCCTTGCAATAAAACACCTATATCTTCTTAGCTTACCCAACCTTTTTTAAAATATTCGTTAACTTGTTTTATTAATCCGTCAATACTTACGTCATAAAGAATATTATATTTCATTGGTTATATAAAACGCCAAAGATTTACACCTAAAAGCGCTAATAAAGTTAATAAAGCAAACAACCCACCAAAGCAAATTCCAAATAGAAATTCAATAATTCCAATTTCTTTATCTTTACAGATTGATAATAAGGACTTTGCTACAAACGCAAAAAAAGATGCCGGAACAAAACATTCAAATAAGTATCCTGGAACAACAATAAATCCACGAACAACAAGAATGGCTGCTAAAATTGAAAGAATAATCATTATCCCTTCTGAAACGTTAAATTTATCAGAAGCCACTATTTTATTTTTGTGATTTATTAATAGCTTGGTTCTTTTTTCTACTTCATTTATTTTATATACTAAATAAATCCCTATTTCTCCATCTGCTAAGTCTTTAATATTTTCCCAATTAATTAAATTTATAGCCGGAACAATATTTTTATTAATGGAACATTCTGTTGGAATAATTTCAGGAGGTCTTTTATTATTACTATTAATTGGAGCTATACCATTATACATAAAATTACCATTCATTATTTGATTTTCAATAAATGATGTTTTATTCCAATCAATTTCTATGTCATTGTTAGATTTATTTTCAATATTAATATTAAAGAAGATATTATTTTTAATACTGAAAACAATATCAACATTTTCATCAGAATATTTTGCTACCTGCGAATCTATATCATTTAAGAATTCCTCTCGTTTCTGATTAAATTCTTCTTCTGTAATAACGCCCTTTTCTTTTAGTTCGTTAAGTTTTTCTAATTCCTCTGCCGTAATCATTTTTTACACCTCAAATTACAAATTATTTTCAATATAATTAAATATCTTATTTGTAATTTTTTTCTTTTCTCCCCAGTCAAAAGCTTGAAAGGAAATACATTTACCAAATATAGAAACAGATGTAGATTGTTTTGATTTTGAGATTTGAATTAACATTGTTTGACCATACGATAACCAAGTCTTAGGTGTATCAAACATAATGATTCCTTTGTTTTTATTTGAATTGGAGATTGTATAATCAAATTCTTTTATTGCATTTTGAGCCGAATTAAATATTTTATCATAATCAGCATTAAATAACCTTTCTCCTTGTTTAGGAAGCTGAATATCTATAACATCCGATTCAATATTTAAAAGCTGTTTCTTTTTTTCGTTAAATTGATCTTCTGTAATAATACCTTTTTCTTTTAATTCAAACAATTTTTCAAGTTCCTGTGTATCCATAATTTTAACCTTTCATAAGAAATTAAACCTAATTTATCTCCGCCAATTCAATTACCATAACACCTTTATTTTTTGCTCTTTTACAAACATCAAAAGCTCTGCCTTTTAGCTGGTTATAGGCAATGATAAAATCCGTATTTTCTATTATCCAATTATTGCGGTGGACAATGCACCAACGTTTATATCCGATAGCGGCTCGGTCAGGATATATGAAACTATCAAAATATCTTTCCCCGTCATTAACCTCTTTCATACCGGATGCAACAAAGACTATCCGGATGCCGGGATTGTTTTGTTTTATTTGCAAAACGGCATTATAAGCATCTCGCTCATAAGCACCTTTTGAACCGACATAAAAAGTATCTACACCTTCTTCGGCAATAAGCTGAAGAGCTTGCTCTTTTACTTTTTCTATAATGTCATCTCTTCTCCACTTATAATCGTTTCCAAAAAAGGCACAGGATTTACTCATTTGAATTTCTTTCAAAATAGAGGTGTTTTTTATACGATACACAAACCAACGATTATGTTCCTGTCTGCTTTTATCTATTTGAAAGAAATTATTTTTCTTTTATCAAGCTCCTTGAAAACCTTAGTTTTCCTGACATTTATGCCCATTATATATTTTTGAAGCGGGCGGAAGAAAATAAAACGAATAACCATACAAAAGGGTTGATTTTATCGTTCATTAAAAATGCCCTTCTATTTTATCTCAACTCTTTGAATCTCCGATAAATATGTAAAAAGGGGAAAAAGATGTCGGTTATTGCATATATAAGGAAAAGTACGGATAAACAGTCATTTGAACATCAGGAATATGAAATTGAACAATACGCAGAAAAGCACAACCTTAAAATAGATAGATGGGTTGAAGAAAGCATTTCCAGTCGGAAAGAACTTAAAAAACGACAATTAGGAAAATTGCTGGAAGAGCTACAAGACGGAGATATTTTGATAGCAACTGAAATTTCAAGACTTGGAAGGTCATTACTTGAAGTAATGGGAATTTTACAAACTTGTTTAGAGAAAAATTGTCAGGTATGGACTATTAAAGAATCATATAACCTGAAAAATGATTTGCAATCGCAACTACTTGCCGTTGTATTTTCTATAGGAGTAAGCATTGAGCGTTCTTTGCTTTCACAAAGAACAAAAACAGCATTAGATGCTAAAAAAGCCGCGGGAATTAAACTAGGTCGTCCTTTCGGAGCAGAAAGCAAAAAACTAAAATTATCAAAAAATACCAAAAGAATAAGAGATTTATTGGATAAGAAAGTTCCCAAAGCCCAAATTGCCAGAATAATGGGGGTACAAAAAATAACTTTAAGACGATTTATCAAACGTATGGGATGGAGTGATTAAGTTAAAACCAGAGATACTGCTCTGGTCTTTATTTTATACAGGATTTTATAGCGGAAACAGCTTCGCAAAGACGACCGGCCGCATAAAGAAGTTTGTTATAATCTGAATGTTGATTGGCTTTAGTAAAAAATAGCTGAATAAGATGATTTTCCAGCATTTCACATTGTTTAGCAACATTTTGCAGCTGTTTATTTAAGCCGTCATCATCTTCCTGTAAAATCTGATAACCGGTGATTTTGTTATGGTTTTGCGAAAGAAAGTCGTCAAATTCCGCCTCATCGGCAAAGTTTTTATATCCCCTGCGGCTAGTTATTGTTTCAATCAATACCTTCATATTAAATCCTTATGCTTTATAAGGATATTTATTGATTTCTTGCATTCCCAACCCGTTGAATTTAAAATAAATGATGATGAATCAAAGCATTAACATGAAAAAATGTTAAAAAAAAAGTGCTTGACTTGAGAATCCCGGCATGATAACCCGGGTGCCATCTTTAAATCTTGATTGATTTTGATGGAGATTCAAATGGATAGCAACAATTTAATGCAAGCACTTTATGCTATGGATCGGGAGCGGATTAAAACCGAACTCAACGCCGGTGCGGATGTTAATGCTCCTTATAACAAGCACGGTTGGACGCCTTTTATGTTGGCATGCCGGGAATTTTATGAACCTGAAGCGATTGAAACATTTCTGGCGGCCGGCGGCAATGTTAACTCCCTCAATCAGTATGAAGAAACGCCTTTTATCATTGCTGCCAAGCACCGGAGTTCACCACAGACATTGTCGGTTTTACTCAAGGCCGGAGCGGATATCAACGCACAGGATAAATTCGGCAATACCGCGTTTGTTTATATCGTAAAGCATCCGCAGGCTATGATGCGGCTTCGGGTTTTGGATTTTATGATTGATAACGGCGCCGATCCGAATATCAAAAACAAGCACGGCAAAA
Source organism: uncultured Alphaproteobacteria bacterium (assembly GCA_949297415.1). Lineage (GTDB taxonomy): Bacteria > Pseudomonadota > Alphaproteobacteria > RF32 > CAG-239 > CAG-267. The sequence goes on from CASFSV010000007.1 coordinate 63,584, forward strand.
CCGTTTGGGATTATGCCGCCGAACAAGAAGGCTTAAGCGATTATCTCTGTGTCCGTTTGTTGGAGGAGAAGAGCGATGAGTAATGCTGCCCAAATTGCCGCGTTAAACGATGCTTTCAGAGCTAATCCTGCGCTCGGGACATTTGTTTTAACCGCCGGTATCCGTGCCAATATGCCGCAGGACGTTGCCACAATTCTTAACAAAGTGCGGACTTTTAAGGATTTCAACGAAGGCGACGATCCGTATGGTGAACACGATTTCGGGACTTTTGATTTTAAGGGCAAGAAGATTTTCTGGAAGATTGATTACTATGACCGCAATTTTGGATTTGCCTCGCCGGATGCTGCCGATCTGGCGGTTACCAATCGCGTTTTGACCGTTATGTATGCCGACGAATACTAGGAGCCCGTTATGGAATATGATGTTATTTGCAGCGAAAGCATAGACAAGCTGGTGGAATATGTGAACGTTTATCTTCAGGACGGTTGGCAATGTCAGGGCGGTATCGGGGTTTTAACCCAAGGGTTGAGTTACAAAGTGTTTTATCAGGCGGTTGTGAAAGGAAAATAAAATGACTAATGACGTTTTTGTGGATGATAAGAAAATCAAGGATATTCTTACCTATATCAGCGGAATGAAGCATGCCGAACAAATCCGGATGATGTTTCTTTGTTCCTTAAATGGTATGCGTTCCATCAACTTTGCCTACTTGCAGGTTAAGGACGTTTTTACCGACAACCTCAAAATCAAAGATGTGATTTGCCTGGATTACGACAAGAACAAAGGCAAAAACAAATGTTCCTACTATATGAACAGCCAGCTGAAGAAGGAATTTTGTGAATATTTGAAGTATTTACAGCGGAAATGGAAAGACAGACTGACGGCTGAAACATATCTCTTTACTTCGCAGAAATTAAACAAACCTTACAACCGCGCCAGTATCAGCCGCCTGTTTGCTTCGGTTTACCGGAAATTTAACATTCAGGGTGCGAGCCACTTGGGACGACATCTGTTTGTTTCCAAACTGGTTAATTCCGGCGTGAATATCTGTATTGTGCAGAAACTGGCCAATCATAAAAACATCAGTACCACCCAGCATTATTTTAATTACAACGACCAAATGCTCGCCAACGCCGTGGAAAATGTTAGGATTTAAGATGAACAAAGAAGAATACAACAAAATACTCCGTAATTATCAGGCTAAGATTGAATGCCTAAATGAGGAAATGAACGATTTTAAGCAGACAAACCTGCCGTTAGTCAAAGAACATATAAAATTACAAAAGCTGCAATGCCGAGAGTGGTTTCTGGAACATTTTGATAAGATTTGGGAAAATCGTCACAAATTCAAACTGGGAACACCCTATGCCTCGGTTATTGTTGACGGCATCATCATTACAAGCTTTGCTTGCCCGTATTACGGTTACGTGGTAGATAAAATCAGTATTGGGAATCTGGTGAAACTCTGGGACAACGGCTTTATGTTCAGAGGTTATCCGTTAATCCACTACCGCAGACATCACAATAGTGATTATAGCAGTATTTCCTACATTAAAGACCGAAAAATCATCAGCTACGACTATTCCTGCCGGCAACCTCCGGAAGAACAATATATTCCGTCACGACTGGTTTTGCAGATACTCAAAAACCTCCGCCGCTACCAACCGGATGATTTGGATAATTACAGAACGGTGAAAGAACTGGCGGAAGTTTTGTAGATTAGAACTTATCCGGTAAATCTTTGAGTTTTGTTCCGTTATACTCAAAATAAGCCGCACCTTGATACGCCCCACTTTTATTCGCTTCACTGCGATTTTCAAATAAATGTCGCACTAGCGGAGACAATTTCCAAATGTGTCCTTTGTATTCTACCTCTCTTTCCCCGACAACTTTGGCTTTTTCATTTTTGTCTTTAATAAAAGTGACTTTATCTCCGTTTTTGAGTCCTTTGGCATAGAAATTAAATCTGTTGTTTTGTTCGTTCGTCTTTGCCAAAGCTGTAAATTCTTTCTCACGGTCTTTTACCTGAGGGTAGATGATTTCTCCTTCAAATGCCGTCAATAAGCGCGTAACCAGTTCGGAATCCAAGGCAAACAGTTCACTTTGTCCCAGTCTTTGTTTAGAAAAGATATCTTGTAACAACCTTTCTTTTTCCTGATAATCTGAAACTTTGATGGCAAATACTCTTTTAAGTCCGACAACATTATAATAGCCATTCATTTCCAAATAGCGCATCCGTTCAGGATATTGCTTTTCCTGAGTAATACCGATTTTAATCAAATCCGGAACAGCTGTTGTCATGATATAAAGTATTCCTGTCGCCATTTTAGTTCCTTTCCCAGAAATTAGCTTATTAAGTTAAGATTACTTTATCAGAAATTATAAAAACGTTAAAAATATGGTAAAATAATTAAATTTTAATGTTTAATAATTATGATTTTAAAATTTCAAATAAAATCCTAGATAATTCTAACTATATCAAAACAACATTTAAAAACGTGTATTTTTTAACATTTTTGAAGATTTTTTGTTAATTATGTGTTTTATTGTATATAGGGAGATTTATGGTGATTGATATTGTTACAAATCAAATTATAGATAATTCTGAGCACACCTATGAGAAAAATAATGTTACATTTATTGGTGTACGTATTCAAGATATTGAAAGTTATGCCAATAAAATGAAGTTTCAAATTTTAGATACAAGTTGGATTGCTCAAATGTCGCCCTTAAATCAGCAATCTTATTCAGCAAGAGCTAACGAAACTATAAAAAGTTTAGTCAATAATGTATTGAATGAAGTCAAAAATTCAGTAACAGCGGAATTTGGTGAAATCCTGATATCAATGTCAGCTCAAGATGCTCTGAGTATAACACAAGATCACCATATACTTCCTTTATCTGAACTTTGGAAAACTAGAGTTAGAGGAAATGATAGTTTCGATTTTCATACTGAAACAAAAGAATGCTATATAGTTTTTGGTGAAGCAAAGTACCAGACCAATAAAACATCCTACAATACAGCATTAAAACAGGTAGTGAGATTTATAAACCTTCGAAAAGATGATATGGATCTCGCTGATTTAATGAATTTGGTTACAGCCAAAACTAAATCTACATTTGAAACATATGGTGCTTTAAAATCATATGCGGCAGCATTTTCTGTAAAAAATTTAAATAATAAAAAACTTATTAAACAAATAAAAGAAAATAAATTTTTTAAGCAACTGATGAGACAATATAAATTATATTTGATTGGAATTGAAATATGTCAATAAAAAATATATTTTCTGAGAAATGTGATATAAATAGAGAACTAAATAGTATATTGAATGAGATTCATACTAACGGTCCTATAAATGCGTATAATCTTGAAAAACTAGCATATATAAAAAAATATTATCCAGATAATTTTAACAAAATAGAACATGAATTAATGTATTTATTAGGGTTGTTTTATAAAACTACAACACCTAAGAGTCTTGTGGAAATTTTTTACAAAATATACCAAGATCATATACAAGAAGAAACTGGAAGCATTTTGACTCCTGTTCAAGCAAATGCTTTTAATTTAATAAAATCTTATAAATATTTTTCTTTTTCAGCGCCAACAAGTATTGGAAAATCTTATCTCTTTAGAAAAATGATAAAAACTTCAAGCAAGGACATTGTAATAATTGTACCTTCAAGAGCTTTGTTGACAGAATATATATTGGAAATTCAAAATGAGGTTCCCAAAGACGTATTGGTTTTGCAATTTGTCGATTTAATAAATAAAAAGCATACAAAACGTCACATTTTTGTATTAACCCCAGAAAGGACCTCTGATTTATTTAAATATGTAAACCATTTGAATGTTGAGTTTTTTCTATTTGATGAAGCTCAAATATCTGAAGAAAGTTTGAGAGGAATACGTTTCGATGCATTAGTTAGAAGAGTGGATAAGATTTTTTCTTCATCGAAAATTGTATTTGCACATCCTTTTGTGAATAATCCAGAAGCTCAACTCTCTAAACATCGCTTTATATCTGATGCTATATCTCAAAATTATCATCAACAAGCTGTTGGAAAAATATATATAAAATATGATGATGATAATAATTTTGAATATTTTTCTCCAAATGAAGATATAAAAGGTATCATTAAACCTGAAAAAAACTTAATTTCACAGATATTAAATAATAATGGAACAATATTGATTTATATTGCAAAGGAAAAAATATATTCTGGAGAATATTTAATTAAATATAAAGATATAATAAAAAATTGTCCTGAAATAACAAACCAAGAAGCACTGAATTTAATTGCTGAATTACATGATTATATTGGGGGTTCCAACAAAAGAAATGCTATACAATATTCTTCATTGATAGATATGATGAAAAAAGGAATAGTTATTCATCACGGTTCAATACCTTTGTATGGCCGTTTACTCATTGAAAGGTTTATAAATAAAGGATTTGCTAAACTGTGTTTTTCTACATCAACTTTAATGTATGGTATAAATTTACCATTTGATATTGTGTGGATTGACTATTTTCATTTTGACGGAAATAAAAATGAAAAAATATTAAAATTAAAAAATCTGATAGGTAGAGCCGGTCGCAGCTCTCTTAAAAAGAATAAATTTGATTTTGGATATGTTTTTATACATAAAAAGAATATAAAAACTTTTAACAACCGTTTAAATGATGCAGCAAATTTATCAACAACTTCATTACTAGATATTTCTGATAATAAACACTCTGAAGATGATTTAGATTTGATCAATGCAATTAGAAACAATACTTTTGATCCGTATTCTCAGTTACCCCAAGCACAAATTGATAGAATAAAAAAAGATGAACAGTTAAATGAGAAAATACGATATATACTGGATGTTTTATTAAAAAATGGTACTTTAACAGCTGAAGAATATTATAAATTATCTAATACTGATAAGGATCTATTGAAATCATATATAGCAGACATTTTTTCAAGTCATTTAAGAAGAGATAGCTTAACACCGGCAGAAAAAAGCGTGTTAAGCACGGCAATTCCCATTATGCTGTGGAGAATACAAGGTCGTTCATTTAAGCACATTGTTTCAATGAGGTATGCTTATGTAACAAACCAAAAAGAACGTAGAGATATTGAAAATAAGTATAAAAATGAACTAATAAGTGCGACTGAAATGTACGAACGACTAAAAGAAGTCCCATTAAAATATACTCAAATTGCAGCAACTTTGCCCAATAAAACATTAAAAAAGAATAACTTATTTAATTATGGGAAATTACCAGATTTTAGATATGACATTTTAATGTATGATACATATGATTATCTTGATAAAGTTATTTCTTTTTCTCTTGCACAACCATTAGCCGCTGCCTTCCATATATATTATGATAAAACTGGTGATAATAGAGCTCTAATAATGGAAAATTATATAAAATACGCATCAAATGACAACATAGACATTTATCTACAACGATATGGTTTTAGCTTTGAAGAAATTGACGTTATAAAACCTTATGTTAAGAAAATAGATGCTGATGAAATTGTCTTTAATAAAAAAGTTTTACAACTAGATAAAAAATATTTAAGAGTAGTAAAGCGATATATGTATTAGCGATACTATATATGTTATAAAAATCTTTTTTTAGCAATAACAATTGTTTCTTTGAAAAATGTGATTTCGGCGAGAAATTGCTTTCTTGACTTTTATATTAACAGATAATATAATATCTATAAATGATATATAATTATATTTGGAGATAATATATTGTCTTTTATACTAAAATCACAGCAAGAGGTTATGCAAGAGATTGCAATTAGGGCCAAAGGCAAGCGTTTGGAGCAAAATCTGACACAGGAAGGTTTGGCGTTGCGTTCCGGTGTTAGTTTGGGAAGTATTAAGCGATTTGAACGAACCGGTGAGATTTCGCTTAAGTCGCTGATTGATATAGCCTTAGCTTTGGGCTGTTTGGAAGATTTTGATGCCTTGTTTGCAGACAATACGCCGCGCGGCAGTTTGTTTGAAAGTAAAGAAGAGAAAAAACGCAAACGGGGGAGCATCAAATGAGATTGAATGTTTTTTTGAATGCTTACGATAAGCGGCACTTTGTCGGGATTTTAGAGGAACAGGCACCGCGTGTCTTTTTTGAATATTCACCGGAGTTTATTGCAACCGGAATAAATTTGTCCCCTTTTATGCTGCCGCTCAAATCGCAAATATTTGAGGACACCAAACAAACTTTTGATGGGCTTTTCGGCGTGTTTAACGATAGTTTGCCTGACGGTTGGGGCTGTCTGCTTTTAGACCGACAATTACAAAAGAAAGGCTTGAGCCTGCAACAAATCACGCCTTTGCAGCGTTTATCCATGATTGGGCTTAATGCTATGGGCGCGTTGGAATATGAACCCATCACCGAAAATGACAGTGAATTTGTCGGCGATATTGAACTCGATTCACTTTGTTTGGAAGCAAATCATATTTTGGCCGGCAAGAGTTCGGAGGTACTTGATAAGCTTTTAACGCTTAACGGCTCATCCGGCGGAGCGCGACCCAAAATTGTGGCGTTAGTTTCAGATGATAAGCAAACACTCATTCACGGAAACTTGGCTAAACCCGGTTACAGTCCGTGGTTGATTAAATTTGCATCGTCTCTTGATAATAAAAACATCGGTGCTCAGGAATATGTTTACTCAAAGATCGCCAAAGACGCCGGCATTGAAATACCGAAAACATATTTATTTCCCTCAAAAAACTGCGTCGGTCATTTCGGCGTCAAACGTTTTGACCGGATTGGCAATCAAAAGGTGCATATTCATACGGCCTGCGGGTTATTGCATGCCAACCACCGAACATCCAGCATTAACTATGACGGTTTATTAAAACTAACCTCAATACTTACCAAAGATATTCGGGAAGTTGAGAAAATGGTTCGGCTGATGATCTTTAACGTTAAAGCCGGCAACAAAGACGATCATAGTAAAAACTTCTCTTTTATGCTGGATAAAAACAATAACTGGAAAATGACGCCGGCATATGATTTAACGCCTTCGCAGGGGATCAACGGAGAACAGACATCTATGGTAAACGGCAAAGGAACGGATATTACCGACAGCGATTTGATTAAAACCGCCATGCTTTTCGGATTTGCAGAGAAAAAAGTTGCTGCAATTATTGAACAAACGAATGACGCTCTGGCAAATTATGACAAATATATGAAAGAGCTTGGGGTGAAGTAGAAAAGCGTTGTAAATGTTAAACAAAGTTTGTAATCCGAACAAAGTTTAACATTTCGCCGCACGAGCTTTGGAGAGCATTTTCAGGCCTCTATATTTTCTGCCGATTTCAAAGAAAATGTTAAAGAATGTGCATTGTTTGATATTTTTTATATTTGAAAAATTTCTCTTGCATTATAATTTAAATTAGTCTAATCTATATTATATTAAATGCGAGGTGATTATACAGGTGATGATATGGAATTTATCGGCAGAACAAAAGAACTTAGTGATTTAGAGCAAGAATATAACAACTCCCATTCCTTTGTTGTTATATATGGTCGCAGACGTATCGGAAAAACTGCTTTAATTCAAGAATTCATTAAAGGCAAGCCTGCCCTATACTTCTTGGCGACAGAAGAATCCGAACCACAGAGTATGAAGCGGTTTGCTTTAAGTTTATCACAATTTGCCAATCAGGAATTTATCGCCAAAGCTAATTTTGATGATTGGATTGAGCTCTTCAAATTGTTTGCCGCTGTCCCAAGCAAAAATACAAAAGTGTTCGTTCTTGATGAATTTCAATACATGGTCAACACAAATCCCGCTTTCACTTCAATCTTTCAGAAAGCTTGGGATGAAGTTTTATCAAAGCAAGATATTATGGTCATTATCTGCGGGTCATACATTAATATGATGACAAAACAGGTTTTAGCCGAAAACAGTCCCTTGTATGGTCGCCGTACATCTCAAATCCGATTGGCGCCGCTTCCTTTTTTCGATATCAGACAACATTATCAGCATAAGTCTTTTTCCGATGTGGTTGAGCTTTATTCAGTAACCGGCGGCATTCCGAAATATTTGGAGTTTTTTGATAACAAAAATTCTTTAATGGATAATATCTCCTGTGTCATCCTTAACAAAAACGGTTTTTTATACGAAGAACCGGCGTTTTTACTCAATAAGGAAGTTAAAGAACCGGTAAACTATTATTCGGTTATGAAAGCAATAGCTCAAAATAATCACAAACTATCGGAGATAGCTTCGGTAATGTCCACGGAAGGCAACAAATTAAGTCCCTATCTGGAAACTTTGCAGGGGTTATACTTATTGGAAAAACGTGTTCCGGTAACCGAAAAAAATCCGGAAAAAAGTCGGAAAGGATTATATTTTATCCGAGATATATTTATCCGTTTTTGGTTTATGTTTGTCTTTCCTTATAAAGGAGAGCTTGAGCTGGATAATTTGAATTTTGTGCAAGATAAGCTGAAATCCAATTTTATTGATAACCATGTAGCATTTGTTTATGAAGAAATCTGCCGAAATATTTTTGCCGAACTTTGCAAACAGAAACAAATTGACTTTGTTCCTTCTCGTATCGGCGCGTACTGGAACAAAAATGAAGAGATAGACTTGGTTGCTATTGATGAAAGCCACAAGCGTATTTTTGCGGCTGAATGTAAATATTATAAAGACGACAAACCGGTTGATGTTAATGTTTACGCAAAGCTGGTGGAGAAATGCCAAGTTGATGATTTCAAAGGATATGATTTAACTTACGGCATATTCTCTAAAAGCGGATTTACAAAGCATTTGAGAGACATCGCGAAA
>CASFSV010000008.1 GCA_949297415.1 uncultured Alphaproteobacteria bacterium
CCGTTGGGATAGTATCTCATACAAGTTTTATGATAACCCCAATCTTTATGAAGAGATTATAAAAGCGAATCCAACAGTACCCAAAGACCCCGTTATTGAATCAGGAATAAAACTAAAAATCCCAGTTTTAGATACTTCTCAAACTATACAATTTGAACTACCTCCTTGGAAGAAGTAGTTCAAAGTAAAACAATAAATCGCACATTCACAATAAAATAATTACTGTAAAGGTACTATATCCAATTTATACCCTAATGGCACTAAAATCTTTAATAAAGTGTCAATCTGTGGTGCAGTTTTTGATTTTTCAAGTCTTGCTAAATATTCCTGCTTAATATTGCATCTATTAGCAAATTCAGCTTGAGTTAAGCCAAGTTCTTTACGAATTTGAAGAATTTTTCCCATGAGTTCTATTTTTAAATCAATTTCAGCTAATTCCTCTTTGGATAAATCAAGGGATTCTTTAAAATCTGACCAATTTGAACTATGTTTTTGATTTTTCATTTTATAAATTCCTTTCGTTGAAGTCTTTAGCAAGTTTGAATGCTTTTTCTATTTCTCGTCTTGGAGTTTTTTGAGTTCTCTTTACAAAATGATTCAGAATTATGTATCTGTTTTCTTGTTTGTAAAAGAAAAAAAATCTATCTCTAAGAGGACGAAGTTCGAATATTTCGCAATCAATATGTTTAATATATGGCTCGCCGATTTCAGTTCCGTATGTTTCCAGCATATCCATATATTCAACAATTTTATTTAGTTTTATTCTTGCATCTTTTGACTTTACTGACCTGTTTTTCAAATCCATTATGTAATCTTGAGATTCACTGTATCCGTTTTCATCTTGCCAAAAGACGATTTTGTACTTTTTAGTCATTATTTTACCTAATTATATTATAACTAATTAGTTATTAAATTTCAACCCTTTTATTTATTTTTTAAGAAAGATTAATATGCTAGTCCCAATTTTTGAGTTGTTTTATGAAAAAAAGAATATAACACGAGATGTCGCTCCATACGTTACTTCTATTGAATATACAGATGTTGAACATGGAGAATCTGACGAACTTGTAATTACTTTTGAAGATGCCGAAAAAATATGGCAAGGAGCTTGGATACCAACTAAAGGAGATTCCTTGCGAGCATATATTGGTTATGAGGCAGAAAAACTTCTTAATTGCGGAGTATTTGAAATTGACGAGCTAGAATACGACACCCCTCCGGACACAATTACAGTAAAAGGTCTTGCTACCGGAATAAAAAAGCCTTTAAGACAAAAAAATTCTGTCGGATATGAAAATAAAACTCTAAAACAAATTGCAAAAGAAATAGCAGATAAGCACGGATACACTCTCGTTGGCGAGATTGCAGATGTGCGAGTTGATAGGATAACGCAAAATCAGGAAAGAGATTTATCATTCCTCACAAAATTAGCAGAACAATACGGTTATATTTTCAAAATAGCTGAAAATAATCTTGTTTTCTATGATGTACAAAAACTTAAAGGTTCAAAACCAACACAAATATTCTACAAACAAGATTTAATTCACATAAACCTCAGAGAAAAGACATCACAAAAATACAAAGCTGTTCAAGTTTCTTATTTTGATCCAAAGAAAAAGAAAACTGTTAAAGCAACTGCTAGGAATGAGAAAGTTGCAAAGGGTGATACTTTAAAAATCACAGCCCGTTGCTCTGACAGAAAACAAGCAATAGTAAAAGCAAAAGCAGCACTAGGAACTGACGATGATAAAATCGAAGGTTCACTTGAGTTTATCGGGAATCCGTATTTAATTGCAGGTACTAACATTGAACTCAAAGGAATTGGGCATTTTTCAGGTAAATATCACATAAAACAAGCTCGTCATGTTTATGACAGGTCAAATGGTTATAAAACATATTGCGAGGTGGTATCGTGCTAAGATTTGGAATCGTCTCTCAAATTAACGCTCTGAACGCTCAAGCTCGTGTAAGTTTTCAAGACGACGAATCGACTTCTTACTGGTTGCCAGTCCTGCAAACAAAAACACTCAAAGACAAATTTTATGTAATGCCCGATATTGGAGAATTAGTTGCGTGTTTAATGGATGAAAATTCGGAAGACGGAGTCATTTTAGGAACAATTTATTCAACTGAAGATGTTCCAGTCACACAAAGTGAAAAAGAAATATCAATGAATCTTGAAGATGGCTCATACATAAACGCTAACAAGGAAAGTCAAACACTTACCGTAGCTTTTTCCACAATGAAACTTATTGGAAATATCGAACACGAAGGGACTTTCACAAATACCGCAGGAATAAAATCAAATGCTGACATTACGGATAAAACATCCTCTATGCAAGCGATGAGAGAGATATATAATCCTCATACCCACAAAGGAAATCAAGGAAGTCCGACATCTGCCCCTAATAAAACAATGTAATATCTATGACAAATTTAAATGAAATCACCTACGTTGATTGGCAATTAAAACTAAATTCAATCGGAGAAGTTGCAGAAGGTGTTGATGATATAAATCAATGCATCACAATAATACTTCTGACTAAAAAAGGTACAGTTCCGCATCGTCCGACATTCGGCTCAGATATCTACAAATATATTGATTACCCTATCAATGAAGCAACCCCAAATATAGTCAGAGAAGCAACTGATGCAATCACGATGTGGGAAACCCGAATAAAAATAAATTCTATAAAGGTCGAAATAGCAGAAACAAATTTAACAGTAAAGGTTGAATGGACATTGAAGAATACAAGCACAACAGGTATAGCGGAGGTTACTTATGACACAGCTGCCTGAACCTAATTTTATAGAACGAGACCCCGATATAATTACAAAAGAATGGATTACAGCTTATGAAGAAAAGAGCGGTAAAGTTCTTCAGCCTGCACAAATTGAACGGCTAATGATTGATGTAGGTGCGTATCGAGAAACCGTTTTAAGAATGAAAATTCAAGAAACAGCAAAACAAAATCTCTTAAGTTATGCACCCCTTGATATTTTGGAACATATTGGAGAACCTCTCGGTGTAACTAAATTGTTGGCAAATAGTTCAACAACAACTCTAAAATTCTCTCTGGATGAGCCATTAGATTTTACTTGTAGCATCCAAAAAGGTTGTGAAGTAGAAACAAAAGACGGTCTTTTTATTTTTCAAACGCTCGAAGATGTCAAAATTCTTGCAGGAGAATTATCTGTAAGTGTGGATGCAATATGCGAAACACCCGGTAGTGCCTCAAATAATTACTCCTTAGGTTCAATCAATAATTTAATCACACCTTTAGATTATATTTCTACCGTAGAAAACACAACAGTAAGTTCGGGCGGTGCTGATGATGAAGAAGCGGACAGCTTAAGAGAAAGAATAAGACAGGCACCTGAGAAATTCTCAAACGCAGGAAGTCGTGGAGCATATCGCTATCATACATTGTCTGCACACCAATCAATAATTGATGTCGCAATAAATTCACCATCAGCCGGGGTTGTGAACATTTACCCTTTAACTAAGGATGGGAATCCGAGCGAAGAGATTTTAGAAATAGTTGAAAAATACTTAAACGAAGATAAAATTCGACCTCTTACAGATAAAGTTCAAGTTTTATCACCAGAAAAGAAAGATTTTTCAATAATAGCAACAATTTATTTGTATCAAGATGCAGATGAAACAAGCGTTATGACAACGATAAATGCAAAATTAGAAGAATACAAATTATTGCTCAAAGAAAAACTTGGAAAAAACGTTGTTCAAACACAGATTATTGCCATTTTAAACAGTGTTTATGGAGTGTTTAAAGTCGAAATTGAATCACCGGAAGACATCGAAGTTTCAGAATTTCAGTGGGCAAATCTGTTGAAATCAGAAATAAAAATGGGAGGATATGCCGATGAGTAATTCATTAGCACCTATTAATGACATTAATTTAAAAATATTTGATGAAATCTGCGAAGAAAGGTTTGGCAATATAGACTTAGAGGCTGTCTTAGTTTCTATTATTGACAATGTACCTGCTGATGCCTTGCCTCATTTAGCTGAACAATATCACATTACTGGGAATGAGGGTTGGTTGCAGGCTCTTAGTGAACAAGAAAAAAGAAATTTAATAAAATCCTCTATAAAAATGCACAGATATAAAGGTACAAAATATGCCATTGAAGAAATATTTAAAACATTAAATATTGTCGGCAATGTTGAAGAATGGTTTAACTACGGCGGACAACCGTATTATTTCAAAGTTATTCTGCAAATTTTTAACCGCTCAATCAATGAAGAGACTGAAAAGAAACTTCGAGACCTCATAAACGAGTATAAAAATGAGCGTTCCTGGCTTGAGGAAATTCAATTTTACCTTACAACAAACGCAAAAATGCACGCATATTCTGCCTGCATTACCCAAGAAACCATCACTGTTAATTCTAAGGAGATTGTAAATGTCTGAGGAATTTTATTCACTTGTCACAGATTTTTGTGCTGCTAAACAATTACAATGTATCCAAGAAGGCTCGCCGTTTGAGGTTTATCAAATAGCACTCGGAGACGGCAACGGAAAATATTATGAGCCAACAACGGATCAAACAGAACTTGTAAATGAAGTCTGGCGTGGTCTTATTGATAAATGCGAATGGACAGATGACAGATTCTACTGTGTAACAAGTGTTCCTGCTGAAGTCGGAGGATTTGTTGTAAGAGAAGCCGGTGTTTTTGATAAAGATAACAATATGCTTGTTGTTTCTAAATTCCCCGAAACAACAAAACAAGCACCTGATAGCGGTACAGTTAAACAATTAACCATAAGAATTGAACTTCAATTATCTAATAAGGAACTTGCGGAATTAGTTATAAACCCGAATATGTCCGTTGTAACCAAAGATGAATTGGATCGCATCACCGAAGATATTGAAGAAACTTATCAAAAAATTTCAGAAAAAGGACAGCCCAATGGTTATGCACCTATTGGAGAAAATGGTTTAATTCCTCTTGAATTTATTCCCGAAATAAGCACAAAGAGTATTTTAACCCCATTTTGTTTAAACTCATGCCGGCTTGATACAAAGGGAAATCCCGATTTATTGAGTGCTGAAACAGTTAAGGTCTTAAAATATACTTCAAGTATTTCCGGAGTTTTTTATACTGCACTCGGAACGGTTCTTGAAAAAGATACGGTTGTATATGCTGATTCAGAACTTACGGAAGAATTAAATACCATTGTTGCTGTTGATACTTCAACAAAATATATTGCTTTTGGTGAAATTGAAACTTTAACGGAGTATGAGGATAATCCTCTGCATTATTCTGCATCAACAACCGGCGAATTTTATGTCAAAGAAACTCTTGCTGTTGGTTCTGAATGTTATTCCGACCCCGAATATGCAAATCTAATCGGAGTTGTTACATACCTCAACCTTACAAGAATCTGTATAAGTGATGATGAAACATATACTGACGATGGTGAAATAACAACGCATATTTATATAACGGCTCATGCACCGTTTACTTATACAACGGCATCAAGCCAAACCCACAATGTGGAAGAAGATTTGGTTTTAGATGTTGTGGATTTATGTCCGTTAACAGCTACAACACAGAATTTTAATTTATTCGTCAACTGCGAAAATGATGAATATTCGCTGACTGCACTTTCCAATCAAATATTTACACAAATGCTTGAGCCGGAAGATTTTAGTGCAAATGATGTTTGGTTCAAAATTCTTGAACCGCTTGCAAGTTACATCTATCTGCTGAATATATGGCAGGAAACAAATATGGTTCCTGTCGGTGTATTTTCGCTTGAGGGCGGAGAAACATAGGAAGGAATATTATGGAGACAAAGTATTATTACAGTTACAACACAGAGGAGAATGCTTTTTTAGGTAA
>CASFSV010000009.1 GCA_949297415.1 uncultured Alphaproteobacteria bacterium
CAATATCTTCAGCCTTCATACCTTCTTGGGTCATTTTATTAGACCACGGATGCAGATTTAGGTAAACTAAACCACCGGCATATTCTTTATGCACCCGTAAGCCGGACTGATGTTCTCCGGTTCGTTCCGCAACATCGTAATCCCACTCTTTAACAAAGTTTTCGTAGTCAGCTTCTATATCTTCGCGAGTATCATATATCTTAACACCGTTTTTTATGTGCATCCTAATTCTCCTTGTTGCTATTATGCATTGTTTATAACGGATTTTTCAAATATTGTCAAAGATAAACTTTATTGGTGGTCTAAAGGAGGCAGAGTCTTTAGCGGAAGTTTTGCCGGGTTTTTAAAACGAAAAAACACCCCGAAAACAAGGGTGTTGCGATTGGTGATGCTTAACTCACGATTTACGAGTTAAAGAAATATGTCATATTACAAAATTTTTTTAATCTTTTTTCATATACAATAAAGGATATGGATTGCCTTGTTCATCTAACTTAGTTCTTTTATAGACCATAAATCCCATATGCTCATAAAAACCTTTGGCAAGAGGGTTTTGTTCATTTACGGCAAGTTTGTTTATGGCATAATTTTTAATTCCATGCTGTAGCAATAGCTTTCCTATTCCTTGTCCTCTGTTTTCATTGGCAATAAACAACATTTCAAGCTTTTGGCCGGAAATTCCCATAAAACCTACAGGCATTCCATCTTCATTCTCCGCAATAACCAAAATAGGAATATCTCTCAAAGCTTGAGGAACATATTGTTTAATATTATTTATTTCATTTTCTGATAAAAACAGGTGCGTTGCCCTAACTGAATTTTCCCAAACTTGTAACAAATTTTCAATTAATGATGCTGTTCTCTCTTCTATTTTTATAATTTTCAAAGATAACACTCCCTCAATGTATTGCCGATTATTGATACAATATATAACATTGTGGAAAAGGTAATGTCAAAACCAAAAAAGTTCGGACAAACCAAAAAAATGACTATTAAAGAAAATGAAACATCCGAACTTGATGAAAGCCTTGGAAATAAAAGAAAAAGCAGCCATTTTCATGACTGCTGTTTGAATTGGTGTCTTGCTTCGTAAGGCTCGCCTTCTGGCTTGCCAACTTCGCTTCGGGCACTTGACTTGTAACACCGCTCACGGCTTGCTGTCGCATTCCTCAGCGTTTAACAAGTCTACGCATCACCATTAAAAAAAGTGCCGTCAAGGCACTTTTTTTAATGGTGATCCCAACGGGACTACGCAATGCAAAGCATTGCTCGGCACAACGGCCGCTAAGCTCGCTTCAAATGCTGCCGCATTTTCTCTTGCTAAGCGTTTACGTTGCTCTTGCAGACAAAAAGGCAAAACTCTTTGCCTTTTTGCTTAGCGAGCCCTCTCGGGTTCGAGCCCCTCTGTTCCTTATCAATACAAAAACACCCTCCTTAATGGAGGGTGTTTTTGTATTGGTGATGCTTAACTCACAATTCACGAGCCATTTTATAATATATTTCTTGCAAAGCATTTTTCTTAAAATATGATATATGTAACACTATAATATAAAAGAAGTAATATAAACAATGTTAATAGCTGAAGTTGATGGTAAGCGCTGTAAGGCAACAAAAAATGCAAAAGGAATATGTCCCTATTGTAAATCTGAAGTTATAGCCAAATGTGGAGAGCAAAAAATTGCACATTGGGCACACAAATCATGTAAAATATGTGACAATTGGCATGATAAAGAAACTGAATGGCATTTGATGTGGAAAAATTATTTTCCTGAATCCTGGCAAGAAATTATAAAGTATGATGTGACAACTGGAGAAAAACATATTGCCGATGTTTGCACAGAAAAGGGATTTGTCTTAGAATTTCAACATTCTGCCATAAATCCAGAAGAACGCCAATCTAGAGAAAATTTTTATAAGAATATGAATTGGGTTGTTGATGGTACAAGGCTAAAAAATGATTTCAAAAGGTTTGTAAAGATTATTGATGACATCAGCATTGCCAGAGTCATATTTCCAATAAAAATACCTAATCAAAATAATAGACAGGTCGGGAATATTATTGAAGTTAATTATCCTGAGGAGATTTTGCCAAAAAATTGGCTTAACAGCACAGTTCCCGTCGTTTTTGACTTCAAGGGATTAGCTTCAATAGATGTTCCTTCAGATATAAGGCACTTTATTTTTTGTTTGTTGCCTATAAAAAATGCTTATAAAAGATATCTAATACAAATATCAAGGCTAGATTTTATCGGAAATGCAAAAACAGGTTCTTGGGAATTTTTTATAAATCGCGAAATGAGTATTTTAGAGAAAATCATAAAAAGATGAAAGATTATCTAAATAGCATTTATTCGCTGTGTTTCTAAATCAATCTTATACATCTGCACTTTCTCGGCCATGGCTTCATATTCCTTAATGTCGGATTTATCAAAATCAAACCAAGTGTTGGCATTTTTGAAGTTAACCAGCTTGTCAAAAGGCTTTTGTAGTTTATAAATCAGCATCTGCCCGTCAAGACAACATTCCGAAAGCATAAGACTTAACAATTTATTTTGCTGAATAGGATTCGCTTCTTTCATAATACCGGAAACAGTTGCCGCAATATCTAAAACTTCATTAACTGTTATCTGTATGTCTTTACTTATATCTGCGTATTTTTCAGCCGTTTTCTGCAATTCTTCACGCTTGGCGACAATATTAGCTTTTTCTTCCTGCCATTCCTCACGGGTTATATCACCGTCAAAAAATGAGTCCTTAATCCGTCTTTCTCGTGCTGCAAGATTGTTTAGTTCCGTAGTGATTTTGCGTTTCATGACCATATTTGCGTCGGATTCTTCAATCAATCGCTTTTGCACACATTTCTTCAATGGTTCCAAAATATTGCGGCTGAGTCTTATTTTGCTAAAAACCTCATTATCCAACTGTTGCAATAAAAGGTCTTCACTGACTAATTCCTGATTACAGATTCCTTTAGTATGTCCACAACGTAAATATGTATAGGTTCTGCCACTTTTCTTTTTATGTGTTTCAGAACTGATTGTACAACCACATTCGGCACATTTTACCAACCCGCGAAATACAAACGGAATTCCAGCATATTCCTGTGTTTTTGTATGTATTTTACCACCGGAAAGCAATTCCTGAACTTTATCATATAATGATTTTGCAATAAGAGGTTCATAAGCATGCGGCATTTTTTCACCACGGATTACCATTTCACCATAATAAAACGGATTTTTCAGCATGGCATAAATTGTTTCACGTCCGAGAGGTTTATTTGTTTTAGAGTGAGAGGAACATAAATTCATTTCCGTAGCAAAATTATGCAGGCTTTTTATGGAATGTAACCCGGTTGCATACATCTCAAACATCTTTTTAACAAATGGCGCGCGGTCTGGATCAACAATAATATCTTTATTAACATTAAGATACCCAACCGGAGCCTTAGTCTGATATTTACCAATCGACCAGTTGTAATTCATACCTCTGTTAACATTATCGCGCAGATTGGCCACATACATTTTACCGGATAGAATACCCATATCCCAACGCATAATATCAGAAGACGGGCTGTTTTTAGTCAGGATTAACCCTTCTTTACAAAAATGCAGGTCTGTCTTATCATCTAATAATAAACTTTCGACTTCAACACATTCATTAAAACGTCTTTGAAAACGGTCAATGCAATGCACGACAATAGCTGTTTTTTGTTTCTGTTTTCTGACAAAATCTAACATTTCATTAAATTGTACTCGTTTGCCATTGGTAGAGCTTTCAATAGCCTTGTATTTCTTAACAATAGGAAGTCCATTTTTATTACAATAATCTTCCATAGCTTCTTTTTGAGCTTTTAAGGAAGCACCGGGTTCCTGTTCTTTAGTAGACACTCTTGCAAATATCACGGCTTGTTTACAAGGTGCCACCGGTCCATATCTGTATTTCTTAGCCATTTTTAATAATCCTCCTCTTCATCAAAATAGTTATCATCTTCATCATCAAAATCTTCGTTTTCTGCGTAAAAATCATCTGAACTCATGGTTTCGATAAAATTTCCGGTTTGGTTGTCATAGATTTTTACGACAGTCCAGGAAGAATCAGACACATCAAAATCAACGTTAATATCTTCCGAACCTTCAAAAACTGCCGCACCATGCGAATAAATATCTGAGTATTTTTTTGCAAAATGGTTTTCAATTTCTGAGGTTAACCGACAAACGCAAACCATACCGGAATCAGCGCAAAATTCTTTATGGATAATATAGCTGCCATAAATTTTATTATTCCAATCGCCAAAACCGGTATCACAAACATAAGCCGGAAAACCTGTTAAATCCGTCAAAACCTTAGAAACAGCTTCATTAAATGCTTTCGGGCTGTCATCTAAAAATTTGCAACATTCGTCCCAAGTATCATTATTTAAGATATAGCAAGGGTCTGTCACGACATATTTTACAAGTGTATTCATCTTTACTACTCCTTTGTTTTTACACTATATTTATTATGTCGTGTTATTTTGGGAATGTACGCAAAAAAATGCACCCGTTTGTAACTTTTTTGCTAATATTTTACTGATTTTTCAAAATGTTAGCTCTTATATTCCCTTGCATTTGCCGTATATACATCTCGTTAGCTAAGGATTGTAAATTCTCCTTAGGTATGGATTTTATGTTGTGATATTGAGAAAATAAGACTACAGCATGAAGCCTGACAAATTCAGAATCTGGCGTTTGAGAATTATATATCAAATTTTCTCTACAAAAATGCAAACTAACCTTTCCTGTTTTAATCAGATTATCAAACAATTCTAACATTTTTGTATCTGGCAGTACGTCATTAACACTATAAGCTACTATATTTATATGTTTGTTTGGGAGGGCCTTAACATCTTCATATAGATTTTTGATATAACGGGTATCTTTACGTTTTGCACAAATAGAATATTCTTTAATTATAGATAGCTTATGGTTACTACAATAGTTTACTAAGTTATCAATTTTAGTATCAAGATTAGAATGTTGGGATGCTACTCTTGCATAAATAATTGCTTGAGTCATTTTATATACTCCTTTTTATGGTTAAAATTAAAAACAATTTTGTAATGTCGTGTTTGAAAATAAATGTAAAACAGATTTTTAAAATATTTTTTATTGCTATTTCAATATATTAACCTGTCGCCCTCAAGGGCGAGAGGTTGGTGCTTTATCAAAGTTTTTGTCATCAATGACAAATTCTTTTGAGTCTTGGTTTTCGTTTTCTAAAATGGCTTTTACTGCTGTTGTATAAAAAGCAATCAGATTATCCGTCATTTCGTTTAACTCAATATCCGTAACATCGGGATAGAGAATTGATAACTCGTCTTTGAGTTGGTTATATGTATCAGTCATATATTATAGAAGTATATGACTTGGCTTTTTCTACTAAATTTTTTGAGGTGAATTTTCCAAATAGTATATTTTTTTGTTTTAACTTATGACATAGCGATGTTAAAGGTTACAACATTCTATCAATAAAACGTCTTAACGTACTGCGTTGGACACCGAGGATTTTAGCAATCTGGGATTTGGAGATACCTTTGGCGAGTAAATTCCGCACTTTTCTGGCATTTTTGGAGAGTTTGAGCTTTTTAGATTCTGCGGAAAACGGACGACCAAGCTTTTTGCCGGAAGCTTTGAGATTTGCGAGTGATGATTTTGTGCGTTGAGATATAAGGTTTCTCTCTATTTCCGCAGCCAGACTAAAAGCAAAAGCCAGAACTTTGGATTGTATATCATTGCCGAGACGGTAGTTTTCTTTTAATGTCCAAACCTGGCAGTTTTTATTAAGACAGGTTTCCAAAATCCGCATAACTTCAAGCAAAGACCTGCCTAAACGGGATATTTCACAAGTAATCAGGATGTCATTTTCACCTAAATTCTCTAATAAAGTGCCAAGTTTGCGGTTTTTCAGCGCTTTTCTTGAGGATATTTTTTCTTCAACCCAGTCATCAATATTTAATCCATAATTTTTTGCATACTGTTCAATCTCAAAGCGTTGGTGTGCATAGGTTTGCTTGTCCGTACTCACCCGAATATAACCAATAACAGCCATTGTTTTCTCCTTAAAATTTCTTAAAAATACCGGTCATTTTATTAGAACGATAAAATCAACCAAATTTTGCAAGTTTCGCACTTTTTCTCTTCAATAAAAAATCAAGGAAAAATAATAGCTTGTTTTCTTTTGCTTATACAGGCAGCTGTCTCTTGAGTTCCCGGTCACAATCGTTGGTTTGTGTATAGTAAAACAGTCTACAAAGAAAGAAGGTTACATTACATGTCTAACACTCAACACATACAATATCCTGTTGGACAAGGAGGTTTACACTTAGGTATCATAGAAAAGTATGCTTATATCTATGATTGTGGCGGATGTGGTGGTATTTCAAAAAGCCAATGGAAAAATATTTTTGCGGATATCTGTAACAAACTGTCAGGTTGTAATGTATTAGATATCTTTATTTCGCATTTTCATTGTGACCATTATAATAAATTATCCGAGTTATTAAAAAATATTTCATCTTTAAGGCTAAAGATTACAATTTATCTGCCAGATATGGATAATATTAGCAAAATTCTGACAATTTGTGATTTTTTATCACGACACAGAATGTCATATAAAAATCGTAAACAATTTATAACTGACGTCGTCAATAATTTAAATAATTATCATGATAATAGATACCCAACCAAATATCTCAAACCAGGCAAGGAATACACTGAAAAATATGGTGATATTATCCTAAAAAGTTATACGACAAACATATCACAAGATGATATTGAAAAATTTAAGATAAATGCTCGTGAAGATAAGTTAAATTTGGATGATAAAACCAATCAAATACAAAATCAATCGTTGGAATTTTGGAAAAAAGCACGACGCGTTTTTAAAAAGACATTTGGCAAAAATTACAATCCTAATCAAGTAATGATTTGTTTATATTGCGGTGTAACACAAAAATCTTGTCAAAAATATATTACATGTACGTCATGGTTACATACCGGAGACGCAAATATGAAAAGTCTGGCAGATATGCGAGGTTTTTCTAAGCATTTTAAATGTTTGCTGAGTTATACCGATTTTATCCAAATACCTCATCACGGCTCTGCCAATAATCATGATGAAAATTTCAGTCTTTTCTTTGGACTTTGCTATCCATGCGTATTTTATTACACCAATGCGCAATTTAATACAAAAGTCAAAACAAAGATTGATGATATTATCCTTCTTCCATGTCAACAGGTCTGGGCAGTAACAAACAATCCTCTTAGTTTAATTAAAATTTAGAAAGGAAAACTCCATGAAAAAACTTTTATTTTTACTCGCGGTTATATTAATGCATAGCCATATGGCATCAGCCGCATCAAACAATTTTCTTAATAAAGATTGGTGGAAAACAGCAACTCTTGAGGACGTGAAAAAGGAACTTAAAAACGGAGCGGATGTCAACGCGGCAAATGATAATGATTTTACGGTACTAATGTATGCTGCTTCATTAAATCCAAATCCTAAGGTTATAGAAACACTTATTGATAAAGGAGCCAATGTTAATGCTAAAAACAAAGATGGATATACCGCACTAATGTTTGCAGCCCCCTTCAATCAAAATCCTGAAGTCATAAAAACACTTATAGATGAAGACGCTGATGTTAATGCTAAAAACAAATATGGATATACCGCACTAATTCAAGCAGCCCTCTTCAATCAAAATCCTGAAGTCATAAAGATACTTATCAATGCAGGGACTGATGTTAATGCTAAAAGCAAATCAGGAAGTACCGCACTAATGTTTGCAGCCTCGAGCCAAAAAAATCCGGATGCAGTAAAAGCACTTCTTAAAGCTGGGGCTGATGCTAATGTGATAGACAATGATGGAAATATCGCTGCTGTATTTGCTGCCTTAAATAAAAATCCTGAAATTCACAGTTTGATACTTCAAGCCATGGATATAGAAGGATATTGCAAATTAACTAAAAATAACTCATTTGATATCGGGTTATGTATTGATGAAATGAAGGTCTACGCACAAAAAGAATATATGTTGCCTGACTGTACCAGTAATATGCCTGCTATGTTATATTTAACACCGATAATAAATGCTTTCGCAAATAACGCTCCGAATGAAAGAAAAATAATCGGTTGGTTAACTTTGGCAGAAAGTGCAAAACGTTTCAACTGTTCACTAGGCAAAACAATGTATATTACAATGGGTGGTGAAGATATTAACAAAAAGATGGAAGAAGACATGAAAGAGGTACAATAAATTACAAAATAACATTTATTAAAGGAAATTAAGCATGAAAAAGTTATTTTATATTATACTCATTGTTATAATTGCAGGCTTCCTGGCTTCACATGAAGAAGATATATCGCCGGCTGGTTATATGGTTCTTTTGGGAATATTTTGGCTTGCTGGGTACATAGTCAAAGAATATCAAAAAATATCCAAAGATATAAAGGATTTGGATAAATATAAAGATATTAATGACGTTATTAATAAATATGGTGTGCCCAGTGATGTTCAGGAATATGATGAATATAAAAAATATATTTTTAAGAAGTCAACAAATGGCTGGGCAAGACATAAATATAAAGTTGATATCTTTACTCTTCAAAAAGGTAAATTGATAAAACATGAAAATTATCATGAATAAATTTACTTCTTAAATTATTTACTTCTGTTAACGTCACTTTTGTTTATAAGGTGGCGTTTTTTTATTATCTTTGTCCGTTTCTTAGCAATCCCGTCCAAATCGTAGCAAAATGTCATCAGATTTATGCATTTTAGGGGCTCGCGGATGGGAAAATATACCGCATAATATAAATAGTTAATGAGCAAAACAACTATTTATGAAAGGAAAAACTATGTGGTATGTAAAACTTAATAATACGATTCTTCCAACGCCTTATCAGTATTTTAGCGATTGCCTGGCTGAGTGTAAAAGATTGCAGCGGGTTATGGTGGCTGTGTTTTCCGAACCGGTATTGATTGGCTAAGTGTTTGATAAAGGAGATTTGTTATGTTGAAGAATTTTGAAAACTGGCTTTTGGAACAGAATTATAAACCTTCTACCGCTTTTGATTATATGGGAAGAATTGAAAGACTTTGCCGGAAAGAAGAATTTACACTTGCTTATCTGGTGGAAAACATTGCTTCTATCCTGCCTCAATATGAAACTGCCGGCGAAAAATCCAGTTATGGCAAACGTTCGCATACTTCTGTCAGGCAAGCCTTAAGACGTTTCAAAATGTTTCTGTCGGCTGAGAAGTTAGTATAAGGTTGGTATTATGACAGATATCAAAAGCTTAAACGATAATTTCAGAAAATCTTTTAACGGCGGAAAGATTTTGTTGACTACCGGTATAAATGCTAAAAGTCAAAAGGAAACTGCGGAAATTCTAAACCAAGTCAGATGTTTTAACAATTTTACCCAAGCTAACGACCCGTATGACGAACATGATTTCGGTAGTTTTGATTATAACGGTGAAAAAATCTTTTGGAAAATTGACTACTATGACAAGGATTACCGTTATTTATCTGAAAATCCAAGCAATCCAGAAGTAACAAACCGTGTCATGACTATTATGCTAGCCAGCGAATATTAAATCTATAAATTTCATATTTCGACCCGTGGATAACGATTTTATTTTTGGTATAGGTTTTATTATGAAAAAGTAATTCTTAAGTCCACGGGTCATTTATGGAGATTTGAGATAAACATAATAATACCTATTTACAATGTGTTATAACTATCAAAAGGAATCTGATAACATTGTAATGTCGCGATTCTTTGGGATTGTAAAACAGTTTTTTTATTATTTTTGATTAAGTGTCATTGATGTCATTAATTCGCAAAATCAACTTCTCGGTAACGTGGAAAAGAAGTTAACTTTTAATATAGCGATGTTAAAGGTTAAAAAAATAAATTGTCGTTGATGTCAAAAACTTTTAAATTCCAAACAAGCAATGCGAAAATATAATCCTGTCACTGTCAAATTTGTTGTTAAAATATACTTTCATCTCTTTTATACAGTAGGCTTGTGTGTGAATTGTATTGTTATCTATCGGTTTTAAGTCTAAGCAATAAAATGGTAACTTTTCCCGTATCGTTGCTTTGAGAATGGCATTTTGCAGCTCCTGTTCGCTAAATCTTCCATGGTTAAACAATATATGAAAATGCCATTCGTCTGATATTCCCAACTCCGCAAAGGCTATAAATGACAAATGATGTTTATTCCAATTATTCATCAAACTCTTTTCAAATGCCTTCATAATGTTTCTTAAGTGTTCCTTTGCATTATCCAAGTTGGCAGATTTTTTATTATCAGGAAGTTGAACCGTTAAAAAATAAGTTGGCTGGAAGGTATTGTTTAGCCATTTGTTAAATTCTTCTTTGATTGGGACAGATACATAAGATTCCATTTTTTGACCGCTGGATTCAGTTGTTTTATTTGATATAGGTGTCTTAAGGTTTTGATGAAATGGTTGTCTATGCGTCATTTTAGGTATCCCGTTTTAAGTATTTTGATAAAGGTTAATTCTGAGAGATACAAAAGACAGACATATATGCGTATAAACTATTTCTGAAATATAGTAATAAAATTTTGAGAAAAGAAGAAAACCGTCACACAAATATTTTTTTATTATTAATCGTAACAATAAGAAGTACCATATCTCTCATACTCTATACATTATACTATAAGACAATATAACCGAACAGAAGATAACCCCATGATAACCAATGTCGCCTTACTTCTTTGACATATTGACGCGTGAGTTTTATTGATTGATACTTTCTTCTTTCGCGTCATGGTGTCATTGATAATTTTGGCGACATATACTTTTATCATCTCTCTTCTGCTGCTTGTTATTGGTGATACATCGGGACGCAAGTCTTATTGTATCTGGTTTAACATTGTCTTTATTTGTCATGTATCTTCTGTATTTATCTCTTTTGTATTATTGCTTTTATTTATCTTTATTGTTATCTTATCTTTTGTATTTATTATATTTTTTATTGTTATTTATTATTTTTAATTCATTTATTTTAAGTATAATAATAACAAAGGCCGCGCTTCTTGCTTCCTTGTATCCCGGACTGCCGAAACAGCTATACAAGATTATGATGGATCTTGGTAACCGGTTGATGATGATACTTTTTTATAGAATTGTTTTTTTCCGCGATTTTGATAAAAAAAATTTCCATTATGTGATTTTTTTGCGTACTTTTGAAATTTTTTGGTGTATATATAAAGAAAAAGCCAACCTTTAACATAGCGGTGTCAAAGGTTGACGAATATTATTTTTAATAATTATTCAGGATCGGTATCCATTTCCTCCCAACCGTCATCACCAACAGGGATTTCTAAACATATCCGTTCAAGTAGCCGAGGCAAAAATACTTGTCCCATTCCATGTCGAACAAAACTGCGACGATTTTCGAACTCCTCAGGAATTTTGTAATTTTGAGGAAGACCATTAACTAAGATGACTTCAAGCAATGTTAACGGGCGTGCGTCAGAATAGGTGCCATCTTTACGAGGTCTACCAGGATGAATGGTGCGAAGGCCATTAACGCTCCCATTGCTGCTATCAATCGTGTTTGACGGACGGTCCCAAAATTTACGAGAACCATTACCTGCATAACAACCAAACCCAGATAGTTGATATTTAGGGTCATTATCTTTTGAACGGCAACCAGTCGGCGTATGTTCTAAAGCTTCTTTAATTTCATCTGCTTTGATTGGATCTGAATGTAATGGTTCAAATTCATGATACTTAATACCGCTATCTCCGTCATCTGATGAAGGAAGATGATATATAGCTTCCAAAAGAGGTTTAGCAAATTTTTCAGCACAAGGCCATTTCCACACGCCTTCTTTTGATGCCAGCATAATGCTACGTACGCGTGACTGACTCGTTCCGTAGAAGCAGCCGTCTTCAATCGCAAAATTCAGCGTGTAGCCTAACGGTTCTAGTTCATCTCTCAAATATTGGCCAATCGTTCGGCCTTTGAGTTTAGCTTGCATCATTTTGGCTAATGGATGACCTGTTAAATCCATATCCATTGGAAATGAGAATCCAAAGAACTGCTTGGCATTCTCTGTTACAATGTATTTCGGTCTGGTGGCCTTAACAAACTGAACGAACCAAAAAACTAATGTTAATTCCTCCTGATCCATCCATTTTTTTGCCTTTAGTGACGTAAATGTAACACACGGAATCCCCGCAACGACCATACAACACGAGTTATTACGAAAAGCTTTAACAACCTTTTTGAAAGTTTTTTTGAAGTCTCCCTGAATCATCTCCACAGGATATTTTGAACGCATTTTGTTCATGGCTACATAGTATTTTGCCACATCAGGATCATATTCAGAGGCAACTTTACAGACAAACCCATGCTGTTCAAGGTAGTATTCGCAAGTACCAAAGCAAGCAAACAGTGAACAATAAGAAATAGGGTTTTTCAGTCTGTTTTTTTTCAAAGTAGCAAATGGAATTACTGACTTGATAGTTTCGAACTTGAATTTAGCTTTGGCCCCTGTGGTATCAGCTTCTTCTTTTTCTTCATCAGTCAATTCCGGAGGCTGACTAAGAAATGAAAGCGCATGATTGCGGGACAATGTGTCGTTGTTTGCAACCGCATATTTTAATTCTTTTTCAACCAACTCATCTGTCAAACGGGTCAGCTGTCGAGCCTGAGTGTTGCCAATCCCATAGTCTTCAGTCAAAATTTCCTTTTTGGTACGTAACTCAGTCAATACTTCACCAAAATCCGCAGTATTCCTTTGCTTTTTCTTGTTGTCATTCGCAGCTTCCAAGTCGGTGCGCTTACCCATGCGGGTTACAATTTTACGGATCTCATTGCCTAACTGTACCTCTCCTTTGAGCCAAAGATAACCGTATTCTTGGGCACGTTTTAAGAAATACGTTCTGGTCTCAGGCGGTAGAATTTTTCTCTTTGCTAAAGCTCCGGCTGTTGAAGCGTGCCCCTGACTAACCGTAATAAACTTAGTTAAATCCGTTAAATCTGTAGGTATGGATACTGACTTGCTGTTTCCAGAACACAGCTCCGCCAATTCTTTTTTGGAGATGTGAGTTTTTTTAGCAACTTCGTTAATATCAATATAAACTTGAGGGAGACTGTTTTCTTCATCAATAGCATTTTCAACGACAGCAGGACACCCAAAATTTGCAGGTCCCGGATAATCACCGCCGTTATCATCACCATTATTATCATTCTGAGCTTGTTTCTCTTGGAGCTGTTCTGCCCGGTCAAGCATTTTTTCAAGTGCACTGCTTTGAACCCGTGTCTCTGTTACTTCTACATATCCGGTTTGAATTGTGTCTCCGGAAATCTTTTGTGCCGCTTCGCCATTTTGGTTAGCGGCGATTTTTGTAGCTTTATTAGCCATTTTCTTATTTCCTTTTATTATTAAATGTAAAGCAGTCCATCTGCCTTACTTCCATCACCATTGATAATTTAATATTAAAAGGATTGTCAGCGACTTGGGGGAAAGCTGCTAGTTTTGTTGTTTAGACTGATATTTTATTTTTTTATTCTGTGCGTCTCTGAACAGACGGGTGTTTTTTAAGTACTCTAAATCAGGCTTATAATATTTACGGTATTTATATTGTTTTTTATCTTCGGCTGGGTATCTTGGATCATCAATGTAATTCAAATATGAGCAATTATTGGGTTTAACCAAGGTATGGAAGCAATTGTGGCTTATTTCTAAAAAATCTGTGGCATCTTGTCTGTTTACCCAATCCTTATAAGCGTCTAAATTTTTATCATTGTTAGTAGGTGTGTTTATTTTTTTATGAATTGAATGGTAATGTCTCTCCAGATATGAATTGGTAGAATCAATACAAAAATAAGTCCTAAGAACAGTATTTTTCCTGTCAATATTAGAAATTTCACTTCCTTCTGTTTGATTAATTGTGTTGTTCCCTAAAAAATATTTAGACACGGTTTTCTTATCAAGATTAAAAATATGTACCAAATCAGCAATTATCAGAACAAACGAAGGCTTTTCTTTATTATCATGATTATAAACCCGTTCATCGTCTTTAAGTTTTATTTGTAGAGGTGTCTCACCTGTTAAATTTTGGTCAATTTTATAGTTGCCACCAATTTTACTATTAGGATTTTCAATCAGGATATAGGTTACCATAAGGTTATTTTGATAATCATATTGTGCTAATCCTGTTTGATTATACAAAAAACTGCAATAATGTGTTAAAGCCGTTTTTTCTAACCTAGCACTTCGGTAGGGGTATATAATATGTATTGCAGAATCATATACAGATGAATCTTTTATATTATTTTCAACAATAATTTTTTTTATTTTTCTTAAGAAATTTCGGATTTCTTCAGAGGAAAGATGTATTGACTGTTTATCTCTTTTATAACAAAATGAATTAAACAGTTGGACATAATCCCGAAGATTTTCAAAGCTAACCGAATCAATTTGAAAATCACCTTCATAACAATAAAAATATAATTTTACAGTCTGGTTGTTATTTAAGTGTTTTGATGTATTTATAGCTTCGAAAATTCGTGAAAAATAGTCTAGTGCGTGCCAGATTGTTACTCTATCTATATAATACTCCTTATTGGAGAATTCATAGGATTTGACAAGCAATGGTATTAAGTTTTCAGTTAGGATGCCCAAATAGTTATTGCTAAAATGAAAATTTTCTTGAACAAAATTTTTC
Source organism: uncultured Alphaproteobacteria bacterium (assembly GCA_949297415.1). Taxonomy (GTDB): domain Bacteria; phylum Pseudomonadota; class Alphaproteobacteria; order RF32; family CAG-239; genus CAG-267. Next base: position 14,759 of record CASFSV010000009.1, read on the forward strand.
TTATAGACAGCAATTATCCGACGAATATAAGTGTTAACGGTACTATCTTTATGTTTTTCAGATAACCATTTTCTAAAATTTTCTTTCAAGTCAGTCATAGTAAAATTCTCCTAAATTTATCTTATATTATCGGGATTTAAGAAAACGTAAAGCCAAAAATATGTAAGGATAACCTGTGACCTAGCTATGTCATAAGTCGTAAAAATATGGCTTACTAAAAAAGGCTAGGAGATTTTTTTATCTCACGCGTTATAAGGGGCTAGTTGAAAAATAGCCTTTTTTTGAAGATGTACTGTTTAAGCAAAAAAAATTTAAGAGAAAAAGGAAAGCCAAGATGAAACGGTCGTCCTAGCTATATCCTGCTGATGTTAGCAAAAATAAACTGTCTTCAACGTCAAAAACTTTTATTTTAAGCAAGTTTCAAATCCGGCTTTGGATAAATGATAATCCCAAGACCTAACGAGATTCAAATTCACTTAAGTTACTGAAAAATAAAGATTTACCGTCAAACGAGTTCGTAAAAACTTCCCAAAACGCAATTTTCAAAAAACAAACATTCGAACTCGATTAAGTGCTTGATTTATAAAGAAAAAACGGCAGTTTTTATACCTGCCGTTTGAAATGGTGATCCCAACGGGACTCGAACCCATATTACCACCGTGAAAGGGTGATGTCCTAACCATTAGACGATGGGACCATCGCTATAAGACAACGCATGTATACAGGTATTTTTTTTTAAGGTCAAGCACTTTTTTGTATTTTTTTTATTTTTTTGCCGTTTTATTGTAAATCTACCGATTTATCTCTTTTACTATCCTACTTAAAGGAACTAATTCTACACTTTTTTGTGGTAAACCGGCCAGCCAATCTCTTAATACTAAATAAGTCTGGCTCTTGGGATGACATATTGCTATCGCAAAGCCTTTGCTTTGAGCTATCCTTTCTGCCGTACTCAATTGCTTCATAATATAGTCGTAATCGTTTTCATTATCCAAAAATACATCCCTTCCCGCATAATCAACCTTATCTTCCAGAGCCAATTCCCTACCCTTTGACGAAGCCGTGGTCTTGGAATCTAAAAAGAACATATCTTTTTCTTTTAATTCATCCATTACAATACCGAGCTTTTCTTTATCTTCGGTAAATTTACTGCCCATATGATTGTTAATGCCGCTGACCTTTATATCTGCAAACTTTGCAAGCATTTGCTCAAATAAAGTCCTTATTTCCTCTTCATTCATACTTGTCAACATGGTATCGGGAGCCAAATCGGCTTTGACTTTCGGCTCCATTGGTACATGTATCATAATCTCATGTCCAGACTCTTTGGCCTCTTCGGCAAACTCTGTCAAATTGGAGCCATAAGTCAAAAATGAAGAAGTCAACGGAGCCTTTAACGAAATTATATCCGCCGTACGCTTATGGTTGATGCCCATATCGTCTACAACTATCGCTAACATCGGCTTAGCTACGGATATTTTATCTAAAATAACTTTTCCGGCTTGAAAATCGCTTTGGCGGTTAATTTCAGACATCAACCGCTTTACATCCTGCGGTGAAATACTGGCTTTTATACCCTCCGATGAAACAATTTCGTTCGGTAATTCAACTTCCTCCAAAACCTCGGGATCGGCCGCAAAATATTCATGGTGCAAAATAAAATCCCCGATATCATCCGTATACGATGTTTCATCTTCCGTAACAGCATCAGGAACCTCTACCACCATTGATTTTGGCTCATTTTGGGCCGGACGATATTTTAAATAGCCAACCCACAAGCCGGCCATAAAAAACAAAAATAACAGCAGAGCCAAAAGTGCCGCAGATAAATACGGCACCAGGGCTTTGAAAATATTTTGCGGTTTATCCGTCACGAAGATTAGTCCTTTTTACGCAAGGTCGGAAAAGCAATCACATCCCGAATCGTTTCCGCTCCGGTTAAAAAGATTGCCAAACGATCAATACCCATACCCATACCGCCTGAAGGAGGAAATCCGTTTTCCAAAGCAGTAACAAAATCGGCATCAAACATTTGTGCTTCTTCATCACCGGCCTCGCGGGCGGCAGCTTGAGCTTCAAAACGTTGTCTTTGTTCTAACGGATTAGAAAGCTCGGAATAAGCACAACCCATTTCCATACCGCCGACATAGGCATCAAAATGCTCTACCAAACGCGGATTACTGCGGTGTGTTTTAGCCAATGGCGAAACATCTTTGGGCATATCCATTACCAAAATCGGATCAATCAGATTATGTTCAACTTTTTGATCAAACACTTCCTGAACAACCTTACCCCAAGAAGTACAACCGGAAGCATCAACTCCGGCAGATTTTGCCATAGCCTGAGCTTCTTCAACGGTTTGAGCTTGCATTAAATCAATTCCGGCATATTCTTTAACCAAATCAACAATTGATTTACGGGCAAAAGGTTTACCTAAGTCTATTTCATGGCCGTTGTAATTTACAACCGTTGTACCTAAAACGCTTTTGGCAACATATGCCAATAAATCGGGAATTAAATCGGCCATGGTATTATAATCAGCATAAGCCTGATAAGCTTCCAAAGCGGTAAATTCCGGGTTGTGACTTTTATCAATACCTTCATTGCGGAAGTTACGGCCGATTTCAAAAACCTTGTCAAAACCACCGACAATCAAACGCTTTAAGTACAATTCCGGGGCAATACGCAAATACAAGTCCATATCCAGAGCATTGTGGTGGGTAATAAACGGTTTGGCATTAGCACCGCCCATAATCGGATGCAACATCGGAGTTTCAACTTCCAAAAAGCCGTGTTCTTCAAAATAACGACGAATAGCCGAAGTAATCTGACAACGTTTTTTATAGATTTCTTTACTGTCGTCATTCATAATAAAATCAACATAACGTTGACGATAACGAGCTTCAACATCGGTCAAGCCGTGGAATTTTTCAGGCAACGGCTGTAACGACTTAGCAATAATATCAAATTTTTCGGCAGCAACCGAGAGCTCTCCTCGCGGGGTACGACGGATATAACCGCTGACACCGACGATATCGCCAACATCCAAACATTTCAAGAGTTCAAGGTCAGCCTCAGGAAGATGATTTTTATGGCAAAAAACTTGAATTTTGCCGGATTTATCTTTCAAATCAATAAACATACCGCTATTACGCACTGCCATGGCCCGACCGGCGATGGTTACACGATCTTCGGTATCGGCACCGGTTTCCAAATCTTTATATTTTTCCTGTAAATCTGCCGCAAAAGCGTTTGGTTCAAACTTATAAGGATACGGATTATACCCTTTTTCCTGCAAAGTCTTAAGCTTTGCCAAGCGAGATTCGTAATGAATGTTTGTTTCTGTTGACATTTTCTTTTCCACTGTTTTTTAATAAAGTTATTATTCAAGTGAGGATTATAGCGGCATGATTTACAATTTTCAACAGCTTTTATCAACAAAGCACAAGATAAAGCAAAAAACAAATATGATGTGGACGATTATAAAAAGGTTGACAGCGACAAAAAAAGAACTAAACTAGAACAAAATAGAAACATGGAGATTGTGCCGATGCTCACCGAAAAGCAATATAAACTTCTTTTATTTATCAACAAAACCACCAAAGAAACCGGATGTTCTCCATCGTTTGAAGAGATGAAAGAAGCCGTCGGATTAAAATCCAAATCAGGGATACATGCCTTAATTAACGCCTTGGAAGAGCGAGAATTTATTCGCAAGCTTCCGCACAAAGCCAGGGCTTTGGAGGTTATTCGTATGCCTAAATTTAAGCCTCGTGCCATTATGGAAGAAGAAAAGAAAAAAGAACTGGCGTTACAAAATGCGGCAGCTCAAATTCCTTTATACGGCAAAATAGCCGCCGGCACACCGATTGAAGCCATCGCCGATGAAACGGAAACTTTATCCATTCCGTATAACATGGTTGCCAAAGGTCATTTTTATGCTTTAAAAATTGAAGGCGATTCAATGAGAGATGCCGGAATTTTAGACGGCGACACGGCCATTATCAAACAAGCCGACACTGCCAATAACGGTCAGATTGTTGTAGCTCTTGTTGATAACACGGAAGCAACACTCAAAGTTTTACAAAAAAAAGGTGAAGAAGTTTGGCTTGTGCCCTGTAATTCGGAATATCAAACCCGCAAGCTTGATGCCAAAAGAGTAAAAGTTCAGGGCATATTAAGTTCCATTATTCGCAACTACCATTAAAAGATAAACAAAAAAAACAAGCCCTTGCAGTTAAAAGTATAAGAAAGTACTTGCCTTTATACAAATAAACAACCACAATAGAGCAAGGTTTATTTTATGAAAGATTTACATATGCAAAAAAGCACAGCAAATGCGGGACTTGTATTCTTTTTAGGACTACCGCCATCTTGCCTACTTTTAGATGTCCTTTTCCGTGTGCTTTGCTTAAATTTTTCCTTCTTTATATTCTTTTTCTTACTTTTCGTAGTTTGTTGTTTGCTTTTAAGTTACACTTTCCAAAGTGCTATCTTAAACTTATTCTTTGGAGGAATTTATGAATAAAGATTATTTTTTTACCGCTATTTTAATATTTGGTCTGCTTTGTTCGGCTGCTTGTAGTACTATTATTGGTGCTGGCAACTAAGCAAATACCTATGACCTTATAGTTCACTCCAGTAGTGTTTTTATTATTTAACAAAAGGATAAATACGATGTTTTTTAAGCAGTATACTTTATATGAAAATAAGCTCAGCCAGCAGTTGGAAGATGATAATCCTTATAAAAACAAACTTATAGAAATGGAAACTGATAATAACGGTAACGAGCACAAACAAACCGGCACATTTATCAAAACCGACGGTACCACCGGCTCGGTTCATGATGTCTGGTTTGAAATTGCCGCTTAAAAAATAAATCAAGAATTTAATGGGATAACTATCAACCACAAGTTGAAACCAGTTAAAACCCGTATAAGATGAAATTAATATAACAAATGCCGAGGTTCTCATGAAAAATAATCCCCCAAATGTTCAAGATGAAAAGAAATATCCTTTTACTCTGAAAAATGGTGCTGTAGTTGAATTAACAAAACAAGATGTTATTGATAATAATTTATATAAATTATTATTACTCCTGATGGGGACTTTGGTTGTCGGATTATGTGAAAACTTCACCTATAACGTAATCTACACAAAAGATTTTTGGAGTGTTTTTGCAAACATGCGTATTGTGGCGATATTTCCTCAAATTATCTATTTTTTTGGTATACTATATACTGCCTATTTTATGATTACTTTATATAAAGTATACTTATATAACCAAAATACATTATTAAAAGTATTTCTTATATTGTATTATATTGGCTTTATATGGAGTATTTCCGTTGTAAAATACACCTCCCCCATATCATATGCATCAGGCGTTATTTATAATAAAATTGCACACAATGAATGGATAGATACTAAAACACAAATAAACTTAAAGTCGGAGAATAATTATGCAAAAAATCGTTAAATTATATAAAACCAATTTAAAATTTAAGTTTCTCTTTGATTTTGGGGTAATCTTTTTTTTCATACAATTTTGTTATGGTTTATATTCTAGTATCAGCTACTTAATAGCATACTTTAATTTTACCGCAAATTTTCTATTTTTAACATTTGTAATATGGAGCTATCAAGTACTTTTACATGACGCACAAAAACTCGGTAAAAAGTTTGTTTCAAAATTTATAAATTTTGGAATTTTATATCTTGTAATAAGTATATTTATAACTTCCTTTTTATTTATGCGTATTCAAACTGTTTTTTCATATTTAGGTTTTTTTATAGGAAATATTATATTTAATAATTTATGGTGCGACCATTTATGTTTAACATTAAAATTTACTTTAATCGGAAGCTTTTTATAACAAAATCTTTGTAAGGAAAAATGATGACTAAATTAAATAAATTGATTGATAAATCATCAAGACCTAAACAAATGACTGTATCTGAGGTTAATACTTCTCCCAAATCATCTTGGCGTAACAGTTTAATATATAAGTTTATACTAAGCGTTATTGTTATTTACTTATGTGCTTGCATATACACCAATATCTCTTATCGGCTCGGTGGATTTACTGCACATAATATGCTTGTTTTTATATGTTTCTTTTTGTTCTGGGGTATCTTTTTTTCTATTTTGTTTAATCTTAAATCCATATTCTTATTTATTAAAAAAGTTTGCCTATTCATAGTACAAAAGATTTTTGCCGATAAAAACATTTATACTCATCGTATTCTTTTCTTACTCAGCTCGGCTGCCGTCTTATATATGTATTCCACCTTGTTAAACAAGATTCTGATTCTCTGCCTTATATTTTTTATATTATGTCTTCACCTACGTAAAAAATACGGAACTAAAAATACACGAAGCATACTTTATTATAATCTTATAACATCATTTTTAATGCCGATTATAGTGGCTTTAATTTCTCAGATTTTAATTAAATTTATGAATAGTTTAGATATCCTTGGTTTTTACCTATTGATACGGATTATTTCCTTAACTGTTTTTGCAAGCTCGTCAATATGCGGATTTTTAATATCTATTATGCCTTACAGCACTAAAGATATTAAATTATCTTGGTTTAAAAAGAGCTTATTCATAATAGGGTGCTACTTAGTAATCTTTGGCACTTATTCATTACTCAGTATAGATTTGTAAAAAACGATAACTAAAAAAATAAAGCTGTGTTAACACACAGCTTTATTTTTTATTTATTCCTTAAAAAAGGTATTGCTCTTCGGGAAGCCGAACGGAACTATTTTACCTACCTGAGCCCGGTATTAGAACCGGTTGAGTAAATCCGTTTACTTTTATCCACCGGTTTAACTTTAAAATTGCAAAAAAAAAAAACGGTTTAAGATTTCGTTTAAAGCTCTTGTAACTAATTTTTTTGGAGGTTTTAGATGAAATTTTATCAATATGGGCGTTCCATGGTGGAAATGTTAGGTGTGCTGGCCATAATTGGAGTTCTATCTGTCGGGGCGATTGCCGGCTATTCCAAGGCTATGATGAAATATAAACTCAATAAACAAGCCGAAGCTTTTAATATGCTCTTAGCCAATGCTTTGCAAATTTCTCCGCAAATTCCTAAATCTAGTTCCGGCCAAGAATTCCACTTAGATGTTTTACAAAAACTAAACTTAGTGCCGGATGGCATACGTTATGATGAAACAGCTGACAGATTTTTTGATAATTTTGGGAATAGAATGAGCTTTTATAGTGCTTCAGGTTACGGATACGAATGGGTCATGGGTTTTGCCTTGGAAAACTCTTCGGCAAGTTTTGAAATATGTCAAAATTTAATCATTGTTGCCAAGAACTTTTCATCGGAATTATTGAATGTTTTACGCGAAGATGAAGGTTCAGGTGGCTATAGCGGAAAATATTTGCGAGGTGATAGAACTTGTACGGAAGGGCAAATTTGTCTTAAAAATTTAACTCTTGATGATATTTCCAATATTTGTTCTCAAAATAAAAATGATGACAATACTGAATATTATTTTTCATTTCTATGGTAAAAGCCTAAAAGAACACCTTCACAAACGGAAGGTGTTCTTTTATTTACTCCTTAAAAAAGGTATTGCTCTTCGGGAAGCCGAACGGAACTATTTTACCTACCTGAGCCCTGTGTCCGAGCCAGTTGATTAAATCTTTTTCTACCGTTACTCCGCCGGAACGATTATAGGCAAAGCCTTCTTCCTCTTTGAAGATTTGAATATCGGTCATGTGGCAGTCTTTATCTTTGTACTTTTGCAAAGCCACGCCTCTGCCTCTAGCCATGGTCGGAATTTCTTCCAACTTAAATATCAACAATTTCCGATTTTCACCTACCACCGCTACCATATCGCCGGTAATCTTTTTACAAAATGCCGTATGCTCGCCGTCAGCCAAGTTCATAATTTTACGGCCATTGCGGGTTTGGGCCAATATGTGGTTTTCATCTACCACAAAGCCATGTCCCGTATCTGATGCCAATACATAACTTGCCTTGGGCTCAAACACAAACATTGATGTTATGTTATCGTTATTGCTTAAGTCTATCATTAAACGCACCGGCTGACCGAAACCTCTGCCGCTCGGAACATCACTGCCCTGAATGGTGAAAAATTTACCCGAGGTATCCAATAAAATTATTTTATCGGTAGTTTGGGCATGGATGGCAAAACGCAAAGCATCGTCATCTTTGAACTTAAATTCATCATCTAAGTTGACATGTCCCTTTAAAGCTCTTATCCAACCTTTTTCCGATAAAATAATCGTTATCGGCTCTTTTTCTACCAATACTTCTATCGGCATATCAATATCGGCCGGAACTTCGGCAAACTCCGTACGGCGTCTGCCCAGAGCCGTCTTTTTACCGAATTTTTCTTTAATTGCTTTAATTTCTTCGGCCAGAGCCTGCCACCTCTTGCTTTCATCGGCAAGCAATTCTTCCAAAGTTTGACGTTCATCGCTTAACTCATCAAACTCAGATTTAATTTCCGTTTCTTCTAATTTACGCAAGCTGCGAAGTTTCATGTTCAAAATGGCTTCGGCCTGATTATCGGTTAAGTTAAATTCCTTCATCATTACCGCTTTAGGCTCTTCTTCCTCACGAATAATGCGGATAATTTCATCCAAGTTCAAGAATGCGATTAAATATCCCGATAAAATCTCCAATCTGGCCAAAATCTTCTCTAAGCGGTGCTGTGTTCTTCTTTGCAACACAATATGCCGATGATTCAAAAAGGCCCTTAAAACCTCACTTATGCTCATCACTCTCGGAACACCGTCAGAATCTAACACATTCATGTTCATATTAAATTTAGATTCCAACTCAGTTTGCTTAAACAAGTGCTCCATTAACAAAGCCGCATCTACCGTACGATTTTTAGGCTCTAAAACAATACGCACATCTTGTGCCGATTCATCTCTGACATCGGCCAACAGCGGAACTTTCTTTTCGGTCAACAGCTGGGCAATTTTTTCAATCAGCTTGGACTTTATAACCTGATAAGGTATTTCTTTAATAACTATCTGATATTGCCCGTGAGAAAGTTCTTCCTTTTCCCATTTGGCACGAATACGAAAAGCACCCTTGCCTTGTTTATAATTTTCAACAATGGTACTGAACGGGTCAACAATCACCCCGCCGGTCGGGAAATCAGGTCCTTTAATTTTACGCACCAAACTTTCATCATCGCAGTCGGGTTTTTCAATCATCAACAGCAAAGCATCACAAACTTCGCTTAAATTATGCGGCGGGATATTGGTTGCCATACCAACGGCAATACCCGAAGAACCGTTGCATAGCAAGTTAGGCACCATTGAAGGCATAACTACCGGCTCACTTTCCTCCCCGTCATAAGTATCGGCAAAATCAACGGCATTTTCATTTAAGCCTTCCATTAAAGCCATGGCAAACTCGGTTAATCTGGCCTCGGTATAACGCATGGCGGCAGCACCGTCGCCGTCAATGTTGCCGAAATTGCCCTGCCCGTCAACCAGCGGATAACGCACCGAAAAATCTTGTGCCAAACGCACCATTGCTCCATAAACAGCACTATCACCGTGAGGGTGATACTTACCGATAACATCACCTACCACACGGGCACATTTTTTATAACCGGTTTTAGGATCTAAGTGCAACTGACGCATAGCATACAACAAACGTCTGTGCACCGGCTTTAAGCCGTCACGAACATCGGGCAATGAACGAGCCACGATTGTAGACATTGCATATGAAAGGTAACGTTTGCTGAGTTCTTCTTTGAGCTGAACTTCCTTAATTTTTTCCTGTTGTTCCGCCATTTTATTCTTTTTCTTTCGTAAAATTCAAATTATGGAGCAAGTTAGCACGATTATTCGGGAATTTCAAGCCGTGAACCTTAAAAAAATTTTTCTCCAGAAAAAATGCCGTCATATTCAACAAATCCGCCACTTCCAAAGATGTCGGATTATAATTTTTATCCACAATGTAATGCGGAAATTTATACAATTTTTCCTTATAGGGTAATCCTGCCTCCAAGCACACCGCCTTTCCGCTTTTGGGCGATACAAACTCTAAGTTTTGTTTAACTCCGGTGGCCGCACATTCGCTTAAATCAAGTCCTATACCCAAAAACTCCAGAAGATAGTATTCCAAAAACGAATATTTTACCAAAAAATTATCATTTTTAACCGAATTCATAAAATCTTTAATATAAAAGCTCAAAAATTCCAATTCTTCTTTTTCTGCCAGACAGGAGTTCATCATTTCGCAAAAACAAGAGAGCATAAAAAGTTTTTGTTCGCTTTGCATAAAGCTTACCGCTCCGGCATGAACCAGCTCCACACCTCTAAATTGAGGCATATTTTCATCTAAACGGGCATAAGCGTTAAAAGATATGGTGTTTCCGAGTTGATAAATACCCAGTTTTTTTTTGGAAAGTCCGCCTTTAACAAAACCCGTAATTTTACCGAACTGCGATGACAAAACCGTAACAATCAGAGAATTTTCTCCGTGTTTTAAAAGTTTTATAATGTATCCCTCATCGCTAAAGTTCATATTACTCTCTTAACAAAACCCCGCACCCCAAAGGTTAATTTGGCATGCGGGGCATATATATTTCAGCAACTATTTTTAATAATCGTGAATTATGGTTTTGGTAATTTTATCATAAGCCATCAATTCGGAAATAACTCTTTCCATATCGCTCAAATACAGACTGTTCGGACCGTCTGAAAGAGCCTTATCCGGATTATCGTGTGTTTCCATAAATACGGCAGCCACACCGACGGCTACTGCGGCACGAGCCAAAACCGGAGCAAACTCGCGTTTACCGCCGGTAGAAGTTCCGTTACCTCCCGGTTGTTGTACCGAGTGGGTTGCATCAAAAATAATCGGGCAGCCGGTTTCTTTGGCCATTTGCGGAAAAGCCCGCATATCGGTAACCAAAGTATTATACCCAAAGCTGGTACCTCTTTCGGTAATGCAAACATTATCATTACCGGAATCTACGGCTTTTTGCACCAAGTTTTTATCATCCCAAGGAGCCAAGAACTGGCCTTTTTTAATATTAACGATTTTTCCGGTTTTAGCCGCAGCCACCACTAAATCCGTCTGACGGCACAAAAAGGCCGGAATTTGCAAAATATCAACATATTGAGCAACAATCGGACACTGTTCGCGTTCATGGATATCGGTAATAATCGGTAAATCGGGATACAGCTTTTTAATTTCGGCAAAAGTACGCATGCCTTCTTCCAAACCTACCCCGCGGGCACCGTGGATAGAGGTACGGTTGGCCTTATCAAACGAGGCTTTAAAAATATAGTTAATACCAAGTTTTTTGGTAATTTCCACCATTTTGGAAGCAATCATAATGGCGTGTTCACGGCTTTCAATTTGGCACGGACCGGCAATAATGGCCAGCGGCAATTTATTACCGATTTCAAAATTACCAACTTTTATGGTTTTTTGTTCCATGTAAAAACTCCTATCACTAAACATAAACTGTGCAAATGATAGAACTTTTTACCGCAAAACGCAACAAATCTTTGACTAATCCACAATCAAAGGAAACTTAATTGAACCTGATTTTGGTCCAGACAAACAACACATTGCCGTCATTTTTAACCCCCGGCACATAAGCTGCCTGCAAATCAAGCCGTTTATAACCGATACCGGCCATCGGCAACGGTAACGGTACGGGAATATATAAGTACTCATGCCGTTGCGTAACCCCCAAGGTAAACCCTACTCCGGCTCTAAAATCTTTTTTGGCACCAAAGTACCAGTTCTTCAAAAACGCATAACCAAACATGGTTTCCAAGTAGCCGTTGGAATCTTTAAAAGCCAGAGCATATAAAGCGTGCCAATCGCCGTCACTGTCAAAACGCGAAGTCCCGATACCCGCTCCCCACGGATTTTCATTGTATTTATCAATATGCTCATCATCATAAGTTAAGCGATTATGCCAGGCATAAAGCGGAATATATAAATCATACACACCCGAATGCAAAGTTTCGGATAAATTATAACGAGTTTTATCCATTAAACTCATACCATCCGTTTCGCCTGCCTTGGCCGTAAATGAACACAAACAAACCAGAACACCGAAAATAATTATTTTTTTTATCATTTTAACAAACCTATATATGTCCCTACTTTAAGGCAAGTTTTATATGCTTAATTCCTAAAAGACAAGCGTTTTTTAATGTTTGTGATACTATTTTTACAACTTTCGGGTGATTTTTAGGCGATTATCGGCGGCAATACTATCTATTACCGCTTTAACAAACTTATCAATATTCGTATTTTCCGAATAATCAGCCTGTGCCACCATATGGGCTCTGCCGTCTAAGTTAAGCTGCATAGCCTTTTGTTTCTGGCCTTTTTTATACACAGCCATGGTATGGCCTCCGGCTTTGTTAAGCATCGCCATACACGGAATATCGGTGCTGCCGTCACCGATATAAATCATATTTTCAAAGGGCATCGGGCGGCAGGCTTTATCAATATGCCGATTAACCCCTTCGGTATCGGTAATATCCAGGCACCCTTTGTTGATGCGAAACAGGTACTGAGTTTTGGAAGTATAATTCAAGGCAATAGCCGGCCATACTGCCGCACCGTTCTCATCATACCAAAAAGATGAAGCAAAAATTTCCGTAAATTTAGAGGCAATAGATGTTCCCTCAAGCATTTCCTTTAAACCTGAGGATATAATGTAATGGTCTATTTTTATTCCTTGTTTAAGAGCATATTGATTGATGCGGTCAAACCACTCTTCCACGCCTTTGTAGAGTTTAATTGTTTTGCCGTATTCCATAAAATCTTCACGAGTTATGGGTAAGTTGCGTTTATGCGACTCATCTATGGTAACCTTCATGTACGATAAAATATCATCGGCTTTGTGCTCTTTGGCCAACTTATTGGTAGTATTCCAAAATTCTTCCGGTGTCAGCCCCAGTTTTTTAACAAAACCATACTCTTGCATATTTCCCGGAGAAAGGGTACCGTCAAAATCGTAACAAATAGCCATGGGAATAAGTTTTTGCATTATCAAACACTCCTTTGTAAACAAGGGTGAGTTTAACACATAAAAATCCATAAAATCAACGAGAAAATCTGTCTTTCTATTTGCAAAAACCGATAAGTTATAGTACAATCGGTTTCAGATTACATCAGGGAGGTTATTGTGCAAAAAATCAATGACAATATTTTGTGTTGGTGCCAAAACCCGCCGGAAGGTGCCATTGCTCAGGCCGTAAATTTATCCAAACATCCGTTTTTGGTCGGTAATGTGTGCCTTATGCCCGACACTCACGAAGGTTACGGCATGCCTATCGGCGGCGTAGTAGCCTTAGATAATGCCCTAAGCCCTAATATGGTGGGTGTTGATATCGGCTGCGGGATGTTGGCGGTTAAAACCTCGTATAAAAACATTTCCAAAGAAAAGCTGCAAAACATTATCAATATTATTCGGCAGACCGTACCCGTCGGTTTTAATCATCACGAGGCCGAACAATATCACCCCATATTTGATAGTAACCTCTTATGGGCAGATACTTTTATATGCAAACAAGAGTTTACATCGGCAAAAAAGCAAATCGGTACTTTAGGGGGTGGCAACCACTTTATTGAAATTCAGCAAGGTAATGACGGACATGTATGGTTTATGATACATTCCGGCTCCCGTAATCTGGGCAAAAAAGTTGCCGAATTTTATAATAAAAGAGCCGAAAATTTGTGCAAAATGTGGAAATATAACGAGTTGGTCAATAACATGTTATGCGTCCTTCCTAAAGGCACGGAAGATTTTGAACTATATAAAAAGGAAATGGAAACCTGTCTGCATTTTTCCAATGCCAATCGTGAGTTGATGGCCGAATTTATTAAACAAGCCTTTTTGAAGGTATGCCCTGATATTAACTTTGAAAATACGGTTAATATCCAGCATAATTATGCCGCCTTGGAAAACCATTTTCGTAAAGATGTATGGGTGCATCGTAAAGGGGCAACTTTAGCCACAGCTGATACCATAGGAATTATTCCCGGCTCACAAGGAACATCATCATATATCGTTAAAGGCAAAGGCAATAAAGCAAGTTTATGTTCATGCTCGCACGGAGCCGGAAGAAAGATGTCTCGCACCAAAGCTCGTGAAAAGCTTAATCTTGAAGCTGAGCAAAAAATTTTAAATGATAAAGGAATTCTGCATAATATTACCCGTATAGAAGATTTGGATGAAGCTGCTTCCGCTTATAAAGATATTGATGAGGTTATGAAACAGCAGGCCGACTTGGTAGATATTTTGGTTAAACTGGAACCTCTGGCCGTCATTAAAGGATAAGCTTAAGTTATACCGGTTAAGATACATAAATCTTATTTGAATTTTATAGATATTCCCCATTAAAAGGGGGTAGTCCGTAAGGCATTAAAACGAAAACAAGGAGCAAATGCTCCTTGTTTTTTATTGGCGGAGAGAGGGAGATTCGAACTCCCGGTAGGCTAGCACCTACGACGGTTTTCAAGACCGCTGCATTAAACCGCTCTGCCATCTCTCCTTATTTACTATGTGATAGCCTCACAGCTAAGAACGAAAACCGTCAGACACTTCGTGTCCCTACGACGGTTTAGAGCTTCGCTCATCTTTGGGTTCCAAGACCGCTCTTATTAAACCGCTCCGCCATCTCTCCTTATTTACTATGTGATAGCCTCACAGCTAAGAACGAAAACCGTCAGACACTTCGTGTCCCTACGACGGTTTAGAGCTTCGCTCATCTTACGATTCCAAGACCGCTCTTATTAAACCGCTCTGCCATCTCTCCTTATTTACTATGTGATAGCCTCACAGCTAAGAACGAAAACCGTCAGACACTTCGTGTCCCTACGACGGTTTAGAGCTTCGCTCATCTTTGGGTTC
>CASFSV010000010.1 GCA_949297415.1 uncultured Alphaproteobacteria bacterium
CGAATATGATGCTCCTCTACTAAACTACGGCGATACATGCTCGTTGGATGATGAATGCTTGACTTAAACAATAATAACGCTCTAATTTCCGCATCATCTTTCGGGTTTTCTATGGTCTTAAAACGGTTGATTTCACCAAATTTCTTATATGAAGTACCAACCAATCCTACTTCTGGATGATTTTCAAGATACGCTACTTGTTTCTCTATACGTTCTGGGTTGGAGATATCATCATGGTTCATAACTGCAATAAATTCACCTTTGGCTAAATCCAACAAGCGATTGTAACTCTTTGCAACTCCTAAAGTTTGCTCATTTTCAAAATATTTAATATGGGCATCCTGATATGAGGATACAATCTCTTTTAAACACATATTCTCAGGACTATCATTCAAGATGATAAACTCATAGTCCTTGTAACTTTGCTCTAATATACTCTTGATTGCTTGCCTTAAATACTCGTCCTTTGTATTATATATCGGCATTATAACACTGACTTTAGGCAACACAACTCTCCTTGTTTTCAAGTCCGTTTCTCTTAACAAAGTTAAACACTGTAATGCGGCTTACTCCAAAACGACGCGCTATTTCTGCCTTAGTTACTTTTTGCAATAAAAGTTGGCGGATTTCTTCTATTTTGGTACCGTCATTCCAAACGTATTATTTATTTTAACATTTAGCAGTGGTATCTTATCAAGAATTTTTATATTTTCAAGATAAATATTTTTTATTTACAATATAACAATCTACTTATTTTTTATTGTTTTTATAACTAGTTAACAAGCTAACTTAATTTAAATATTATTTTTTAACATTATACTTGGATATATGTGTATAGTTTATATGTATAATTTTAAACGTATTTCCGGATATTTTTGTACTCATATAGATTGCCAGTAACTTTTATAGAAAACTGGATTGCTCTATCAGTTAACTTATTTTTAGTTTCTTTTGCCTATTTTATATTTAGAGATGAAATTCGTTATATTTATTGATGTGACTGGAGATTTTATTGTATGAGATATTGGAAATTACTTTTCCTTGTTTTTTTCTTGTATTCTGTTCCTCTTTATGCTCAAAATACAACTATCTCTTCTTTTAGTAAAGCGAAGAAAATCTTAAAAGAACAGGTCTATTTTGATAATAAAGAAAGTTTTTATTGCAAAGCTCATTTTGACGAAAATAATGGCATTACTTTACCTCAGGGATTTCATACTCAAAAACATAAGAAAAGAGCGTATAAATTAGAATGGGAGCATGTTGTACCTGCGGAAAATTTTGGCAGAGCCTTTTCTGAATGGCGCGAAGGACATGAAAAATGTATTGACCGTAAAGGTAAGGCGTTTAAGGGACGAAAATGCGCTGAAAAAGTAAATCAATCTTTTCGTTTTATGCAGGCTGATTTATATAATCTTTATCCATCTATTGGCGCAGTTAACGCTTTACGCTCTAATTATAATTATGCTGAACTATCCGATAATCTTCCAAATATCTTTGGTTCATGTTCCGTTAAAATTGATAATAAAAAAATTGAGACACCTTCTTATACCAAAGGAGCTATTGCTCGTACTTATCTCTATTTTGATCAAGAATACCCACAATATAAAATGAGTTCATCTATGCGTAAAATGATGTTAGCTTGAAATACGATGTATCCTGTTGATCAATGGGAATGCATTAGAGCCAAAAGAATTGAGAATATACAGGGAAATCCTAATAATTTTGTTAAAGAAAAATGTATAGAATTAGGATTATATCAACTACCTATTACGTCTAAAACAAAATTGGTTATGAAACAATAGAATTTATGACTAATAGTTGTATACCGTATTATTCTTAAATTATTGGTATTTTTTTAATATTTCACTTTAATTTTTAATCAGATGTATTACATTATACTTTGTTGTGTTTTGGTTGGGAGTTTCTCATATGAAAAATATTCGTCCCTATCTTTTATCCTTTTTGCTATATCCTTTAACTACTCAGGCTGTTACTGTGGTTGTTCCTGCTGGTACAACGCAAGATGGTGGTGATGTTAATACGGTTGTTACTCAGAAAGTCTATGGTACTGCTGATAATTTTACCGTATCCGGCGATCAACAAGTAATGAGTGGTGGTGTTACACATAATAGTATTATTTACCCTTATGGACAACAAAATGTTGAAGTAGGTGGCACGTCTTACAATACCCAAGTTCTTCATGCGGGACTGCAAGTTGTTCGTGGAAGCTCTTACTCTTCTACGGTGGAATCTAATGGTTCTATTAATGTGAATAATGGTGGAAATGCCTATAATACTAATGTATCCGGAGGCAGCTTCTCCGTTCTTCAGGGGGGGAATGCTTATGATACCATTGTCAATTCCGGCACTGAATCCGTCTATGGAACTGATACAAATGCAAATATTAAAGATGGGACGCAACAAATTAAACGCTATGGCAAAGCACTTAATGCTCAAATAAATGGCGGCACACAACAAATTGATGTCCGAGGAACCGCAGAAAATACAGTTATTAATTCCGGAATTCAAAATGTTTACGGTGATGCAATTTCTTCTGTCATTAATTCCGACGGAACCATGAATGTTTATAGTACCGGATATGCTGAAAATACAGTTATTTCTGGTGGAAATATGAATGTGAACTCTGGTGCTTTTTCCATGCAGACTATTTTGAAGCAAGGAACACAAACCGTTTATGGTCAGGATATTAGTGGTACAATTACAGGAGGTACACAAATTGTACTTGACGGTGGAGTGGCTGAAGATACCATCATCCAAGGAGGATTACAGCAAATTGGCAAAGATAGTTATGCTTTCAATAATATTATATCTAACTCAGGCATTCAAGAAGTTGAAGAAGGAGGATATTCATATCGCTCTCAAATTTCTGACGGTGGAAAAGTTATTGCTAACGGCGAAGTATATGAGGCCAATATTAAAAATGGAGGCTCTTTAGACGTTGCTTCGGGAGGCCTAGCGCAAGATACGACTGTTGCTGGAGGAAGTATGGCGGTTGCAACTGGTGCTTCTTCGCAAAATACCTTACTCACATCCGGCTCAATGACAGTTGCAGGAACCGATACCAAAACAACC
>CASFSV010000011.1 GCA_949297415.1 uncultured Alphaproteobacteria bacterium
AATTCGTTTTTCTTCATTTTTACCCTTCTTTCTTTAAAATTTCATTCTCAAAACCCCAGCGTACTAAGTGCGAACGGTTTATACAGCCCGTTTTGCGCAGTGCGTTCAATATCACCGTTGATATTGTCGGGGGTTTAACATTCAATTCTTGTGAGATTTCAAGGTTTGTAAAACCGTTTGAAACCATCTCTAATATCCGTTTTTCTCTTTCTGTCAGTGTAATTTTTCTTGTTTTTTGTTCCATTTTACTTTTCCTCATCGATATAAATCCAAATCCCGCTGCTCTTGCTCAAGCAAAGATAATTGCTCATTGGTCGGGATATACGCTCCGTTATTATCGTAATTTTCCAGAGTGTCCAGTGCCTGCTTGCGCAATGTAAAAACGGAGCGCAAGGCATCTATGCTATCCGGAAACAGAATGTCTGCTATTTCTGACCATGACATCCGGTAGATGTAGTAATAGAGTATCAGCAGTTTTGCGCTCGGTTTCAGCCTGTTTGCCTGCTCCAAAACCCAGCGGGTTTCTTTATCAATCGCGGCTTTATGTTCAGCAAGCGTATTATTGATTACTTCAAGCCGTATGGCATACATTTCCTGACTGGATATTGGCTTGCGTCCGCCGGTCATAACTTTTGTTTTGGATAAATCAGGACTTTGCAGGGTGTTGATGTGCGAAACAAGCCAGGTCTTATAATCCTGCAGTTTATCGAAAACATCCAGTAACTCCCTGTAATTTCCCAGTTTTTCTGCATAAGTCAGTTCGTAATCCATAGTAAACTCCCTTTTCTGTTGCTAATACTCAATTGCTCTCCTTTTTCGTTTTATGGCGCGATATAAACGATATTTCCCTTAACATCCTCCGGTACAATTTTCCCGCTTGCCATCAAAGTCACATCCGGCGGATACATAACAGCCCTTAAAACATTATCCGAATTTTGGCATTTTTCCTTTATTTGCGAAAAACTTAAGCCGAACCCGCATATAGTGAAGTCTGTAAACCGCCCGCTTTTGAAATAAACCCGTATCTGATAGCCGTCATATTCGCTTGCAGTCCTTTTTTTGAACATTTCAATTTTGCCGGTAAAAAACGAAGGCATTGGCAGCGTTCGGGTTTTGAAATCCTGCATGCAGTAGTGAAAAAACGCTTCCCAATCGACCGGGTAAGATACAGATAAAGCCATATCATAGGTTTTTATCAAGTTTGTATCCTCGTTTTTCACCCCGCAGACAGTAAATATCTGCCTTATAAAATCTTGCCTATCCATACTTTTGACCTTCCTCTCTCAATTTATCCCATACGCTTTTTTTTGCGTCATAAGTACCATTTAAAACCGCCGTGTAATTATCATCCCGCAATAACCAACTAGCCGTTGGAGTGAAATTAGGCAAGTCAAACTCAATCTTTTTGAGTTTTTCCAGCGCAACCGGAATTGTTTCGATAAAATCAGGAATATCTGAGTTAAGTTCCATAAGTTTCACCCGTTGATTTGCGGTCAAATATGCTTTGGAATTGAAAAACTTTTGATAATTTTCCTGAAATGCATTAGTAACGGAATTGTTTACAAAAGGGTCATGTTTTTTTTCTTTTTGTTCTTTGGGTTGAGGAGCAACCTCATTTTTAAAAAAAACATTTACATTTTCATTTACATTTTCATTTACATTTACATTATTCATTTTCATTAGGGGTTGTTTTGGGGTTGTTTTTTGTGCGTTTTTATTACCCGCCGGAGCACCCCCCAAAGCCCCTTTCTCTTTGGCTTTACAGCCATTTAAATATTTTTTGTAGTTTGCAATTAATTGAGGTTTTATTGACAAAAATATACCTAAAACTGCATAGTTTTTACTAAGTTTCTGTTCACTTTCTATACAAAAACTTTCAAGTTTTTCTATACTTTCTTCTGAAAAAAGACCAACTTTTATGATAGTTTCTAACAACAAATATCTATATTTTATTTGTGGAATTTTTTCAATTGCATCCATAAAACTTTTGTAAAATATAAAACTTTCTTTCATATCTCATAATACTTTCTGTTATTCCTGTACTGTTCAAAATCAAAAAGGTAGTTGCTAAAAGGGTATTTCTTCAAACTCCCCGAATTGTACAACCTCTTCATCCTCTGTCTGATTGGATACAGACTCTGATTTATAAGTGTTGAGTTCTAAGTAATAATTCCCTTTCTGACCTTTTTTGAGGTCAAGATTGACATACCCTCTGTCGTTTGTGTATTTTGCCAAAAAATCTATAAACTTGTCGGCTTTTATGCCTAATTTAATAATCTCGCCGTATTGTGTCTGCTTGGCGTCTATTTTCACGCCGTCAGCAAATATTTTTTCTGTCATAATTTATCTCCTATTTGTTAATCTTAAATTCAAAACTTTCTTTTTCCTTTGTCAGATAGTATCTGTCGAACATCTCCGGCTGCTCTTCTTTGAACAATTTCTGGTCAAAAGCCGTTCTGGTTGTTATCTTTTTGCCAAAACTGTATATTTTATAATCCATTTGCTCAACACCGGAAGAGTTTAGAAAAGCGATTAGCTGCAGTTCGCATTTTTCTATTTCTTTTTCAACCGCATTGAGTTCAAATTTGAGCCGTGCTCTGTGGTCTTTCAACTCGTCCATTTGTGAAGTTACGGCATCCAAATCAATTTGTACCTTCATTTGTCACCTCGCTTTTTAATTTGTTTGCGCATTCTGTATAAGCCGATTGAAACTTGCTTAAATCGCTTATCTTACCTTTGTACTGGTTGAATACAATATTCAGGCTTTTAATTGTCTTGCAGTTGTTCAAGGTTTTATAAACTATTTCTTCATTACAGGGTTTCTCTGCTTTTTGCTTGGCGGCAGGGATGACAGTCTGCCTGTCTAATATATCGGCTTCGACAATCTCAAACGCATTCATGTATAAATACCTTTTCAGGTAGGTTATTGATGCTCCCAATGCCTGAACAGCCGTACAGCCTTTTAATTCTGCTTTCACAAACGGTGACTCGAACAGTTCTTCTGTCTTATCTTCGATATCTACCAGCCTCAATATTGCTTTTTCCCGTGTTATATTGAACATGGAATGTACTTTGAGTTCATTTAGTATTTCATTGACTGCCGGCAGAAAGTCAGCGAGTTCAAAATAATCGTAGTATTGGTTTTTACCGCTTTTTTTAATTTTCTTGTTCTGCAGGAGCACCCGCGCATTCTGCAATTTTTCGTAAATCATTCTTCTCTATTCCTCCTGTTCATTTCAGCCTTCAACGCATTTATCCATTTGCCGTCTTGCATCTCAACAGCATCACGAAATAGTTTAATCAATTCTTCATCCGTGTAGATTTCCCATTTGTTCATACTTTTTTACTTCCTTTCGTTTTTCCATCTGTCATACTGCATATTACCGATATCGTCTTTCAAATCCGTAATATAATCTTCGTAATTGTCGTATCCGTTCTGCTCCGCTATATACTGGCGGTCAAGTTCTAACTCGTACCAGTAAAAAGGGTCATACCCGCACATTGCTTTTTCTCCTTTCTTTTTTAAGAAAAACCGGCG
>CASFSV010000012.1 GCA_949297415.1 uncultured Alphaproteobacteria bacterium
AGTTTTTAGTCCTAAATTTTGGCGGTTGGACATTATTTTTAAGCCTTGCGTTACATACGCACGGTTTATTCCCAATAAAGTTACAACATCGCAAACAGTGCCCAAAGCAACTAAATCCAACCATTGCATTAAATTAGGTTCCGGATGTTCGGCGGTGTAAAAATTTTTTTCTCTTAATAAACGATTGACGGCGACAATCGTCATAAATACAACACCGACAGCAGCCATATAGCCTAAGTCTGGATGTTCATCGCTTTGGTCTAGGCGTTTGGGGTTAACGACAGCATATACTTTAGGTAGTTTTGTTTCTGCTTCGTGGTGATCAAGGACGATAATTTCAAATTTTTCGGCACCTCTTTCCAAAATTTCAAATGCCGTTGTTCCGCAATCTACGGTAATGACTAAGTCTGCTCCGAAATCTGAAAATTCTTGAAACGCCAAATCACTCGGTCCATAACCTTCTTCTCGCTCAGGAATATGCACGGCTGTTTCTACATTATTGTAAGTTAAAAATAATCTCAAAACAGAAGTAGAAGTAGCCCCATCAACGTCATAATCGCCGATAATGCCAATTTTTTGATGATTGATGATGGCTGTGGCAATACGTTCTGCTGCTTTATCCATGTCTTTTAAAACGCTGGGGTTAGGCATGGATGTGGAAAGTTTCGGATTTAGAAAATACGGAGCAGAGGTTGTGTTAATTCCTCGTAACAGCAAGAGTTTACTTAGATTTGGAGATAAACCTAATTGGCGGCACATTCGTTCGGTTTCACGTTCGTCTGTGTCGGCTATGTTCCAAATGTTGCCTCCTAATGAGAGTTCTTGATTTTCTGCTTCAATCATTTTCTATCCCTTATTGGTCGGATTTTATGCGAGCTTCTTCTGATTGACAATAAAATTCTTTACCGTGAGGATAATTTTATTTATTCAAAAAATAGCGGTATTGATTTTTTTGTTTGTTCGTTTAGCCAATTTTGACCACGAATTTTGCCATCGTAGCTGAGTGTTAGAATAATTAACTCCGGTGATATATAAATGCTGTCTGGTGATGGCCAAGGTTGAGCTTGTTTGTTGAGATATTGGATAAGAGTTGGTGTGATGGTAATTTGTTTTTCATCAATATAACTCCAATAAACGTCAAAGTCGGCTGAAACGAATTCTTGTGGATAATAAAATTGATATGCTTTTGAGGGGAGATGCCACGGAACATACGGAGCAGTTAAGGTGTATCCATCTTTTTTGCTTAGGTGGCTATGGTTGTAAAAACGGCTACGGAAATCAGAGGTGCCACTTTGTATAAAAGTATATTTTTCATTTGGATTGAAATGAGAATGTTGCTCTAAATCTTTTATTATTCGTTCGGTTAATTTCATTTCCGATTGATAGCCAAGTTGCCAAACTTTGGCGGCATAGGCTTGCGTGTTTATATTATTGAGGATTAAGAAAAATCCTGCAAGATAGCATATATTGCGTATGAAGTTGTTGGGAATAGAACAGAGGATACTTATTGCGAAAATGTAGATGTACATTAAACCGAAAAACTCAATGCGTGGTTCATACAAAACATGAGCAGTGTTGGGTGTTAAAAAGACGGTTAGTACGCTTGAAAAAAGAAGCCCCAGTATACAGAGAATAAATAAGCATATGCTTGATAATTTTTTCGGAAGATTGTGCCAGAGGGCGATTATGCTTAATAAAAATAAGCATAATCCGCAGTATTTGTAAAACTTCTCTATAAAACTGGTTGTAATGAAAAATTGTTGAACCATTGCTTGTAAACAAAAAGCAATTTTGGCGGGAATTTGGGTAATGTCTAATTCTGCCGTATTATATGTAGCGTATTGAAGATGATAATGTTTTAGAAGTCGCTGAATGGTGAGGAATAAAATTCCGCTTAATACAATGGCGCAAATATGTATGGTATATTTGCGCATAATACTTGTGACGGTTATTTTTTTTAAGCATAGGTCTTTAAGGATTAAGCTAAACAAGAGTAAGCCGATGAGATTGATAACCGGAGGATAGCCTCCTAATGATAGCGTGAATAGTATAACGGTACTTAGAAAATGAGCTATTTTCTTTTTTTCTAATAGGTAGTAAGCGCATATAACAATGCAGCTCCAGGATAAACAACTTAAGGTTATAAATGCAAAATATAGCCAAGATAAAGTATAGGGGGCGGTGGTGGTTAGTGCGCCGATGAGTAAATATAATGTAGTTTTTTGTGGAATTTGCCATAGTTTTAGCAGTAAAATTGTTCCGATGCTGAAAAAAGCTAATGCGGTTAGAAGAGTTAGAAAAGGCAGTATTTGTCCGCTAAAAAGTATATTTTGCAAAATAAATTGAGAGAAGCGCCCTTCAAATAAACCGCTTTCTAGAGGGGTTCCTGTTTTTATCCATTCCCAATCGTGATTTCCCCACATAAAGTTAAACAGAAATGGTAGATAGGCTATGAGGCTGATTAAATAGAGTTTTAATGCGCTATTTCGGTAAAATGACGTTTCTGTTTTTGCGGTTGATGTGGGGGATGTGTTTGCCATTTTTAATCCAATTTTTTATCTATGATATAGGTTGGACGATTTTTGACCTCAACGAAGATACTGGCGATGTATTCGCCGATTATTCCCATGAATAAGATGGTAATACCGCTGAAAAAGGTTATGGCAGACATGAGCGATGCCCACCCGACAATGGTGGAACCTGTGCAATATCCATAAACGGTCCATATCATCAAAAGAAAGCTTAGAACAGATATAAGCATGCCGCAAAGCGTGATTAAATGCAAGGGCATGGCGGAAAAACTGGATATTCCTTTTAAGGCAAATAAAATCATCTTTTTTAAGGGATATTTGGTTTGTCCGGCTTCTCTTTTTTTGCGTTCGTAGTATACGCAGTCGGATTTGAAACCAACTAACGGAACAATGGCACGTAAAAAGAGATTTTTCTCTTTGAACTCTGACATCGCTTCTACGGCTCGGCGACTTAATAGACGAAAGTCCGCATGGTTGGCGACTAATTCAACGCCTAACAATTTCATTAGTTTATAAAATAAAATGGCTGAGTTGCGTTTAAATACACTATCTGTATCGCGTTTGTTTCTGACACCATATACAATATCACATCCTTCTTGATATTTTTTTACCATAGGTTTGATGGCTGCAATATCATCTTGCAAATCTGCATCTATGGTTATGTATATTTCGGCATATGTATTATACAATCCGGCAAGTAACGCTTCTTGGTGACCAAAGTTGCGGGATAAGCAAATCCCTTTAATGTAAGATGATTTTTTGTGGGCTTTTTCAATTAGTTGCCATGTGCTGTCTTTTGAGCCGTCATTTACAAAAACGATTTGACTGTCTTTGGTGATTAACTCATCCTTTTGTAAATCTTCATATAATTTTGACAGCTTTTTTATACTTTGCGGAAGAACTTCTTCTTCATTATAGCAAGGGATTATTAAGGCTAGTTTTGCGGCTTTTTTCATAGGTATCACCCATTAACTTTGTTATATCAATTTAGCTCTTTTATAGCACATAACCGTAAGTTTTTTATTAACAATCTGATTTATTCTTTATGGACGAAGTGTACGCAAAGTATTTTTAAAAGAATCTAATCCAACCTGATTGTAGACGATAATGATTATGTCCTGATTGATATATATCGAGTTTGGATGGGGCCATGCTTGGGCTTTGTGCATAAAGAAATCATAAACTTCCGGTGTAATATCTTCGGGTAATAGCGGTAGTTTATGGTTAATGTAGGCGGTTGGGGTATAAAATTCTAATAAATTGCCGCCTTGCCACATAGCTAAATATGGAATAGTTAAGAGGAAAACATCATTAAACTCAAATGAACCATTGTAATAGTTGGGACGTAAAGAGATGTCACCTACTTGGTAAAAACGATATTGATGATTTGCATTAAATTGCGGATGGTTTTCTATCCTTTCAACGACGTTATCTAAAATTTGAAATTCGGCATCATGCCCCTGTTTCCAGATTTTTAATGCTTGATAGTCGTTTAAAATATTTAAGCATAGCAGAAATGTGATAATTATTACTCCGAAACTTTGGTAGATTTTTGGGGTGAGTGTTAATAAAATTCCTGCCGTTAAAGCATATAAAAATCCAAAGCCGTAAAAGTCTATGCGAGATACATATTCAGTGTGCGGTACAACGAGAAAAGTCGTTAATGCGGTTGCCCAAATTGTTCCTACCCAGAAAAATATGATCAGCATTTTTTGTGTGGCTTTTGAGGGGATAAATAGTGTCCCGATAATGGCTATGAAAGACATAATTGCTAAACAAAGTTTGTATCCCATTTCCATAAAAGGAACTGTGATGAAAAATTGTTTAAAAGAAATGCTTATGGTTTGTATAAATTTGTGAGGAAGGTTGTTTAGGCTTTCTGTTTCCAGATTATAGACGTTGTTGGGATTGAGGATGAGAAGGCTGATTTTGAATAAAATAGCAGCAATTATTATATTTAAAACCGTAAATTTGTGGATTTGAAATAGTTGTTTTAGGCTCTTTTGTTCAAAGACATAGCTGATGATGATTTTTCCGCCTAAACATACGAAAAACATATTGATTATCGGTGGGTAGCCTCCTAAGGTTAAGTAAAAACAAAGGATGGCAATGAGACTTAATCTAACTTTATACGAACTTTCGTTAATATGTTCAGATAAATATAAACCCACAGTAGCCAGTAATGTCCAGAGTAAGCAGCTGATGGTGATAAAAGTGAAATACATCCAAGATAAAGTATAGGGTTGAGTAGCGACAAAAGATATGAATAAAACGTATCCAATTAGAGATTTTTTGATGTTCCAATATTTGGCAAGAATCCATAGTCCTGTGGTTAAAAATGCGAATCCAAGTAGATTGTTTAATATGGGGAGAATCTGACCGGAAGTCAGAATACGATAGGGGATAAATTGTGTGAATCTGCCTTCAAAAAGTCCGGATGATAAGAGTAATTCTTCTTTGATGAATTTTACATCATGATTTCCCCACATGAAATTTAAGGTATGGTATAAGAAAGCAAAATTGATGATGCCAAAACTAATTAGCCAAGCTTTTAGGTCGGTTTTACCGGGGAGAAGATTTAGCTTTTTTAGAAATTCTTTCATGTTATCTCCGTTATTGATGGCTTAGATGCAATAAATTAAATTGATTGCGCAAAAGTTCTTTTCCTTCGGGTGTTAGGGCGATGATGGCGTAATTGTCATCAACATATATTGAATATGGATGAGGCCATGAAGTCATTTGAGTTGATAAGAAGGCTATCATCTTGGGAGTGAGGTCTTCCGGTCTTATAGATGTTCCTTCTTGTACAAAATCTTGTGGAGCATAGAAATTGTAATATTCAAAAGCAATCCAGTGACGAGAATAGGGGGTATTTAATGTATAATATCCGTATTTTTCATGGGCTTTTTTCTGATAGTATTTAGTGCGAAGCGGAATTTCTCCGGCTTGAACGACAGTATATACATTGTTGGTTTGATAATGATGGTGGTTTTCTAGTCTGTTTATTATACGTTCCAGTAATTTGTTTTCGGCGGTGAAACCAAGTAGGTGAGTTTTACTAAAATTTAAGTTGGTGTTTATGTTTGTTATCAAAAGAGAAATAGCACAGATAAAACTTATGTTTTTTAGTATCTGTTTTTTCTGCTCATGCATGAAATAAAGGCAAAATAAAATTAAGATTGGGTAACTGTAAAAGTCGGTGCGCACCATTGATGTTGCAGGATCAAGTTTAGCAAAAGCATTGTCTGCGTTATTTGATATTAACCATGCGGAGAATTTTAAGCTGATGAGCAAGCCTAAAATTAATATCAAAATGAGCAAGATATCGACCTTGTTTTTGCGGGTTTTGAATGTTTGAATAAAGACACTAAAAAGAAAAATTATGAAAATTGTTGAGAGTATCCCTTTTAAGGAGAAACTTAAAAATGGTTGTGTTTCAGTGAAAGCAAAAATGCTGGCTTGGACAATAGTTGGTATTTTTTGTATTAACTCAAGTAAGGTTGCAGCTTGACTGTTGTACATATTCATCATAAAATGATTTTGTTGCAAGTAGTCAAAAGTTATTTTTAGCAATCCAAGCGCTAAAATGAGATTGATTGCGTGAGCCAGAATGTATTTACCTAGTTGGGAAATACTTAGCTGTTGGGTTATTTTTAATTGGATTAAACGACAGCAGACTGCTGTTACATACATATTGATACATCCTGGATATCCACCGAGAGCGATATAGAGTAAAATAAAGCCGAATGTTTCCCAAAGGATAAAGTTTTTTTCGGTAGCTTTTTGTGTGGCAATTAAGGACAGAGTGATAATAAATGTCCACGATAGCAAGCTTAAGGTTATGAAGTGAAAGTAGAGAATTTCTATGATATAGGGCAAACTTGCTGCAGTACTGATGTATAATGTGGTTGCAAGTTTTGTTGGTCGAAATTTGAAATAATATCGGCCTAAATAGCACAAAGATATGCTATAAAAAAAGAAACCGATGATGATGTTTAAAATAGGGAGAATTTTTCCCATTAGTAAAAGATTTAATAGTATATATTGCGAAAAGCGTCCCTCTATCAATCCAGATGTTAGGCGGTTGTCTTGTATTAGCGGTAGCCAGTCATGATTGCCCCATATAAAATTGAAGAGTAGAGGGGAAAAACTTATACATAGGACTATTAAAGGAACTATCCAAAGATAGTTGTCTGTTTTTATTTTGTTTATGTCTTGTTTTAGTTTTAACATGAATGTCAGCGTGTTTAAGTGTTTCGTTGTTGACAGCTTAATCTCTAAATGTATAATTTATGGTAAATTTTGGGGAGCTTTTTTATGCGTTATATTTTAGGACTTTTGTTGTTTCTTTATTCGGTTTCAGCTTGGGCGCAAACTTTGCGGATAGCCGATAAGGCACAGTTTGAAGTAGAGGTGGCGCAAACTCCCGAACAGTTGCAAAGAGGTTTGATGTATGTTAAAGAACTGCCGAAGAATCGTGGAATGTTGTTTGATTTGAGGCAGTACCCTAAAGCTAGTATGTGGATGAAAAACACATATGTTTCTTTGGATATGTTGTTTGTGGATTGCGATTTTAATGTTGTTGATATTTATCCTAATGCAAAGCCGCAATCGTTAGATAAAATTTCTTCTGCTACGGATTTTTGTTATGTGCTGGAAATTTTAGCCGGAACGGCTCAGAAATATAATCTTTTGGTGGGGGATAAAGTGTTTCTTAATCCTTCTATTTAATTGAAAAGCCTCTTTTTTTTTCTTATATAGACAGTGTTATTTTTTATGGAGGTCTGTATGAAGAAAATTTTGTTTTTATTGGCTTTGACAACTTTTTTGTCTGGTAATGCTTATGCAAAACATGATTGTAATTGCGAAAAGTATTGCGCTAAAATGGAACATAAAATGATGAAAAATTCTGGAGGTTTTGTGGATGCTTCCATTAAACCAATGAGTGTTGCAGAAGTTAAAAAACTTTCTGATGATGCATATGTTACATTATCCGGTTATCTAACTAAGCGTCTTAGTGATGATGAGTATGATTTTACAGACGGAACTAATAATCTTATTGTCGAAATTGATGATAAGGTTTGGATGGGGCAAACAGTCTCTCCTAAAGATAAAATCTTAATTACCGGTAAAGTTGATAAGGAATTTACGCATCTTAAACTTGATGTGAAGTCTTTACAGTTGGATAATTAACTTATTTACGGTATAAAAAAGGGCATATCTCGAATATGTCCTTCTTTTGTGCATGAATAGACTAATCATTTTGTTTAATCTTTATGGCGGAATGTAATACGCCCTTTAGTTAAATCGTAAGGCGTCATTTCTATATCAACTTTATCGCCTACCATTACGCGAATGCGAAATTTACGCATCTTGCCTGCAGTGTGCGCTAAAATTTCAACGCCGTTTTCCAATCTTACTCTAAACATGGCATTGGGAAGCTTTTCTATAACGTCTCCCGTGAATTCTAGCAGTTCTTCTTTACTCATTTTATATCCTTATCAATTCTTTTTTTCTGCTATATATACTGTATTATCTTATTTTACAAGTATTTTTTGCGTTTTGTGTCTGGGGATTGTAATTTCAAAGCATGTGCCTATGTTTTCTTGGCTGGTGACATTTATTTGGGCGTTTAGTTTTACGACTAAATCTTTTACGATGGCTAAGCCTAAACCGGTACCTCGTTTTTCATCGGATGATGATGCGGAAAAAAATGGTTCAAATATATGTTTTATCGCTGTTTTGGGAATGCCATGTCCGCTATCTTTTATACTTATGATGATGTTTTCTTTGTTGGTGTTGGTCTTTATTTCCAAATTTCCACCATTAGGCATAGCATGAATTGCGTTTTGCACCAAGTTTAAAATTATCATCTTGAAATCGGTTTCGTTTCCATAAATCTTTTCTTTGGTGTTGGAGAAATTTTGGGTTAAAACGATCCCTTTGCTTTTTATTTCGTAGTCTAGGAGTGATAGTATATCACTGATTTCTGAAGCAATGTTGAAGGTGGTGTTTATTTGCTCCGTATTTCGAGAGAGCTTTAATAATCGTTCTGGTACTTTTATGCAATCTTTGATTTGTCCGGATATCATTTCCAGGTATTGCTTTTCTTCATTGTTGTTTGTGTTGGTATAGTATTTTTGAAGTATACCGTCTAATATCATATTTATAGCTCCAAGATTGTTTTTCATTTCATGAGCTAATGAGGTGGCTAAGAAACCTAAAGATGAAATTTTTTGTTGATGTGAATAGTTAACATTGTCGCTCAAATCACGGATTGATTCTACAATGCCATATTGACCGTTTAAATGTATTCGTGCTGAGTTTATAGATAATGGGCGGTTATTTATGCTATGTATGATTTTTAGACTGTTTTTGTTTTTTTCTTTTAATTCTTTTAAGGGACAGATATATTGTGAGGTACTGCAGGGACATTGATTTTCTTTTGAATAGGCCTCGTAACATTTGTCGGAAGAGTATAGGTATTGTTTTTTTGTGTATTCAGCATAAGCTTTGTTGTATAAAATAATGTTATAGTTTTCGTCAATGACGCGAATAGCATCTGGTAAGGTATCTATCAGACTTTGTAAAAAGACTTCTTTTTCTTTGATTTCATTGATGTTGTTTTCAATATTGTTTAACATAAAATTGATTGTTTGCATCAAAGTATTAAATTCATCCGTATAATGTCCTTTATTGATTCTTAGACGCTTGCTGAAATTACCATTTGCTACATCAATGGATAATTCTGTTAATTTATCGACAGGGGTTATAACCCAGCGCTTTAATAAAAACCATAAAATAATCAGTGATAATAAGGTTAAGAAGGCACTTACTCCTAAGATACGTAAACTTTCTTGAATTGTTGCATAACTTTCATCATAATTTTGTGTCAATTCTTCATTGAGTTTCTTTTCTCGATTTAATTCTTCTTTTTTTTGAGAAAGGCTATCGTCGGTAATAGGTTTGGATTGCAATTTTCCGAGCTTTTGGCGTAGTGATATGTTTTCGTTTAACAGCTCAATAACATATTGGTTTCTCGTGATTAAATTGCTTTGCTCGTTGCGGATTTTTTTGCCGATGGCATTGTCAAAAAAGATGATGAATAAAAATGCGCTTAGTCCTAAAAAGGCTAAGATGGTTAAAAGAATTTTTTTGCTTAAACTAAAAAACATTGTTCCATTATTCCTGTTGCATAAATGCTGATAGACTATTTGCTTGTAGATATGGATTAAATTCTTTTTCTTCCTGAAGTGTCGCCGGTGCAAGTTCCCCTTGTTCTCTGCAGAGCATCTTTTTTATGTAGTTTTGAGCTTGTGGCATAGTTAGTAAAGTGCGAGTTAGACATGCTCTTGTGTATTCATGTCCGGGGAATATTTCTGTATTGTCGGGGAGGGATTTTATTTTTTGTAAGCTGTTAAACATCTGCTCGGTACTTCCTTCAAATAATCCTCCAACGCATAGATTAAATAAGACATCTCCGGTAAATAATTTTTGTTCATTAGGTAAATAATACAAAATGTGACCTAATGTGTGTCCAGGGGCTTCAATTATTTGTATTTTTTTATCTCGGATGTTTAAAATATCACCTTCTTGAACAGGAATTGTTGCTCCGGGAATTTGGTCGAATTCTTTTTTAGGAGCAACGATTTCACAGTTGTATCTTTCTTTTATGGCCAAATTACCCTCTATGTGGTCAAAGTGATGGTGTGTGGTTAATATGTGAGTTGGGTGTAGTTGTCTTTTTTCAAGTTCTTGTAAAATCGGATTTGCTTCAGCTGCATCTATGATAATCGTTTCAGATGTTTGCGTGTCGGCGATTAAATAGGCATAGTTTGCCATATTTTTTTCATTGCAAAGAATCGGAATAATTTCTGATGTCATTGTTTTAATCCTCTTTTTAAATGCCCAAGGTCAACAGCCAATAAATCATAATATGCTGTTGTATAATCTAGTATTCCGGCAAAATTTGGTAAATTTGATGATTGTGACAGGGCATATGCTATACTTTCTCCAATAATTACTCCATGACGATCGGCATAGCCTTCGCGTGCGTTCCATACGTGTTCGTAGTTGATGTTAGAGTTAAACGTCAAGGCAAAGCTCCGCATACACTCCAATAAACTGTCAAATATCTTAAATCTATAGCCGTCTTCTTTGTTTTCAAGTGGTTCCAATCCCTCTGTCGTAAACCAAACTTTTTCTTTGTATAATGAATTCGCCTCTTTTGCAACTCGAGAAAATCCCCAATTACTTTCCATTGCTGCTGCTGCTATTAAAATAGATGGCGGAACGTTATCTATGCGTATTTTTA
Organism: uncultured Alphaproteobacteria bacterium; assembly: GCA_949297415.1. GTDB lineage: Bacteria > Pseudomonadota > Alphaproteobacteria > RF32 > CAG-239 > CAG-267. The sequence continues at coordinate 10,846 of CASFSV010000012.1, forward strand.
GGTTATGAATTTGAGATTCAATTCGGTTATTACCTTTTAGTCTGGTAAAATAATCGTATTTTTGTGCGAGTTGTTCCAGTTTTTTGATTTCTTCAGAAGATAAGTTTTTGTTTTGTTTATAATGACGCTCCAGCCTTAATAAGGTGTTACGTTCGTTAGTTATCTCTTCATTGACTTTTAAGGCCAGAGGAGCAAGCATTCGAATAAATAATTCATTGCGATATTTTTGAGATTTGATGTCTTGGTAATCAATAGGGAGGGTTTTTATAAAAATGGCAGGATATTCGTCATTATCTAAGGCGCGGGCGCGTTGATATTTGTTTTTTTTGTAAAGTGATTCTAATTCGGAAACTGTTGCATTTTCAACGTATAGTGTGTTGCCAAAATCTTGAACCTTCATTTGTGCATAGCTGTTAGATATGTGGCAGCAGAAAAAGAAAATAATTAGAAAAATGCCGTTTCTTAGATTCATTGCAAGATAACCTCTCGTACTTCCGGTAAATAATAAATAAGATTTTTTTCAACTCTTTCTTTTAATGTTCTTTGTGCATAAGGGCACCCCTGACATTTTCCTAAGAAGTGTACAATCGTTGTTCCTTCTTTGTATGATACTAGTTCTATATCACCTCCGTCTTTTTTGAGAAAGGGGGCTACTATGATACTTAGTATTAGTTTGATTTTTGCTTCAGTATCTGTTGAGGAGGAGTTAATCTTGGCGGTTGTGAAATCATATTCTGAAATTTCTGCTAAGGTTAAAGCTTCTATATCTTCAAGAGTATTTGCGGTTTTGCTTTGTATATAAATGAAATTTTCAGTTAACAGTAGTGCTTCAATTTCTCCACATTCAAGTAAGTTGTCAAGAAATTCAATATGTTTAACAAGCGGAGATGTATTTTGGTTATAATAAATCGTACCGTTTATCGGAAAACGTTGTGGGAAAAATAAGACTGTTTCTTGGGGGCTTAATCTCTTTTGTTCAATTATCATTGTTATTTCCGTGCGTAGTCTGCTATATTATTGTGAATGGTTTTTAGATAGTTTTGAGCTCGGGCTAAGTAGTATCCCAAATATAGTAAATGGTTTGCTTCATAGGTATCTTGGGGGGATGCGTTTTTTATTGATAATGGATTTAATTTAGAGCAAGTTTCTAAAAAGCTTAACGCTGCTGTTAAATTTTCATATTGTCCGGTTTCTATGATAATATCCTGATAGTCCTTAGCTATGCCCTTTAGAAGATAGTATATGGTATATACGTAGCCTTCTGTTTGATAGAAAATGTTATCAGCCTTAAAATCTAATAGTTCTGAGTTATGCTCCATGACATGTTGATTTAGTATGTTTAAGCGACGCTCTAAAAGATTTTCTATACCGGTTAAAATGTATAGAAGTTCATGGCTTCCTGTTGCTTTGTTGTTATTTTCAGATGAAGCAAAATCGGTCAGTTTTGCAATGGCCTTGCGATATTGTTTGGCGGAACCTGGTGCTAATTTATCATCTGTAGTTTGTGAAAATAGCCAGATGTGGTCTGGATAATCTAAAAGTTCTCCAGCTTCTTTTAAATTGTCGTCGGTGTGGTAGCTTGATAAACGTTTAATCATATATTTTGCGCTGTCTTTGGCTCCTATTTGGAAGTTGGGGAGGTTATCTAATACGGCGGCTGGGAAAATTATAGGTAGAGATGGTGTCCATGGTGTATCATCAATTTGTGATTTTAGTACATAATTCAGCGCTTCGGTTGTGTGACGCGGGGATTTTTGGCTCACATTTATTGGGGCATCTAATTTGTTATTTATGTTTGAGCTTATTGTGGCTCCCAGGCCATAGTAAATTATCAAAAATCCTAAAATACCGGTAGTAAATAAACGCCATTTTTCACTAAATATTGCGATATAATTCAGAACGCTGTTTTTATGACGGCGTTTGTTTTTTTCTTTAGGATTTTTTGATTTTTCTCGTATGGCGATAATGGAGTTTTTTACGTACACATATAGGTATACACCTTTGCCAATCAATCGTTTTATTTGTATTTTTAATTTGGTCAAAAGCGTTCCAATCATGCTTTTTTTCTCCTTAAAATCAAATTTTGGATAATGGTACTAATATCCAAGATGCCTCTTATTTTAGCGCCTGCTAAAAAAGTTGCAAGTCCTATTATGCCAATAATTCCCAGTTTCAGTATCAACAACCAGATATTGTGTTCAGGATAAATAGTGTTTAATAGGTATTGAGTTGCGTAGATGAATATTCCCATGATTGTGGTACATAGCACAATGTCCCATATCTTTTTTTGGAGTTCTGCAGAAAATGACCAGAAGCCTCTTTTTTTCAAACCATGTATGTATTGGAACAAAGATACAAAAGCTGCAGCGGAGGTGGCGGTCGCGATACCAATGTGGCCAAAAGGTTTCATTAGTGCTAAATTCAGTACAAGATTGGTGATGAATACTACAGCACTGTATTTAACGGGGGTTATGGTATCGCCTCTGGCAAAAAAGTTTGGCATTAGGGCTTTTACCATTACATAACATGGTAATCCTATTGCATATGCTTTTAGTGCTAATGCTGTTTTATATGTATCTGATGCTGTGAAACGCCCGTGTTCAAATAATAATTCTATTATCGAATCGGCAAGGCAAACGAATAATACAGCTGCTGGTAGCGACATTAATAGCCCATATATGATAGCTTTATCTTGAATGTTAGCGGCTTCTTTGGTTTCACCGGCTTTCAGCTTTTTGGAAAGCAGTGGTAATAACGCAACGCTTATGGCTGCTCCAATAACGCCTAAAGGTAATTGTTGCAAACGGTTTGCATAATACAACCATGATACGGCACCTCCTGATACCAGCGATACGAGAATCGTGTCTACGACCATATTGATTTGGTATATTCCCGCGCCAACAACACCAGGGGCGATACGTTTGAAAAGAGTGCGAATTTCCGTGTCTTTTAATAAGGTGATGATGTGTAAATCAGGTTTGATTTTGATGCTGTCTTTATTTAGAAAGTATTTGAGCCAGATGACTTCTATCATGCCGGTGATGGTGATGCTCCAAGCCATTCCGTAAACAGGCATATCTAAGAAGGCGATGGATGCAAGTCCGGCGATAATCATTCCGACGTTTAAAATTATCGGAGCTGCGGCAGGGGCTGCAAAGCGATCAAACGAATTTAAAATTCCAGCTTGGAAAGAAACAATGGAAATAAACAATAAAAATGGAAAGGTGATGCGACATAAGTCTATGGTTAAAGCGACTTTTTCTGGATTTTCCATGAAACCAGGGGCGAGAATCTTGACAACATAAGGCATACATAATTCGAAAATAATTGTGAAAAGAATTAAAAAGAAAGTCAGCAGAGATATGGCTTTGGCAGCAAATTCTACGGATTTATCTCGTCCCGATGCAACGAGTTTTGATGAAAATAATGGAACAAATGCAGATGTAAATGCTCCTTCGGCAAAAAGACTCCGAAATAAATTAGGTAATTTGAATGCGACTAAAAAAGCATCAGAAACCATGCCGGCTCCCAGAAAACTCGCGATAACCATATCTCGCAAAAAACCGGTTATGCGGCTTATCATTGTGAATCCGCCGAAGGTTGCTATTGATTTGATAAATGACATTTGTTGTAGTTCCTGTTAAAAAAGTTTTATTTCTTAAGGAGAGTTTAACTTTAAATCTGTTAATAAAGGGCAAATAAAACTTAGCTTATCAAGTGATTTTTTTCTTGAGAATGAAAAAAATAATATTGTTTTTAGTAAAAACAAATACTTGTCTTGAAGTAATGGAGTTGGAAAATGAATAAGGTTCTCGCCACATCTGTTGAAAAACCAGATATATCAATTATTGTTTCTGTTTATAATGAAGAGGATAGTTTGGATATTTTCTTTAAAACTATTCGTCAGACAATGGAACAAAAAAAAGATTACCATTATGAAATTGTTTGTGTCGACGACGGTTCGACAGATGATACTTTTCAGTTGCTCCAGAAATATGCTCAAGAAGACTTCAGAATTAAAGTTTTAAAATTTTCTCGCAATTTTGGTAAAGAATACGGACTTATGGCCGGTCTTAAGTATTGCTCAGGCCGGGCGGCTATCCCGATTGATGTTGATTTACAAGATCCTCCCGAACTTATTCTTCAGTTTATTGAAAAATGGGAAGAAGGCTATGATATGGTTTATGGAATTCGCAATGACCGCGCCAGTGATACGTGGCTTAAACGTTGGACGGCTAAACTTTTTTATAAAACGTATAATTTAATGACGCGCTCGCCTATCCCTTATAATGCCGGAGATTATCGTCTGATTGACCGTAAAATTATTGATACAATTTTAGAACTTCCCGAACGTAATATTTTTATGAAGGGTATCTTTGGTTGGACAGGCTTTAAATCTTGCGGGATTAAATATGTGCGGCAAAAAAGAGCGGCCGGTGTCAGTAAATGGAATTACTGGAAGTTGTGGAATTTTGCTCTTGACGGAATTACCGCTTCAACGACATTACCGCTTCGTATCTGGACTTATTTAGGCTCTATGCTTTCATTTTTAGGTCTGCTTTATGCGCTATACATTATCATTCGAACAATTATGTATGGGGCAGATGTACCCGGTTATGCCTCTCTTTTAGTTTTTATTTTGTTAGTAGGTGGTGTGCAGATGATTATTTTGGGTATTCTCGGAGAGTATATCGGTAGAATTTTTATTGAGGTTAAACATCGTCCGCTTTATATTGTTGAGAAAAAGGTAAACTTTAGTAATGACAAAGACTAAACTCGCATCTTATTTTTCACGTAAAATGTTGATAACCATTGCCTTTGGTTTATCAAGCGGGTTGCCATTGGCGCTGGTGTTTGGAACTCTTTCGCTTTGGCTTAAAGATTATCATATTGCTTACCGTACGATTGGGGCTTTTTCTTTGTTGCGTTTGCCATATTCTTTTAAATGGTTGTGGGCTCCGTTGGTTGAAACTGTTAAAATTCCTCTTCTTTCCGCTTTGGGAAAACGTAGAAGTTGGGCTATTTTTTCTCAGTCCGGGTTGTTTTTATCTATCTTATGGTTGTCGTTGCTTTCTCCAGATAGTTGTATTTTGTGGATGGCGGCGGCGGCTTTTTGTGTCAGTCTGTTTTCTGCAACGCAAGATATTGTTTTAGATGCGTTTCGTGTCGAGCTGTTTCAGCATAATCAAGAAAAGGAAATTGATGGTGCAACAATGTATGTTCTGGGGTATCGAATCGGTAGCGTTATCTCAGGTGCAGGTGCAATCGGATTGGCGGCGATTTTGACTTGGAATGAGGTCTATTTTATCAATGCTTTGATTTTGTTGATAGGTATGGGGGCCGTATTGCTTGCGCAAGAACCTGATGTCGTTGTGTCGCAAGAGAAAATGCGAGAGAAAAATGTTCTTAAATATGCGGTAATAGAGCCGTTTCGTTTGTTTATGGAAAGGCAATATTGGCTGGCGGCTTTGATTGTTGTGTTTTGTTACCGTTTAAGTGATGCTTATTTTGCGCCGATGGCTTACCCTTTTTATGACGATTTAGGATTCACTAAATCAGAAATTGCTTATATTTCTAAATTGTACGGTATGGCGGCAACGATTATTGGCGGATTGTTGGGAGGATACTTCTTAACTAAAGTTGGACTCTTGAAAGGTCTGTTGATTTTTGCTTTTGTGCAAGGTTTGACTACGGCTCTTTATATCCCTCTTTATTATATTGGGCATGATATTTGGTTTTTGATGTTTACGATTTCTTTGGAAAATCTTTCTTCCGGTATGGCTACAACCGCAATTATCGCTTTTATGTCGGTCTTGTGTCATAAAGGCCATACGGCAACGCAATATGCTCTTTTATCTTCTCTTCCCGGATTTGCTCGAGATATTTTTGCGTCAACTTCCGGTTGGGTTTTAGATCAAACATCTTGGCCGGAATTTTTTATGATTAGTGCACTTTTAACTCTTCCGGGAGTGGTATTTTGTTGGTTCTTGTATAAGAAAAGACCTGTTTATTTAATTGGTGCTTGAGTTTTTGTAGAAAGTAGTGTACTATATTCTCAGTTTTTTGATTGAGGATGAAACTTTATGGAGCATTCTGACGATTTAGATACAACTGATTTTGCTGGAGCTCGTCCTGGAAGCGTGGCAAATCTTTCTGATGATGATGGTGTTGTTAAGGAAGAAACAATAAATGTTTCTGATGCGGTAAGTGTTGCTCCAAATGTTGAATTTCAACCAGTTGTTTCAGTGGTAAAAGAAAAGCCGGTTTCTCCTCGTATGGAAAAGTTGCGTGCGTATTATGCTCAGTTAGGGCAAGTGCGCGAAATGATGGAACAAGAGTTGGAGGCAACTCTTTCCGGTCATGTGGTGGAAGGTGAAGTTGAAGCAAAACTTTATGAATTCAGCCACTCGTGGCATTCAATCGCAGATGAAATCAGTAAATATGATGACTTGAACGGGCGGCGGAAAAATTTAGCGGATGGCGAATATCATGTCGGGCAAAACATGGTGGGTATGGATTTTTCCGGTCAAGATTTATCTCATGCCGATTTTTCTGCTGCTAATTTACAAGATGCGAACTTTAAAGGGGCTACATTAGCTGGTACAGACTTCACCGGTGCAGACTTGTCTGGTGCAGATTTATCCGGTGCGGATTTAAGCGACTCTATTTTTGCAGGAGCTAAATTAAGGGGGACTAACTTTACCGGCGCTAACATGGAAGGCGTTATTCTTCGCGATGCCGATATCGAAGATGCTATCTTGATTGATATCCGTATGGATGAATTGGCTATTGAAGAATTGCAGGCTTTGGTTGAGTATTTGGCAATTTATTATCCTCATAAGTTAAATTTGCGAAGAATTAATCTTTCTTTGCTGGATTTAACCAGAATTGATTTACGGCAGGTTAATTTGCGCGGCGTTGATTTTACTGGCCTTGATTTTACAGGGGTTAATATTATGGAGCTTGATTTGAGTGAGTGTATTATTACGCCTCAACAAATTGCTCAAGCTTTGGGGCGAGTTCCCAGTGCAGATGAGTTGAAGAAAATTTTAGCTCCGAAAAATAAAAAGAAAGCAAAACGCTTTTACATAGATTTTACCGAGTTCTTAAGTAATGGACATTTTACAGGGTGGATTGATTTAACTAAAAACAGCATTAGTACTGATCAACTCGTTAAGGCGTTTTTGAAGGTTAAAAATGTTATCGCTAAAAAACCCGAAGAAAAAGATGAAGTTATTTTTGAAAAGGCTAAGGAATTCCATGCTCAACGTATTGATGAAGAACGTAAGGCTTATAATGAAGAACAACGTAAAAATATTGAAGAGCGTAAACAAAAAATGCTAGAAGAACAGCAACAAGGACGTGAAAGACCGTCTTCAGACGAAAAATATGTACCGCTGAATATCAATTTAGGGCGGGGAAGCCGTGAGTAAAATATCTGGTTATTTTAACGGAATTTAAATTATCGTATGCCTATAAATAACTATATGTTGTTTATAGGAGATGTGTTATGTGGCGTAAGTTGTTTTTGATGTTGTTTTCAGTTGGTGCACCATTAAGTGTGCAAGCGGAAGAAATTATGCAATTGCCGCAACCAGATAAAAGTTCGGAATTGATGCAGTTGATTGATAATCGTCATTCTTCAAGGGAATATTCAAATAAAGATATCAGTGAACAGACTTTAAGTGATATATTATGGGCTTCTTTCGGTATCAATAAAAAAGGTACCAGAACCGTGCCTACGGCTATGAATAAACAAAATTTGAAAGTTTTTGTGGTTTATCAAAACTCAATATGGTCATATGATGCTAACGCAAATTCTTTGGTCAAAGTTAGCGATGAGGAAATCAGTACATATATTGCTAAGCAAGATTTTGTTAAAAATGCACCACTTAATTTGATTTATACGGGAAGTGATAAAGAGTATTCTTCTTTTCATGCCGGAGCTGCTGCACAAAATGTTTATTTATATGCAACCAGTAAAGGCTTAAATACGATTGTTCGAGCCTATATTGATAAAGATGAATTGAAAGATAAGTTGCATCTTGATAGAGACGAATTTGTTATTATGAATCAGGTTATCGGTTATCCTGAAGGCTAGGTGTGATAGATACGTTTTGAATAAAAATAAAAAAAGTTCTTGCAATATCCTAAAAAACGTTATACATATCCCGACACGGACAGATGACCGAGAGGCCGAAGGTGCACGATTGGAAATCGTGTGTACCCCCAAAGGGTACCGTGGGTTCGAATCCCACTCTGTCCGCCATTTTATTTTAAAGGATGCTTCAAAACAGCGTCTTTTTTCGTGTCTGGCGGTATTGCGGGCTTTGCTGGCGGTTGACTTTGCTAAATTGACTATGGTAAGCTTATTTAAAATCAAAAAACGCAAAATTTCCAGCAGTTACATACATTGCCGATTTTTGCAGAGTCACTTAGTGGAAGAAAGGAAATAGAATGACAACAGTTATTTTTGACACCAATACTTATCGGCGAGTTTTAACACCGAATGAATATTCTGAAGATAAAAATATTATTTATTTACAGAAAATTCATACTGCATTAGTTGAACGAAAAATAACAGGTTTTCTAAGTGAAACGATATTTACCTTGGAAAGTATAGAGAAAAAACATCGAAAAGAATATTTGAGTAAATATTCTCCTCAAAGTACTGTAGAAGAAAAAGTACGAGATGATGGAACAATATGTATATCAATAACAATCAGTCCCGAACAGCGTAACATACCCAAGTTAGACCATAATAGAATAAAATATTTAGAAGAGGCCAGAAAACTTGGAATTAAAATTATTAAATTTCCGAGAATAGCTGGTGTTAAAAGTGCAATTTCTGAAGAGTATTTTGTTAATGAGTTAGATGATGAAAAATTATACAATAAACACCATGAAAAAACAGCTAAGTTAGCAACTCAGATAGAATCTAAAGGGTTAGGGATGGGAAGAATAAAGAATTTGGGTGCTTCATATGCGACGTGTCCTGAATTTTGGATTAAAGGGATAGATAAGGCGACAACTAAAGCTGTAGCTAAAGCAGTAGCAGAATGGGCAGATGGAGATTCTGTTGCAATATGCTATGGTCATGATATTGATTATTTTTGTACTGAAGATGAAGGTAAAAATTGTGGTTCTGATTCAATTTTATCTCCTGCTAATAGGAAATGGTTACAAAAAGATTATGGGGTAAATATTGTTAGTCTGGAAAATTTATGTGAACTTTTAAATCTTTAACATCTTTTCCTGTTCGTCAAAGCTCAGGTTTTTAGAGGTGATTTTGAAAAGCGTTTGAAGGTTAATGGTTAAGATCCCAGCGAGAAGTTTATTAATTATTCTTGGTAAGAGGTAGGCAAGATTTAGGTATTAGTAAATGGTTCGTTTTGCTATTTTTTTGTTTGATATATTATCAGTACTTAAATTTTTTCGTAAAGCTTCTTTAAATTTTAATGCTATTGGTGTTTGTTGAATTTTGGGATTGCGTTTTATTGATTAATCCCATTTTTTGAAGACGAAAAAAACAGCCAATAATATTAGGGCAAATCCGAGTACATAATTCCATTTTAATTCTTCTTTTAAATACAGCATTGAAAAAATGCAAAAGACAACAATCGTAATGGCTTCTTGCATTATCTTTAATTGGGCGGCGCTAAAATAGTCGTGACCAATCTGATTAGCAGGACTTGAAAACAATATTCAAAAAAGGCAATTCCCCAGCTGGCTAAAATGACAATCCAAAGTGCCGTTGATTTAAATTTTAAGTGTCCGTACCAAGCAAAGGTCATAAAAATGTTTGATATGGTTAGTAGTAGTATCGGATATAATTGTCTCATTATAGTTGCTCCAATAAGAGAGTTTTTCTTTTGTTATACCTATTGGAGTGTTAATTTTTGGTCAATGTTTTGTTTTTTTCTAATAAATGCGTGGATGGTTAAACATTTCTGATATGGTTTCTTGTGTTGGGCGTTCAAAGAAGAAGTTCTGTTTCCATCCTATTGGACATGAGGTTAAATTATCATTTTTCTGATTTAAAATATCTATAATACGCAAAGTTTCTTCTGGAGCTCTCCATATCTTATTGTCATTTAAACTGATGTGGCGTACAGTATGTTTGCTGTCTATAATTACGGTTGCTCGCATGGCTGTTTGTTTTTTATTTAAGACGCCATAGCTGCGACTGATTTTTTTATCAAAGTCGGAAACTAATGGAAATATAATGTCTGAAATACCGTCTTTTTCCGGTGGGAGCTCTTTCCAACTGTAATGCGAATTTATAGAATCGGTTGAAATTCCAATAACAACGGCTTCTCTTTTGTAAAAGGCATTTATTTCTTTGTTGAACATTAAAAGTTCTGAGGGACAAGTGAAACTAAAGTCTTCAGGGTAGAAAAATAAAACGGCAGTTTTTTCTCGGCTTTCATTGTATAAATTAAAATTTTCTTGTAAAGTGTTGTCTGCTAAAATTGCCGGCGCGGTGAAATTTGGCGCGGTTTCCCCGATTTTGGCTATTGTAATGCTGTCTTCAGAAAATGTTTCGTCTATGCTAAAATTGTGTGCCATATTATTGGGATAACTGCATCCGCAGTTATCATCGTCAGCGCAATCGCATTTGTTTTTATAATTATAATGGTATTTAAATTGATTTGGTTCTGTTTTCATTTGCTTCTCCTTATATTAAAAAAACCGGAATGTGTTTCCGGTTTTTTTATATAGGGCTTATATTTGGCTTTTTTAGATATACGAAACTTCTAATACTTCAAAAGTTTTTTTACCACCAGGAGCCATATACACAACTTCATCGCCAACTTCTTTTCCGATTAAAGCTTTGGCTAACGGAGAAGATAATGATATTTTATTTTCATTTATATCTGCTTCATAATCGCCGACGATTTGATAGCAATTTTCTGCATCGGTATCTACATCAACTACCGAAACTGTTGCACCAAAACGTATGACATTTCCCCCCATTTCTGTTGGGTCAATGACTTGGGCGCGGCTGATTACTGCTTCTAATTCTTGTATTCTGCCTTCAATAAAGCCTTGTTTTTCTTTAGCAGCAGAATATTCTGCGTTTTCTGATAAATCGCCATGCGAACGTGCCTCGGCGATTGCGGCAATTACATTAGGCCGCTCAACACCTTTCAAGGTTTTGAGTTCTTGCTCTAACCGTAAAAATCCTTTTTTGGTCAGTGGAAATTTATCCATTTTGTTTCTCCTAAAAATATCCTCTCCGCCTTTATTAGGCGGATGAGCTTGTTAATCGAAAAGTTTGAAAAAATTTGACTGCCACCTTTAAGGTGCCAGCCGACTTCTTTGCTTTTATGTATTCTTTATATAGCATGAAGTAAATAAAAAATCAAGTAAAATTTTGTTATGTGTGGAGGAAACTGTGGGGTAAAGTTTGTTTAATGGTTTGTTTTTGTTACATAAATAGACGAAGATGGTTGATTGTGCGAAGACGTTTTTGATGTTGATTAGTTAAACTTTGTGCTATACAACCGCTTTTGTCGTGTTACACTTTTCTTGTATTATTTAATTAGGAGAATTTTGATGAAAAAAAATTTGTTATTGAGTGCGGTTTTTGCGGCTGCTTTGTTTGCAGTTTCTCCAGCTAAGGCTATTGACTCTACCGGTGGTTGCGGTTTGGGCTCTATGGCTTGGAGAGGGCAATCCGGTATTATCCCTCAGGTTTTGGCTATGACAACTAATGGTATTTTCTTGAATACTATCGGTGTTACTTTGGGTACTTCTGGTTGTGATCCAAACGGTCGTGTTACTGGTGGTACGGGTAAATTGGTTTTGGCTGTTATCGAAAATAATATGGAACAATTTGCTATGGATGCTTCTGCAGGTAAAGGCGAAACTATTGATACAATCGCTGGTTTGCTTGAAGTTGATAGCGCTGAATTGGGTGCTAAAGCTCAACAGAATTTTGCTTATCTCTTTACAGATGAAAATGTTGAAGCTGTTGATTTGACACTTAAAATTATGGAATTGGCACAGGCTTAATTCTATCTTAGAGGGCGCGAAAGATTTTCTTCTTCGCGCCTTTTTTATATCTATGATTTCCATTTGCGATTGGTTTTATTGATGCGTTGGTTGTTTCTGTTTTTTTTAACCGTTGGGGCTTTGTTTATTTCTAATTTTGAGGCACAGGCAGATGTTTCTGAAACTGTTCGAGATGAGGCTCTTAATCAAGGATGGTTAAATTTGCTGCATTATCAAAAAAATGGAGATGCTTATCTGTCTTTTGTGGAAAATGATGAATTCTTTTTAAGCTCCAATGGACGTGCAAATCCAAAGGAAGAGTTTGTATCGGCCGTGCGCATTTTTAATCAGTCAGGCAATCAGGAAAAGTGTGCATTTCCGGCGCGCTTTTTATATTTGCAAAGAAAAGGTTTAGTCAACGGTTCATTAGATGACTGTAAAGATTATCAGAAATTTTTGGCTGATGTTCAGCCCAAATCTGTTACGATGTTGTTTACCAACGCATATATGAGTAATCCGTCTTCTTTGTTTGGGCATACACTATTTCGTATTGATACAAATCGTAAAGGTACGCAACTTCTGGCTCATGGGGCAAATTTTGGGGCGGATACCGGTGATGAAACAGGCGTACTCTATGCTCTTAAAGGGCTTTGGGGCGGATATTATGGGACTTTTGGTATTAAACCTTACTACGACGTGATAAATCTCTACAACAATATTGAGAATCGTGATATTTGGGAATATGAACTAAACTTGTCTGATGCGGAGTTGGAGCTCTTTACCGCGCATATGTGGGAAATGCAACGTGCAAAAATTCGCTATTATTTCTTATCTCGTAATTGTTCTTATGTTTTGTTGCTTATGTTAGATGCAGTGCGTCCCGATTTGCAAATTAGTCAGCGATTTGGTGGTTATACTGTTCCTTTGGCGACGCTTAAGGCCGTTAATGAAATTCCTGATTTTGTGAAAAATGTTAATTATCGTCCGTCACGTCAATCCAAATTAAAATATCGCGCTGAACAAATGAACGCTCGGCAGTATGATACTTTTATTGATATTATTCACGATAATAAAATTGATTTATCAAGTCTTAATGAAGAAGAGCAAGCAGATGTTTTAGAAACAGCATATCAGTATGTGCAGTATAAATATGTGGATGGTGATTTGGAATTAGCCGACTATCGCAAAAAAAGTCTGAAACTTCTTATGGCACGGAGTAAAATTGCTAATCAACGACAATATTTTGATGAACTTAAAAAGGGGGAGAATCCGGTCGATGCCCATAAAGCTAAACAGTTTGCTTTGATGTTTGGTAATCGAAATGGTGAGAATTTTCAGGAAATCAGTTTCAAACCGGTTTATAATTCTTTGTTGGATGATAGTTATGGGTTACTTTTTGGAGCTGAGATTAATTTGTTGGATGGAAAATTGCGCCATTATGACTCTCGCGATAAGTGGGTGTTGCAAGAGCTTAATCTTTTGAGTATTAAATCTCTTGCCGGAGCGGATGCGATGTTTGCACCGTTGTCTTATGACATTAAGTTTGGTTATAGAGAATTGTTTGATGCCAGAGCCGGAGATGACAGTGGTGCTATGGTTTTAGAAACAGGTGTGGGGCAAAGTTACGCATTGACTAAAAATACACTGTTGTATGCGATGAGTGTGCCAAATGTGGCGTATGGTGGTGGTTTGTATGATAACGGTTATTTGGGAATTGGTTTTAAGGGCGGCGTTTATTATAATTCCGGAAAAATACGTCTTAATCTCAATGCAATGCAGAATTTTACAACTAGCGATACGGCACGCGGGCAGACATATCAAGTGGAAGGTGCTTATGGTTTAACACGAGATGTGATGCTTTATGCCGGATATAAAATGTTTAATTCCGATTATCATGATGATGAAGAATTTGGGCTGGGCATTAAGGTTAATTTTTAGGAGAAATCTTAAAAATTATAGGGATATTCCCCACTTTTTTAAACTTGCTTTTTTATTTTGTCATTGATATAAAAAATTAAGAGGCGGTCTAATGTGGGAGCAACCGCCTCTTAATCTTTTTTATTGAAACTATTTATGTTCATCAGGGTCTTTTAATATATAACCTCTGCCCCATACAGTTTCAATATAGTTCTTGCCGCCGGATGCTTTTTCCAGCTTTTTACGCAATTTACAGATGAATACATCAATAATCTTTAATTCAGGTTCATCAATTCCACCGTATAAATGATTTAAGAATTGTTCTTTGTTTAAGGTTGAACCTTTACGCAATGATAACAATTCCATAATGCCATATTCTTTGCCGGTTAAATGTAAATCCTTGCCGGCAACACTTACCGTCTGCGTATCTAAGTTTACTTCAACAAGCCCAGTTTGGATGATGGAGTTTGAATGGCCTTTTGAACGACGAACAATCGCTTGAATACGCGCCAATAATTCATTTTTATCAAACGGTTTGGTTAAATAGTCATCAGCACCATAGCCTAAACCTTTTACTTTTTTATCCGGTTCGTATAAACCTGATAAAATCAATACCGGAGTGGTTACTTTTGCATTGCGCAGGCTCTTTAATACTTCATATCCATTCATCCCAGGTAAATTTAAATCCAAGATGATGATGTCGTAATCGTATAATTTGCCGCAGTCTAATCCGTCTTCGCCGTCATCGGTTGTATCTACGACCATGCCTTCTTTTTTGAGGATTGTTTCAACGCTTTGAGAAACAGCATAGTCGTCTTCTATTAGTAAAACTCTCATTTTTCCTCTCCGTTTTGTTTATTGTTTGTTTTCATCATAATACATAAATTTTATTTGTGAATCTTTGTTTATACCCTGTTAATAATTATTAACAAACTTAAAACTCCTATTTAAAATAAATATTTAGAGGTTATTATAAAAGGGGTAGTTCTTATTTTGGAGGAAAATATGTTTGAATTGATGAAATTGCCCTTTAAAGATAATGCTTTGGCTCCAGTTGTTTCTGCTGAGACAATCAGCTTTCACTATGCGAAACATCATCAGGCTTATGTTGATAAAGTTAATGAGTTAATCGCTGGAACGGAATTTCAGAATATGTCTTTGGAGGAAATTATTGAGAGGACTTTTGATAAGCCGGAGTATTTAGCTTTGTATAATAATGCCGGACAGGTGTTTAACCATAATGTTTATTGGAATTCAATTGGTTTTGGCGAACGCATTGATGCTGAATTAGAAACTAAAATTAAAGAACATTTTGAAACAAGAGATGCTTTGCGGCAGAAAATTATTGACGAAGCTGTTAAATTTTTCGGCAGCGGATGGATTTGGCTTGTAGAAGGTGCGGGCGGAAAACTTTCTGTTTTGGCTACTCGAAATGGTGATACACCTCTGGTTTTAGGCTATAAACCGCTTCTTAATGTCGATGTTTGGGAACACGCTTATTATCTCGATTATCAAAATCGTAGAAAGGATTATGTTGAGGCTTTTGTGACACAGTTGCTCAAAATATAATTTAAGCTTTATGGGTGGTGTAAAATATTTGCTTGAAAAACAATTCATTGTAACTTATAAAAATCCCTATGTTTGTGATTTATGGAGATTGATTATGAAAAAAACAGGTCTGTTATTGTTGCTGTTTTTATTGTCGGCATGTTCCGGTTCGCAAAATGTTTATCCTTATGGGTTGACTGAGCAAGAGTGGAATTCTCTTTCTATTCGTGACCAGACACGGTTAAGACGGGATTTTTATTTTTATGAAAAAGGTTCAACGGCGTATGTCAATCCACATTTGGAAGTAGAAGGTAAAGATGCTGGTGCCGGTAATGCTTATGTGTCTCAGAGTAATCGCCGAGAAAATGCGGATTATTCGTATTAATTTGTGAATATGTTCGTATTTTGAAGAAAAGGTTTCTGTCTTGGGTGGAAACCTTTTTTTGTGTTTATGTGATTTTATGATAATTGGTTATAATTTTATAGAAATATACGCTTTGTTAATAAACTTTCTTGTAGAATCGCTTTAAAGCAATTGTTTTATGGTTTATATAATGAAGTTTAGCGCCTCTTTTTATTCTTTTGCAGTAGTTTTGACTGCTCTTTTTGTGTCCGATAGTGCTTATGCTATCGGTGGGCGCTTGTCTCCACGCGATTTTAATAAAATGTATTACTTGGCCAGTAAAGGTAAAGTGGGAATCTTGCGTGAGGCAGTTAATCGCGGCTTAAATATTGACGCTGTTAATCCGAATGGTGATACCGGACTTTGTATTGCTATTAAACGTAAAGATTATATTGCATATAATTCGTTTCGCATGAGTGGGGCTAATCCTCGTCATGGGTGTACTTATGAAATTAGTCAACAATATCGTGAATTTCTCCAAGGGGGCAAAATAGCTCAGACCGATAAGATTGTCGGTAATGAGGAATCTTTATACTATAACGAAGAAGAGGAGAGTTGGTGGCCTTGGATTTTAGGTGGTGCTGCTGTTGTAGGTGGGGGAATTTTGGCATTTAGCGGTGGCGGAAGCGGTTATACGCCTCCTGAAGATGATACCATTGCACCGACGGTGCCTAATGATGGCTTAGCGACGAAAATTACTAATTATAAACAAGCTATTGATACAGGTGGATTGGAAAATAATATTGATCGTATTGTTCAAAATCCTGATGCAGCTGCTTATTTGGATAAAATTCAGTTGCTTCCTAATGTCTTAACTAATTCTGATTATTTGCTTTCTTACGTTTCAGTTTCTGACGGGGCTTATTTTAATAATTTGTTCGGCGGTACATTATCTCTTAGTGATGCAACGGTTGGGGCTTCGGTTTACGGAGAAGGTTCTAAAGCACTTAATAACGGCTATATTAAAATTGAGGCAACGAATGGTGCAATCGGTTTGGTTGCCAGTAATGGTGGGCAAGTTATTAACTCTCCCGAAGGGGAAAGTGATGGTGTAAATGGAAAAATTGATATTTCGTTTAAAGGTAACAGCGATAAACATGCTGTTATAGGTATGTATGGTGATACCGGTGCCAAAATTGTTAATTACGGAGATATTACTGGAACAACCGTAATTGATAATACGGGTTCTTCATCTCAAACTGATGATGTTCAAGATGGTACAACCGTAGATACCAGTGATGAAACGGGCGAGGATACCGGTGAGGAAGAGGTTTTACAAAATAATTCCGGTACAATGTTGGGAATGGTTTTATTTGACCTTTATACTGGTACAAATTTAAGCGGAAGTACTGTTTCTGCCGATAATTATGGTAATATTCAACTTAGTGCCGGCTATAATAGTGCGACAGATGTGGCGGTCAGCCTTATCGGTATGGGGAGTTATATTGATGATAAGTTTTTAGAAGGAACCAGTAATCCGGCTTTAGCTGAGCAGATGAAGTTAAGTAACTATGGTAACATTAATTTGTCATACCAAGGAAGTTATCAACTTGCTGATGAGGCCTTAAAATTAGGAAAAGGAGGTCTTATCGGTATTCGTGCTGATGCTGCGACTGAGGCTCTTAATCGCGGTAATATTAAAATTGATTTGACTTCAACAACTATGAGTGCAGGAACAGATGTAGCAGCAGGTATGCTTTCTGTTCATGGGGCGGAACTGACTAATGGTAGTGCTGATGCTATTTATCGTGGGATTGGTTCTGATACCGGAGGGACAATTCGTATTGTGAATGAAGCTAATTCTGGTGGCGTTTCATACGGAATGTTGGCGGCTAAAGGTGAAGGTTCACAAACTCGTGTGTATGATTGGAAAAGTCCGAAATTGTCTAATTACGGTTTGATTGATATGCAGACCAGTAATGGTTACGCTATGGCTTCATTTGCCGGTGGTGATGTTGTTAATTATGGCGTTATTAATTTGGGCGTCGAAAATGGACAATCTCGTTATAACAATAATTATGGCCTATATGCGGCTGGTGAAGATAAAACTGATGAAGTGTTGCTACAAAATAAAGGTATTATCAATGTTTATTCCGAAGAATCTACGGCTATTTATAATGCGTTTGCTGGTTCGGTTGAGATGATAAACGATGGTAGTATCTATATTTCCAATAAAGCGACTAATTCTAAAGTTTTTGGTGGTAGTTTTTCTTCGGCGTATAATAATGGTTCTATTGTTTATAAGGTTGGAAATAGCGATACTTTTACTAAACCGAGCGGTACTAGGGATACTGTCGGATTAAATGTTGCGGCGAATGTTGCGGCTTCGGCGGTTACAGTTTCAGGTGATGATACTTCAACTAAACAGTTATTTGTCAATGAAGGTGATATGGTCATTGGTGAGCAGTTTGATAAAAATGTTGATTATGGCGGTACTTACGGTACGGCTGCAGTTCAAGTATCTAAACAGGGAGCAGCTGTCAACAATGAAAATATTACTCTTGAAATGTTTGATAGAGATTTTTCACAATTTAATGTCGGAATGTGGTTGGATTCTACGGCAACGGCTGAAGCTTATGCAAATAACTATGGAAATATTGTTGTTAATGCAACAAATTCTATAGGAATTCGTAATGATTCTACCGGTGGGGCGGCTGCTACAAATTTTGGTAGTATTTACGTTAATGGTTTATACGGTTATGGTATGGCTGTTACAAACGAAACGGGCAGTATTTTTAACGGACGATATGATGCACCGTCTGATAGTGTTAACTCTATTTATGTTACAGGTGATAATTCAGCCGGTATGTATATTAAAGATGGTACGGCTTATAATTATGGAACAATTTATTTGCAAGCTGATGGGGCAACCGGTTTTATCTTAGATGGAAATACGGCTCATTTGGAGGTTGAAGGGAATATTTATCATGATTCTCAATATAGCGATATTACGTATTTTTGGGTTAATAACGGTGCAAGTTATGAGTTAACATATCCCGATGGTTTTGAAGTTGAAGATTTTATTGTCGGTAAAGCTACTAAGGGTGGGATTTTATCTCTTTCTTCTGATTCTACAGTATATGCTAAAGGTGAAGATTCTTATTTGATGTTAGGTTCAAACTCCGGAACTCAGTTAATTAATTATGGTACAGTTTATGCTACTGCAGGAGCATCTCCGATTATCGTTTCTGACCAAGCTTCAGCGGCTAACTCCGGTACAATTTATGTGCAAAATGGTAACGGTATAGCTTTGAAAGGGTCTGGTAATGGAACTGTTATACAGAATGATAATGCAGGAACTATTGTGGTTGATGGGGGAGATACTAAAGTTAAATTGGGCGATTTTACGGTTAATTCCGGTGTCGGGATGTACGCTAATCAGTATTCAAAGGCTGATAATTATGGTACTATTCAGGTTCAGTCAGGCGTTGGTATGTATTTGACAGGTAAAACGTTGGGGTTGAATACAGAAGGTCTAAATAGCGGAGTAATTTCCGTTTCGGGAGCCGGTAATATTGGTGTATTGATTGCAGGTGGTGCTAATTTTACTAATACAGGTTCTGTTAGTGTTTCTTGTCCTGATTGTGTAGCCGGTGAAGAATATGCGTATGGAATTTATAATTATGGTGGTGATGAAGTTACACAAACAGGAACAATCTCTGTCGGGAGTAATGGTATTGGTATGGTAGGTGGTGAAAATGCTGGTGAAGTCATCGTTTCCGGAAGTAATGCTTATGGTTTGCAAAACGGAAAAAATTCTGGCACAATTACTCTTAGTGGTAATGAAAGTTATGGTATTATGGGAGGGGTTAATGCTGGTACTATTGAAGGTGGTTCAGGCATTGGCGGAATCGATATAACTAATGAGGGTAGTATTACGATTACTAATGGTACAGGTGTTTACGGTAGTGGTACTAATACAGGAACAATTACTATCAGTACAGGAAACGGAGCAGTTGTTACCGATGGGGGATTGTTTAGTAATAGCGGTGATATTACTGTTGGCAATGGTAACGGTGTTTATGTTATGAATGGTACTGGTATTAACACAGGAAATATTACTCTTTCCGGGCAAGGGTATGGTGTTAAAATTGATAGTGGCGGCTTTACAAATGCCGGTACGATTACATATAGCAGCGGTGCTGGTGGTGCTTGTTCTAATAATGGTTCTGTCAGCGGAACAGGCAACTGTGTTGATGCGTCAAAACAAACCTCTTCTGCTTCTCAAAACTTGATTTATGTAGGAGAAAATGGTTCGTTTATAAATTCTGGTACAGTTGATATGACCGGTAATGATATTAACTTTGATGATATGAAAACCGATGAAACTGGTTCGTATGTTATTGCAAAAGGTGGATCTTATACTGCGGATAGTTTTAAAGGGGATGTCATTGCCAGCAGTGATATTGTTATGGGCGGATTTGAAGATACTTATGTAAATAAAAATTCTTTTATCGGCAAAAACGAAGGGCTTAATGTAACTTCCGGTTCGTATATGTTTGATGCAACGACTAAAACCGAAAATGACGTAACTGATGTCGAACTTAATCGTAAAGAATTTGAAGAAATTATGGATGATAAAGAATTGGCTGATTTCTTTGAAACAAATTACGGATTGCAAAATAATGAAAAATTGTTTGATGCAATTAAAGGGGCTGGGAATAAAGAAGATTTTGATTATGCTACAGAAGTCGAAAGTGGTAAAAATTTCTATGCTAATCTTCCAAGAGAGAATATGGCGGTCTTGCGCGGCATGAATGAACAAGAACAAAACCGTATTCTTGAAGATGGATTAGACGGCTCTTATTTTGGTATGGATTTTTATAGAACAGGTAAAGATGCTCATGGCGAATTAAGCGGTTATGCAGATAATATATATAGTCCTTATATCGGTTTTGGTGAGAAATTAAATCATAATTGGCGTATCGGTGGAACGTTGAGAGCGGCTTATGCCGATGCAGAATATGATGAAGCTTCTTCTTCAAGAGATAATAAAATTTTGATGGCCTTTTTGCCGATTTTATATCAAAATAGTGGTTTTCAATTCTTAACAATGCCAAGTGTTGGTGCTGGTTACGGAACTTACAAACGCCATGCTTTGTCGGGAACGTATGAAGCGGATACTTTAGATTTTTATTACGGTTTATATAACCATGCAGAGTATAGCGTCGATATGAAAGTGGCAGAACTTGTTGCTGAAGCAGAGCTTAATTTACAGGGAAGCTCTATGAGTGAAGCGGAAGAAGATGATGGGCTTAATTTGCAATCCAATAGTTCAATCTCTTTAGAAGCTGGTGTCGGCTTAAAATTGCGTAAGCGTATTCAGTTGGCTAAAGAACGTTCGCTGATGCTGGCTATCGGAACGAAGTATTATCATGAATTTTTAGATCCATATAAAGATTTGAGAGTGGGAATGGACGGTTCTCCGGTCGATTTTGGCATTCAGGCTTATGATGAAGATAAAAATCGTTTGAAGACAACTGCTGAAGCTATTTATAAAGATGGTGATGTCGCTATTGCAGCGCAGATTTCTCATAATGCAGAAAAGGAAAGCAGTGTTGAGGGCGGACTGGGCGTTCGTTATAATTTTTAGTTTAACATTGCGAGGGTGCTTTTTTTTGTGCTATACTATTAAATAATTGTAATTTTTGGGAGAATAGGGATGGCTAAAATGGTTAAAAATCATGTGGATGAACATGGTAATTTAATTAAAATTGATGAGCAAGATAAATATATGGAACAGCCAATTAGTTTTGTTGATGAATATGGAAATCAATTGAGATTTGATTTGCAGAGTCAGCAATGGGCAGAAGGAGAACCAGGAATAAATTCCGGAGGAAAATTTGACGGATATACCGTGTATCCAATTAATAACGGGCCGGATGTTGACGTTTATGATAACGCAAGTGCTCAAAGAAGAGATAGAATTTATGACAACATATATAAATCGGCTGAAAAATATTTTAATCTGCATCCCGAAGAAAGACCTAATGATGGTTATGGTCGCAAAAATTCTTATGTGACTTCATATGTGAATATTCAGGCTTATAAGGAGATGAAAAAAAGAGACGCTGAAGGACGAGCCAGTACTTTGGAAAAAGCGTATGTCTATCAGCATGAGCATCCTCATCAAACAATGAATTTTAGTTGGGATCAACTTATGGGGAGGACTCCTTTGGATGCTCCTGAAGAAGTTATTCGTGATGAGATCAATAGAGATGAATTAACTGAAGTTATGAGAAAACAGGAAGAAGAGTATAAGCAAAGTGTAGAACGCGGTACTAATTCTATTAAGAACAGAGTGGCCGAAGCACAAAATCTTCGTTATGATATTCATACTCAGAATCGTGAAGTCCCCCAAGCGGAAGAAGCTTTGCGTAAGCAGAAAGAGCAGGATAAAACGATGAATTTGGATGAAGTTAATGCGGTTATTCACGATGTTGTACAGAAAAAAAGTCGTGGTAGTCGTTGATAGGGGTATCTGAACTAATTGAATGGGCTGCCTACAATTTGGCAGCCTTTTATATGTTTATGTATGGTTATTCTTTGCTTAATTCGTATAAGGTGATGGCGGCGGCTGTTGACACATTTAAACTCTCAACATTGGATGAAATCGGTAATTTAACTGAAGAATCGCAGTTTTCTTGAACTAAGCGACGCATTCCTTTACCTTCTGAGCCCATAACAATCGCAATTTTTCCGTTTTTGTTGATTTTATCTATGGTCGTATCGGCATAACCGTCCATTCCCATTACCCAGAAACCATTCTCTTTTAAAGTTTCAATAGCTCGGCTTAAATTGATAACTCGTGCAATCGGTACAAATTCTATTGTACCGGCGGCGGCTTTATCCATCGCTCCGGATTCAAGGGGAGAATTTTTATCTTGAACGACTAAACCTAATGTATCAAATGCGGCACAAGAGCGAATGATTGCGCCGATATTTTGTGGATCGGTTACTTGATCTAATATTAGAATACAACAGCGCTTTTTATCTTCCGCCATTTCAATTAAGTCGGCGATATCATAGTTTTCCAGTCGGTTACAATATAAAGCAAATCCTTGATGTACCGCATCCTCGGGGAGTATTTTATTAAAATCTTTTTTATCTACAATTGAAAAGGGAACAGATGAAGATAGTTTTTCTATTTCTGTTCTGTTTTCTGCGGTAATCAGCAATTTTTGGATTTTTCTTTTTGGGTTGCTTAAAGCGCTTAATACGGCATGACGACCGTAAATAATTAGTGGTTGGTTTTTGTTATCCGGTGTGGTGGTATTTTGTTTGTGGAATTTCTTCATTTTATATGACCTTTCGTAAAATTCCGTCTTGCTGTTTTAATAAATCTTCTGCTTCTTCTTTGGTGCATTGTTTTTTGTACATGACGCAAGCTGTTTTTACTTTGTTATCTGCTTTTATACGATATTCATCGGCTTTGGCAATAGAAATCTTACAGATGCTTGAAATAATATGGTTACTACGGTCGATTAATTTGTTGCAGGTCGGTGTGACATCAATCATAAAATTTCCGTAGGTCTTGCCGATTTTTATCATGGCGGTGGTTGAGAGCATATTTAGTATCATTTTTTGTGCCGTGCCTGCTTTCATTCGGCTTGAGCCAGTGATAACTTCTGGGCCGACAACGGCGGTGATACAAATATCGCTGTACTCTTTTAATTTAGCTTCGGGATTGCAGGTTATACCAATGGTTTTGGTTCCTCGTTGTTGTGCTTCTTGCAAAATTGTTAAAACATATGTGGGATTACCACAGGCTGATATTCCTATAACGATGTCTTTTGTTGTTGGGTTAAACGCATTTAAATCGCTCAGAGCAAATTCTTTACTATCTTCGGCATGTTCTGCAGCGTATCTTAAAGCTCTATCGCCTCCGGCTATATATCCTTGTATGATATGTGAGGGAAGGGAGTAGGTTGGTAATAATTCAGAGGCATCAAGCACGCCTAATCTGCCGCTCGTTCCTGCACCGAAATAGGCGACTCTTCCTCCTTTTAAAATGCTTTGTGTTATGCAATCAGCTGCTTGAACAATTTCTTTTTGAGCTTTGTCTACGGCTTGGGCAACTTTTTTATCTTCTTTATTGATACATTTTATTATTTCTGCTGTTGTCATCAGGTCTATATTGCGCGTGCGCGGATTACTGCGCTCCGTTAAAATATTTTTTTTCATGGTATCTTCCTCTTTTTACTTAATAATTCCAGAGTATCAACAAAACTTTAAGATTTAATGAAAAAAAAGATTGACTTTATTGTAAAAATACGTTCTTATTCCTTTTGTCAGGTTGAAAGACTTTGTTCTTTTTCCCTCGCAAAGCGATTTTAGCGGAGGGGTGGCAGAGCGGTCAAATGCAACGGACTGTAAATCCGTCGACTTTCGTCTACGATGGTTCGAATCCATCCCCCTCCACCAGTTAATTTCGTTTTTACTATAGGTTTTTGTTTCAGGTTTTTTGGTTTGAGCGGGTGTAGCTCAATGGTAGAGCAGAAGCCTTCCAAGCTTATGACGAGGGTTCGATTCCCTTCACCCGCTCCATTCAATCTCCTTTGATACTTAACCTCGTCGTAACACAATATTTTAGGGTATAGATTCATGGCAAAAGAGAAGTTTGAACGCAGTAAGCCACACTGCAATATTGGTACTATCGGTCACGTAGACCATGGTAAAACAACATTGACCGCAGCTATTACAAAAGTATTGGCTGAAAAAGGTGATGCTGAATTCGTAGATTAT
>CASFSV010000013.1 GCA_949297415.1 uncultured Alphaproteobacteria bacterium
AAAAGACACCGCTTGGTCGTCGTCGCAGTCAGTTTGCCGATATGCCTGATGATGTTGATGTGCCGATTGAAGTTATGGTTGAAAAAGAGCCGATTACCATTATTCTTTCGCAAAAAGGTTGGATTAGAAGTATGAAGGGGTCTGTGCCGCTTAATGATGACTTCAAATTTAAGGAAGATGATGCGCTACAACTGGCTATTCATGCCTATACAACCGACAAAATCATTTTGTTTGATACGTCGGGCAAATTCTTTAATATCAATGCCAGCGAAATACCTTCAGGGCGTGGATTTGGACAGCCGGTGCGCTTGATGATTGATTTGGGTGGTACGGATAATGTTTGCGCTATGTTTGTTTTTGAAAAAGGAGCAAAATATGTGGTGGCTTCTGATTACGGACACGGCTTTGTGATTGATGAAAGCCACATTATCGCGCAAACACGCAACGGACGTAAAATCCTTAATTTGGCAGAAGGGGAAACGGCGGCGTTCTGTAAGAAAATTACCGGCGATATGGTGGCTATTGTTGGTGAAAACCGCAAACTGCTTATCTTTAAGCTTGAAGAAATCCCAACTATGGCGCGTGGTCGTGGTGTTGGTTTGCAGAAATATCAGGCGGGATGCAAAATGTCTGATATCCAAATCTTCAAGGAAGAAGACGGCTTTTGTTATAATCGTTCCGGCGGTGTGGCTAATGAAAAAGAGCTGCTTACATGGCTGGGACATCGGGCGCAAGTCGGGCGTTTGGTTCCGTTTGGATTCCCGAAAACCAATAAGTTCTTTAAGGAATAAAAGTTCCAGAAGTGTTGAAAGATGGCTTGAAGTTATTTCTTTAAGGCGTGAAAATTTAGATGCGTTGGAGAGAATTTATTGGGTGAGCTCTTTAAGACTTGTAAATTATAAGTGCGGTGTAAGGATCGCACTTTTTGTTATTGGGCAGTAATCATGCAAGGTACGGAGGAATTGTGAAGCATCTTGTTTTTATATGGATTTTACAAAGATAATTCTTTATGGGATTTTAAGTATTGGTAAGGTTTATTTTGTTGACCTGAACGGAGAATTTATGATATAATTTCTTGAGTTAGGGAGAGAGAATATGCAAGATTATCAGTATTTGTTTGATTTATTAAAAGAAGTTAAAACTCCGGCAGCTGTTTTCTTGGGGACAGATCGCTTTTTGAACTCAGGAATACGACTTGTTAATCAATCTAATTATGAAAATATCCGTCAAACTGTTGATGTTTTGCGTGAGCATGATATTGATGCGGTTCCGTGTTTTTCTAAAGAGGCAGTTTTGCCTAATAAAACTGTTGTTACTGCCAGTGGTATTCAAACCCCCGTACTTCAAGCTGATAAGATTTTGCCAGCCGCTCAGAAAATCGTAGATACTTTTATGGAATTGAAACGGCTGGATTTGGAAAAATACGGTCGTGTTACAAACTCATTTATTCCGGCTAATTTTTCAATCTGCAGTTCTGTTGGCTTTGAACAAATGGCAGAACCAGCAGCAACATCACATCCGCCTATTTCTCAACAGATTATTCCGGGTGAATATAATCCTAATCCTTCTGAATATGCAGAACTTCGGCAAAAGTTAGGATATGAATTTGAATATAATATGATTCAAGAGGCTTTGAGTAGCGATAAGTTGATTTCTACGGAGACACTTGAACAAGATAATAAAGACAAACTTGCTTATTTATATCGCGGGGGGAGTTTGGGAGATCAGCCCTATTTGATTTTATCGTCCAGAGAGGGGAAAACTTTAAGTTACGCAACGCCGGATATTGATACGGCGATGATGTATTCTGGTTGTAGTAGTTTGTATGGTTGTTCTTTGGAGGCTTTTTCTGAAAAAAATAATAATGCTGTTCCTTTTGGCTTTGTTTATGAATTTGAAGCGGCTAAAGATACATATTTATATTCCGATTGGAGTATTGAACAGGGAATGAAATCTCGTGTTGGTAAAAGTAGTAATCAGATTAAAATGAATGATTGGAAGGAACAAAATTTGGAAACGGCGCTTTCTCCTCAGAAAAATAAATTGCATAATGTTTATCTTCATCTTAAAAAAAATGGAAAAGATGTTTTGTTTCCTATTCCACAAAATGATCATAGATGGCAACAGTTTTTGCAGTTGTATCGCACATCTGATCCGGCATTAAGGGGATATATGATTGAGAGAAGAAATAATGTATTGGCTGAGAAAAAGGTCTATTCTTCTTTGAATAGCAATAAAAAATGGGGACTGTTTTCGAAGAAATTGAAATCATTTGATTGGGATGTGATTAATAAAGATGAAGCTATTTCTTCTGCTAATCAGATGATAGAAAATTTGCGTGGCGATGCTTTTTTGACAGATAAAAGCTCTAAAAAAGTTTGGACTGCAGAAGACTTGAATATTTTAAAGCAAAATGTTCAAAAACAACTAGATTTTATGCAACAAAGAAAAAATCAAGCTGAATATCCGGATGTAAAAAATAATAGTTCTAAGGTGTCTACTATTCATATGCCACACTCTGTGGTTAAAGATGGGGGCAGATAGAGTTTAGAAACTTGACTCTTTTTTGTTTTTCTTATACTTCTAAAATGTTTGTGAAGTTATCAAAAAAAGAGGTTTGTGATGGTCGAAATTACAAAACAAGATGTTATGGCAATGAAAGAAGCTATTCAGATGTCGGCGGCTTCTCTTGCTTGTGCAGATGTGCCGATGGGCGGACCGTTCGGCGCGGTGATTTATAAAGGTGGAAAAAAAATTGCCGAAGGGTTTAATCATGTTTTAGCTAATAACGATCCGTCCGCACATGGTGAAGTTTATACTATTCGTTTGGCTTGTCAGGCGCTGGGAACTTGGGATTTAAGCGGTTGTTCGCTCTATACAAGTTGTGAGCCGTGCCCGATGTGTTTGATGACGGCGAAGTGGGCGAATATTCAAAATATCTATTTTGCGGCTACTCGTGAAGATGCGGCGCGTATCGGTTTTAAAGATGATGATTTATACCAAATGCTTAAAGACGGCGTTTACGCGACACCGATTGCAGAGTGTCGTGATGAAGCTGTGAATGTGATGACAAAGTGGTATGAGAAATTTGCGCAAAAAGGACAATATTAAAATTATCAATGAGGAATTAAATTAAGCGTTGCATTGTTTTATGTGATGTTTTGTTTTTCAAGAAACTCTAACTTGACAGTAGGGCTTTTTTTGTTATGATTTTGCTAATTGAGTTTTATTTTTGAGGATATGAAAAATGCAGAAAATTACTTTTCAGGGGGCGCTCGGCGCTTATTCGCATATCGCTTGTACCGAGCTTTTTCCGGGGGCGGATTATATTCCTTGTGATACGTTTGAACAGGCTATGGAATTGGTCAGTAACGGTGAGGCTGATTTTGCCGTTATTCCAGTTGAAAATTCTAATGCCGGTCGTGTTTCCGATGTGCATTTTCTCTTGCCTAAAACCGGTTTGACGATTATCGGAGAGCACTTTTTGCGGGTGGAACATCAACTTTTGGCGCTTCCGGGGGCGAAACTCGAGGATATTGAAGCAGCGGCTTCTCATCCTCAAGCGTTGGCACAATGTTCCGAGTTCTTAAAACAACATTCTATTAAGGCTCTCTCTCGTATTGATACAGCGAAATCTTGCGAGCGTATTGTTGAAATGCAAGATAAAACCAGAGCCGCAATCGCTTCTAAATTGGCAGCTAATATCTATGGGTTGCAGATTTTGGCACCAAATATCGAAAATGAAAAAAATAATACAACGCGCTTTTTGGTGATGAATAAAAATAAATCTATGCCCAAAGATGATGGTTCTAAATTTATTACTTCGCTTGTCTTTCATGTGAAAAATATTCCGGCGGCACTCTATAAAGCATTGGGCGGTTTTGCTACTAACGGCGTTAACTTAACCAAAATCGAAAGTTATGTTATCGGTGGTAATTTTGTGTCTGCTCAGTTTTATATCGAAATTGAAGCACATCCCGAATCTCGTGAGTTCAAATTAGCTTTTGAAGAGCTTAAATTTTATTCCGAAAGTATCCACTTCTTGGGGACATATAAAGCTAATCCAAGACGCTATTTGTAAAGCTGAATAGTGATGATTGTAAGACCGCTCTTTTCGGGCGGCCTTTTTTTATGCGATAAGAGTTTCGTGTTTTCTACGGAATTTCTTTTATGCTTGAATTCTTTTTATATTGTGGTATTTTTGCGGCAGTTATTTGATTATTATGTTTCACTTCAAAAAATAATTAGTATGAAAAAGTTTTTGTTATTATTAACGGTTTTGCTCATAACTTCATGCAATCGCATTGTTATGACC
Source organism: uncultured Alphaproteobacteria bacterium (assembly GCA_949297415.1). Lineage (GTDB taxonomy): Bacteria > Pseudomonadota > Alphaproteobacteria > RF32 > CAG-239 > CAG-267. The sequence goes on from CASFSV010000013.1 coordinate 4,316, forward strand.
GACTATGAGTTGATTGACAGCGGTGTGATTGAAAAGGTTGATTATGATGCTGTTACAGTCAGTATTGTCAGCAATAAAGACAAAGTTTCTCGAATTTGGATGCCGAAAAGAACGTTTGATGGGTTGTCGTTGCATTGGCTGCATTATTCTGATAGCTTGAAAGTCGGGGATAAGTGTTTTGTTTATGATAACGGTGATGAACCCATTATCTCTAAGGTTTCTATTCAAGATGCCAAAGTTATTAACGATGCCTTGTCTCGACATTATTGGAAAGAATTGTTGGTTTCGGAACGACTGATTACTTTGGTGGCGTTAGCTTTTGTGGTGATGGCGTTTTGGTTGTTTAGTCCAAATAGCAATCATTACATTATGATTGGTTTGATTCTGTTTTTGGGAGCGACGGCGTTTGCTGTCATCTGGATGAACCCTAACCGAAAACTTGAAAAAGTGGGGGAGGGTACGCTTACGGAAATTAGCGGAAAACGCTTTGTAGTTGATAATACGACGGTTTATTATTCTTATCCTAAAGATGTTTTTAGAAAAGAAATGCTTCGTGTCGGAGAAAAAGTGCAAGTGTATCGTTATGGTAGATACCGTTCCGGCGTGAGAGAGAATATTTTTATCAGTTCTTGCGTCTTTAATGAGGATACACTCAAAAAAAGTCAGATTTATCCAGAAGTTCTTTTGAGAACGTGGGGACTTTATTGGGCGTTGCTTTTGGTGGCCGGAGTTTTATTGACACCATTCCGTATTTCTTATCAACGGAAAAAAGCTCGAAAAGCAAAAGTTTAATTGTTCACAATTAAGGCAGATACCCACTAGAGAGTGTCTGCCTTTTGGTTTAGAGTTTAAGCGGTAGATAAATCTTAAATGTTGTTAAACCGTTTTCGGAGGTGATGAGTAAATTGCCGCGGTGACGTTTGATAATCTGCGACGCAATAGATAATCCCAACCCTGTTCCTTTGATATTTTTGTTTTTGTGTTCTTGTAAACGATAAAATCGTTCGGTTAGGCGATTTAAATCTTCTTTACTGATTGTCACACCGCTGTTGGATATACTGATTTCAACGGCTTCTCCTTCAGAAACCTCATAATAGCGATTTTTGGGAATCTCGGGGACTTTGGCGGTTATAACCGAGATAACACTGTTATCTGTGGCATATTTTACGGCATTGTCCATTAAGTTTTGCAGAACTTGGGTGATTTGGTGCTCATCGGCGATAATTTGCGGTAAACGGGCAAAGCGTGTGCTTAATTCCAAATGGTGTTCTTTTAGTTTTATTTCCAGAGCGCTCTTGATTTCTCGGATAATGCCGTTGATGCTTACTTTGTCTTCAGGCGGCGTATTGATGCTTAATTCTATTTTTGATAAAGAGAGCAAGTTTTCTATTAAGGAGGACATGTAACTGGTTTGTTCTTGCATGATATGTAAAAATTTTTCACGTGCTTTTTCATCATCTTTGGCGGTGGTTTGCAGCGTTTCTATAAATCCTGAAATGATGGATAAAGGCGTACGCAACTCATGACTGGCATTGGCGACGAAATCTTGTTGCATTTGTTCTAATTGGAGTGCTTTATGCAAATCATAAAACGAGATGACGGCGACAATTTCTCCTTTGGCAAACCATGGAATTGTGCTGATGCGTACATAAAATTTCGGTTTTTCTTTTTGAGTGCTGAGGCATAAATTCAGTTCTTCTTGTTTGCTTTCATTATTTAATACTTTGGATAGAGTGTTGTTAAATTTTGTATCGGAGATGAAGTTTTTGATGTCTTTACCGTTTAAATCTGTTTCAAACAAACGGCGTGCCGCTAAATTGGCTCCGATGACATTGTAGGTTTGATTTATCATTACCAATGGATCGGGAAGTGTATCTAAAACAGCTGCATCCGATAAGGTGCGGTTTTCAAGTGTACCGGTTTTGGCTACCCAAAATTTGTGCATGGAGTTAATCGCTGCTGTTAAATCACGCGTTTCTTTTTCGGTTAAATTGCTTAATTCTTTTTCTTCACTTGTACCGGACGATAGACTTAATATATACTTTTTGATTTGTTGGAGTTCGGTCGATATCGGCATCAAAAATACCGTGTTAAAAAATAAAATGCAAACGTATGATAAAGCCGCAAGCGGTGTTGATAATATGTCGCATAAACCTAATATCAAAAATATTAGTCCGGCTGGGATTGATAAAATTATAACGCGCAATGCAAAGCCGGAGTTCTTGTCAACGCCTAAAAATTCGTCATCTTGATTTATCATTAGTATATCTCTAAAATTATCGTGGACTATCGGTTGTTGTTGTATTATAATTTGTTTCGAGTTTAGAATTCGTTAATCTTAAAATTTTTGATTTGTCGTTTTTGAAAGAGTTGGTACTGTGGTTGAGGCGTGTTTAAAAGAACAATCTAATAATGTTGCGGAAGTTACGGAGAAAAATATTTTAGAGGTCAGCGAAAATTGCGCTTGTAAAGAAGATAGTCGCGCTAAAATGCAAAAGAATGGGATGGCTTCGTTTCAAGATAATGATGTCCAATCTATGACACCGGCAATGGCTCAATATATTGAAATTAAAAAAGAACATCCCGAGTATTTGCTCTTTTACAGAATGGGCGATTTTTATGAATTGTTTTTTGAAGATGCTATTACGGTTTCGGGTGCTCTTGGGTTGACGCTGACCAGCCGCAGTAAATCTGCCAGCGGTAAGGAAATTCCTATGTGCGGTGTGCCTTTTCATGCTTATGAAATTTATCTCGCACGCTTGATTAAACTTGGTTATAAAGTTGCTATTTGTGAGCAAACCGAAGATCCGAAAGAGGCTAAAAAACGCGGCTATAAAGCGATTGTTAAACGTGAAGTTGTCCGCCTTGTTACGCCGGGGACGCTGACTGAAGATACACTTCTTGATGCAAAACGCGATAACTTTATCGCCTGTGCTTATGTGCGTTCTACCGATATCGGTATTGCTTGGCTTGATATTTCTACCGGTGCTTTTTTCTTACAGACGCTCAAAATCGGAGATGTTCCGGCTCATACTATCCTTTCTACCGCTTTGGCAAGACTTGATCCGGTGGAATTACTTATTTCTGACAGATTGCTTGAATTACCGGATTTCTTTTCATTGTTTGCGGAATATCGTGAAAGACTTTCGGTTTGGCCTAAGGCGCGTTTTAATTACGATAGTGCTTTGAGCGCTTTGCTTAAAGCTTATCAGGTGCAGACCTTAGATGCTTTTGGGGATTTTTCTAAAGCGGAAACTGTTGCTGCTGGTGTCTTGTTTGAGTATGTCGAAAATACGCAAAAAGGAAAGTTGCCACGTATTGAAGCTCCGCGCCGTGTGCATGAAACTGAAATTATGGAAATTGATGCGGCGACGCGTAAAAGCTTGGAATTGCTTTATCCGATAACCGCGGGTGGGGTTAGTCTGCTTCGTGTTTTAGATAGAACGGTTACCGGTGTCGGAGGGCGTTTGTTGGCTGAACGGTTGGCTTCTCCGTCACTTAATGTTAAGGAAATTAACGATAGGCTTGATGCTGTGTCCTTTTTTGTGGATAATCCGGAAGTGCGTTTTGCTTTACGTGATGCGCTCAGACGGTGCTTGGATATGAAAAGAGCTTTGCAACGTTTGAGTTTGGGGAGAGGCGGACCAAAGGATTTGTATGATTTGGCCGCGACGCTTAGAGTGGTGCCTATGGTTAAAGAGATTATTCTTAATTTCCAAAACTATCAGCCCGATACGGTTTATTCTTTGCCGCCACAGGCATTGTTTCAGTTGGCAAACAGCTTCTTTGATCATTCTTCGCTTTGGGATGCGATTGACAATATGCTGTTGGATAATCGTGAGGATTTGCCCGTATTGGCCAGAAACGGAAACTTTATTAAAGAAGGTGCTTATCCGCCTCTGGATCACTTGCGGCATATTCGCAGTGATAGTGCGGCGCAGTGTGAACAACTTCGTGAACAATATGCACAAGAAACCGGTGTTTCCGTGCTTAAAATTAAAAATAACTCGGTTATTGGCTATTATGTGGAAGTACCGGCTAAGTTTGCCGATAAACTTTTGGAAAATAAAAAGTTTATTCATCGTCAATCCGTCTTAAATGCAGTGCGCTTTACTACTGATGAACTTTGTCGTTTGGAAAGTGAGGTTCTTTCTGCCGATGAAAAAGCGTTGGCGGTGGAGTTGCAACTGTTTGAAGAATTAACGCAACGTGCATTGGTGCAGGCTGATATGATTGCCCTTTCCGCAGAAATTATGGCTAAATTTGATGTGGATGCGGCGTTGGCGGAATTGGCAGCCGATTATAACTATGTACGTCCGGTCTTAAACGATAGTTTGGACTTTGAAGTGATTGACGGACGGCATCCGGTGGTCGAAGCGGCTCTTAAACGTGAAAATGGGACGAGTTTTGTTGGTAATGATTGTGTGCTTAAACATGATGATGATCGCATTTGGCTCTTAACCGGTCCAAATATGGCAGGTAAGTCTACGTTCTTACGACAAAACGCTCTTATTGCAATTATGGCGCAAATGGGCTCGTTCGTTCCGGCGAAAAGTGCGGTTATCGGCGTGGTTAATAAGGTGTTCTCTCGAGTGGGTGCTAGTGATGATTTAGCTCGCGGACGCTCGACTTTTATGGTCGAAATGGTCGAAACAGCCGCTATTCTTAATCGGGCTGATGAGCGTTCCTTTGTTATCTTAGATGAAATCGGACGCGGTACGGCTACATTTGATGGGCTTTCTATCGCTTGGGCGGTCGTGGAACAATTGGCCGAAGTTAATCGTTGTCGTACTATTTTTGCCACGCATTATCACGAACTTACAAAGCTTCATAATAAGCTCAAAGGCTTAAGTCTGCATTGTATGAAAATTAAAGAGTTTAACGGCGATGTGGTCTTTATGCATGAAGTGATTGAGGGCGCGGCTGACCGTTCTTACGGTATTCATGTGGCCAGGCTTGCGGGGCTTCCTTCTCTGACGGTGAAACGTGCTGAGCAGGTATTGAAATTGTTGGAAGAGGAAAAACAACATAAGGTTTTGACTGCCGTTGAAGATGATTTGCCATTGTTTGAAGCGCTCAAAGAAAAAGAGAAACCAGTGCCGGAAAATCCTGCTATTTTGGAACTGAAAGCTCTTGATATCGATAGTTTATCACCGCGCGAGGCTTTGGATAAACTTTATGAACTTAAGGCTAAGGCTTTACCTCATTCATAAATGTTTGAAGCTATTTTAACTCTTCCTTTATGATGTCGGTGGTCAATATCTGAGGTAAAATTTTAGGTTTGCTCTTTCCTTGCGGATAATATACATATAACGGGATACTGTTGCGATTATAGCTCTTGAGTGCTTCGCCGATAACTTCATCTTTGTTCGTCCAATCAGCTTTGAACAGTTTGATGTTTTTCTGTTTTGCCAAATCTTTGAAAGTTTGTGTGGAAAGCGTGCTCTTATCGTTAAGCAAGCAAACAAGGCACCATTTGGCGGTAAAGTTTATGAACACAGATTGATTGTTTTTTATGGCGGTTTCTACTTTTTGCGGTTCATAAGCTTCCCATGCGATTTCCGCTTTATCTTGCGCCGGTGCGATTTGGTTGGCGATAATCCAACCTAGCCAAACACAAGTTAATAATATAGGCAAAGCTAAAATACGCTTTAAGGTTATCATCCAATAGCCCGGTTTGGGTATATATTTTAAGAAAAAGCGCGGGAATAACTCTATTAAGGTGTAGGGGAGGGCGTAACCGATACTTAAGGCTAAAAAGATACTAAAATATATCAATGCTGGTTTGGTTATTGCATAGCCCAAAGCCGCTCCCATAAAAGGTCCTGTGCATGGACAAGCAATTACGACGGCGAAAAATCCGGTCAGAAAACTCTGCTTGCCGGCGATTTTGCTTAAAGTATTTGCAAATGTATCCGGTAAAGGCAACTTGTCTATCAGGTTTAAGAATATGATAAAAAACAGCAGTAGCAAAATCACATTAAAAAGCGGTGATTGCAACTGAAAGCCCCACCCCAGTTCATTGCCGATTTCTCTTAAATAAAACAAAATTCCGGCTAAAATCAAAAATGAACAGACAACGCCGCTTAAATAGGATAATGCGGAAAAAATATTAGTATGTTGCTTGTTTTGTATCAGGTAAAGCGCTTTTAGGCTTAATATTGGTAAAACGCAGGGCATTAAATTTAATATTAAGCCGGCAATGAATGCAGTTAAAATATAGTACCATAATCCTTGATTTTCTGAAGTGTCGAGCGGTGTTTGTGGACGCGAGGGGGCGATTGGGGATAAATCTTGGGAAGTGCTTATGGGCTGATTTTCTACTGTATTCGGTTCTATATAATAAGCGTGTCCGGGACAGAGAATAATTCCTTTAAAGTCAGGAGGTAGTTCTTGATTTGAAAAGTCTACGTTGATTTGATTGTGTGTGGCTATGCTGGTTTCGGGAAGCTCTGATAAAGCATCCTTTTTGGGGTGACGACTGACAAATTCCGCTTCTCCGCAATCTTCGAAAATCTTGTCTTGCAACTCTATTTCCAGGTGCTTTTCATTTAGTTTTGCTTTGGCGCTCAATCTTAGCGGAAAAGTGTTTTCTGCTTGCATCATTATATTTAAGTAGGTCGGATTTTCTTCGGCTTTGGTGCTTATCGGCAAAGCAAAGTTTAGGTGTATTTCTTCAGGTAAACATGATTCTCGACAGGCTGTATAAGATAGTACGGCTCTGAAAGGTAAGCGCGGTAAATCTTCTATATCTTTAAGCTCAAAAGTGCTTCGGAAATAAATCTTTTTGGTATAGATATATGAGGTGATAATATCTTCGTAAACAGATTTTGATGGGGAAGAGTGTACATTTGATATTTCCGTATAATGGGGAGATTCAAAAAAAGATAATGTTGTCGGTTCTCCAATATCTCCCGGATTATCCCAATATAAATGCCAACCTTGTTCAATATCAGCTTCGGCAACGATAGTTATTTTTTGTGTATCGGCGGATAGAGTTTTATATTCCGGTGTAACGCGCAGATTTACTAATTTTGTTTTTTGGCTGAAACTGATAGCTTGTGCCGTATTGATGCTCACGATAAATAAAGTGATGAGTATGACCGCTATAATCCTCTTTAACATTTTTCTTCTTTCAATGTTTCTCTTTTTTACATAATCGTTTTATTTTATCTTCCAAGTTATTGAATTTCTTTTATGACTAGTTTTTGGATGTTTATACTCTGACTAACAGCCGAACGAAAGTTGTTGTTGATGAATTCAAGATTTAAATCCGGAGTACTGATTCTTTCTTTGGGTAAAATTACTTTTATGGTTTGGGGACCGGATTTTTTTTCTAATTCAATTTCATCCAATACTTCCGTATTTAATTTTATTGTTAAACAGGGATCGCTGGATAACATGGCGTTTAGGGTTAACTCCATTTCTAAATCTTTTGTGGGGGAAGATGATAATTTTAATCCTAGGTTGTTTATGAAAATATAATTTAGGACTGTTTCACTATATTGAGTATATGTTTTTATGTTATTGTTATTGATTTCTGCGCCTAATTCATACGGGTAGAATTGAGGGATTGTTGTTTTGCTGAAGTCTTGATATACTTGCGACTTTTGACGTACTGCTGTTTTTATGTTGTAGTCTTTGTGGGTTATTAAGGAGGGGGTGTCGGAGAATATTGAGCGACCTAAACCAAAACTTTGGTTGGGGAGATTTATGCCTAATATTTCCAGATAACTTGGAGCTAAATCCAAGGCGGTATATGCTTTTTTAGGATTGATTTTCAATTTGTTTGGCAGATTTAAAAATACATTGTATATGGTACGTTTGTAGTCTTTATCAGAGTGAACTGAAAGAGGCTTAAACATTGGGTGATCTCCTAAAATCACGATACTAGTGTTTTCCCAATAGGGTGTTTGTTTAAATTCGTTGATGAAGTCGGTTACGACTTTATCAGAGCATAAAATATTATCGCGGACATTCCCAAATATTTTTTTGCAATTATAGGGTAATACTGTTCCCGGAACGTGGGTGTCTACAGTAAACATGGTAAATAAAAATGGTTCTTGGATTTGTTGGGTTTGAAATAAATTTAAAATGTGGCTGAATAGTAATTTGTCACTCAATCCACCATATGAACTTTTATTTTGGGCTATTTCTTGTTTTGTTAAATTTTGGGTGAGTGTTGATCCATCTATAATATTTCTATACCCGTGGGATTTATAAAATAAATCTGTGTAGGCGAATTTGTGATCGGCACTTTTTGCAAACCAAGTTTCATAACCGTTATTATTTAATATATCTGATATACAGGTGAGATTTTTCAGGTGGTTGTGAATTGATTCTAATTTTGTGGTGGGGGGGATATATGGTATACCACATAAACCGGCTACTAAAGCTGCTTTGGTATAATTTGTACCGTATAGCTTATGGTAATTCTCAATGTGCTGACTGTTTTTTGCTAATGCGCTTAATTGGGGGATAAGATTTTTTTCGTATAATTCTTTATCTTGGAAATTCGCTTCCATGCTCTCTAAATAGATGAGCAATAAATTACGTTTTTGTGTGGGGAAATCCGTTGCACTTATTTCCGGTACTTGATAATATTTTTCGTATAAATCCGTATGGGTGTTTTTATAGTAATAGTATGGTATGATGCGTAATTGCCAAATAAATGCTAAAACAAAAATACCTGATAGTTTGAGCATGGCGCGATTGCTACAGAGATTGATGAGTAACAAATATAAGATTATGCCGCCGATTATATAGTATTTGATTTCTGGACTGAAGTTTAAAAGGTCAATATTTGAGGTATTAATATTGGCGTTGGCGATGATTTGTTCGTATTCAAAATCCGGCCAAATGCTGCGGGCACACATAATAATGGTGGCTAGACTTTGGGTTATTAATAAAATGAGGGCGTATATAGCGGTCTTAAATACGCTGAGAAAATTTAGTGGTGTTTTGGTGTGGGTAAATAGTTTTTTTTTCATTTATTTAATAGTCCTTGTATTTTTTTGATGATTTCTTCAAACATTTCATAGGTCAATACGCCGGTGTTAATGTTATAGCGCGAGGTGTGGTAACTATCAACAAGCCATAAATTGGGGCGTGAGGGGATAGAATAGATTTCGCCATGCTTAAATTTGGCAAAAGATTGTTTTAATCCAAGTGCTTGTAATACGTTTTTGTGTGAAATGGTGCCTAAACTTAATATGATTTTTAAATTCGACATGGCTCTAATTTCTTTGATTAAAAATTGTCGGCAAGTTTTTTCTTCTTCTGTAGTGGGCTTGTTTTCCGGTGGAACACAACGAACTGCGTTAGTGATGCGTACATTTATCAGTTCATAACCGTCATCTTTGCGTTTTTGATAATCGCCTTTTGCGAATCCGTATTCCTTTAATATCGGATATAAAACGTCACCTGCATAGTCGTTGGTAAACGGGCGGTTAGTTTGATTGGCTCCGTTTAATCCGGGCGCTAAGCCTACTATCAATATTTCTGCCGATAAGTCACCGAAAGGAGTTACAGGACCATTATGATAATGTGGATATTTTTGTTGGTTCTTGGCTCTGAACTCACATAGGCGCGGGCATAAATTACATTCTTTTGTCGGTGGAATGAAAATCATTTTTTATTTCCTTTTGGTCTTAATTTAGCTTGTGTTTTAATGCCTTTATGTAAAAAAAACGTAAAAAAGTTTATCTATCCTCTTTAAAAGATAAATTTGCGACATATATCTCTGGCGAGAAGTATTATAAATCTTATAGTACTTTAGGACTAAAGTTAATTTTAGTTTGTTATGGAGTTTTTTAATATGAAGAAAATTTGTTTATTAGCTGCGGCCGTATCGGTATTTGCATTAAATGCTCAAGCGGCTGATTGGAGTATGGGAAATGCTTATTTTAAACCTTATGTTGGGGCAGATTATGTTTATTCTCATGCAAAACAAGGTGGTATTGCTTCGGCTGCCAAAAAAGATTATAACTCTTGGATGGTTAATGTAGGTACAGATATTGGTAAATATACCAGTATTGAAGCTTTCTTCCAACAAGCACCAGAACGTAAAGCACATAATGCTGGAGATGAAATTAAATCAGAATTTTATGCTTACGGTTTAGATTTGTACGGTCGTATGCCGATTATGTGTTCTGATTTTAATGCTTTGGCGTCTATCGGTCTTGCTAACTATAATACTAAATACAAATTTAACGGTACAAGTCAGGATAAACAACGTATCGGTTATCGTGCCGGTATAGGTATGTCCTATGATATGACTGAAAATGTTTCTTTCCGCGTTATGGGACGTTATAGCTATGTCGGGATGAAAAATCTTGATAACTTGATGGAAGTTACAGCTGGTATTCGCTATACTTTCTAATTCTAACATAGCTATTGTGTTTGAGCGACAGTGTGCCGTATTCTTGACGGCGTATGGTGAGGAGAAACTCTGCCGCTCATTCACGAATTTACTTTCAAGTGTCTTTTATGTCGCTGCAATGGCGACTTTTTTTTGTATAAAAAACTTGCTAATTTAAAAATACAGTATATAAATGTTTTGGTTTTATAAAACAGACTAATGATTTGATTGTAATGAAAAGTATAACGAAACTTGGATGCGCTTTTTTAGTCGGACTTGCTTTGTGGACGGTTGGTGAGCCGGCAAAAGCGGATATTACCTTAGCCGTTATTGCTCCTAAAGCCGGGGAATATGCTCAGGCCGGTACGGAATTGTTTAATGGTGCGCGGTTGGCTCTTCAAGAAATTAATGATAATGGAGGGCTTAATGGCGAACGCCTTGATATGCTGACAATTGATGATAGATGTGATGATCGTTTGGCTGTTTCTACTGCGGAAATGTTAACTCTGCTTAAATCTAAAAAAATCGGTTTGGTGGTGGGTCCTTATTGCTCTAATCGTTTTGATGAAATTGCCGATATTTATGATAAAGCGAAAATTTTCCAAATTGTACCAACGACAGTGGCTTATAATGCGGCTAATTCTGATAAAAAAGGGCAAATTCTGCTTTTGGGAACTAAAGCACAAATGAGTGGGGACTTCTTTAAGTTTTATAATCGGAATTTTGCAGGACTTAAAGTTGGGTTTGTTTATAATGATAAACCAGAAAACGGTTATGCCGAAGTGGCTAAATCACTTTATGATGAGTTTCGCCGCTATGGTAAAAGTGAATTGCTTAAATTTTATGCGTTGAATCGTGAGCAAGGCGGAGTTTATGATTTGGCTCGCTCGTTGGATGATGACGGTATTCAGATTGCAGTTGTGTTGGGAGAAAGTGATGAAACTGTAAATTTTATTGACGCAGCGAAAGAAGTTAATTCGCATCTCATCGTTTTTACAAATAAAAGTTTGATTAGTCCGAATGCTCTCAAAAAATTAGGTAAAGATGCACAGGGACTTTATGTGATGGCTCTTCCAGGACTTAAGGATAGTTTGATGTTTACGGAGAATCTGGTTAATTTGCGCTTGCTCGGAATTGAACCTGAAGGATTGGAGGTTTATAGCTATGTTGCCGTGAAACTTTGGGGCGATTTGGCTAAACAAGTTAAAGGGTTTGATTATGATAAATTATCTCAGGCAGCTAATAGTGTTGAAGCTCAGGAAAAATGGAGCGAGTTTTTAATGCACAGCGGTAGTATTAAATCGTCTAAGTATATTATTGAAATGTATCAAAAAGGTGAATTTAAACAAGTTTACTAATTGAAGGTGACGGCAAACTAAGTGTAAAAAATTCTAAAAATGTTTGCAGTCTAAATTTTGATGTTTATACTTCTCTTAATAGTTAATTTTTTTGTAAAGGTAAAAATAAAATGGCAGGAAGCATTAATAAAGTTATTTTGGTCGGTAACTTGGGGCAAGATCCGCGTGTTAGCAATACGCAAAGCGGTACAAAAGTTGTTTCTTTCAGCTTGGCTACAACAGATAGTTGGCGTGATAAGGCTAGTGGGGAACGCAAAGATCGTACAGAATGGCACCGTGTTGTCATTTTTAATTCCGGTTTGGCCGATACGGCAGAGAGATTCTTGCGCAAAGGTTCCAAGGTTTATTTGGAAGGGCAACTCCAAACCAGGGAGTGGGATGATCAAAACGGGCAAAAACGTTATACAACCGAGGTGGTTTTGCAAAACTTTAACAGCGCGTTGGTTATGCTCGACGGACGTGGCGGTGACGGTGCTCCAGCAGGCGCGGGCGATATTTATGATTCTTCTGCCGCTTCCGGTTGGGATAGCACGCCTGCTGCCGGAGCTGATGTTATGGATGATGACGTTCCATTCTAGTGTGAATATCAACTTTTTAAAGCGGCAATTCTTGGAGTTGTCGCTTTTTTTGTAACAGAAAGACTACCTGTTAAGTTGGTACTTTTTGTGATGCTTATGCCATCGTTATTTATCGTGAACTTTTGTTGCGGCGTGCGCGCAGTATTTTTGTTTCTTTGCTCATAAAATCATAACGATTGTTTTGTGCTCGTTCAATGATGCGTTGCATTTTCGGCATTTTGAAAATATCCGGCAGCTCGGTTAGTTCTTTTTCATTTTTTAAACTGTGCTCTGCCATAATGTTGATTACTTCGTGTAAAGCTTGGCTAAGTTGATCACCTTGTTTGGTGCGGTCGTCATCGTCTTTATCCGAGTAGCTGGCGAAAACGTGTTCTATACCTTCCATGTCTTCATCTTTTTGTATTTCTACCGGATATATGTTATTAACGGCAAAGATGGTTTCGTTTGATGTGGGGCGAAATACGGAAAAGTTCATAATGAAAGGGCGATTGCCTGCCTTGCGTTCTGTCTCATTGCCGTTGACACCTTCCATAAAGCGCTCGTGTTCACGCTTACGACGTAAAATATATTCAACTTTAGGAGTGTGAACGCTGGTTGCTTTTTCATCGGACAGTGAACCAAACTTTATTGTGGTTGTTTTAGTGATGCCAATCGGTACGACCGGTGCAACGTCGATGTTGTGTACTTGTTTTAACAGATAATCTTGGATTTTATCGCTGTAGCCCAGTTGTTTCATATCTTCCTTCATCAAGCGTTCCATTTGGAAAGCAACCGTGCTTCCTTGGCAGTGGTTGACGAAAGATATCATATTTAGGCGTTGTGCCGCTTTGGCGATGGTTACTTTGTTGCCGTTTTCGTCACGTAAACGAGGGGCTATGGTCTTTTGGTAGATATCTTTTATATATTGCGGAATGTAACCATATTCTTCTTCACGGTAGTGTAGCAGCGGATCATTCGCATCGCCTTGATTGTAGTGATTTAACAAGGCCAAACGGTCGGTGACAGATTTACGTCCGGTGGTATCGTATTCGGCTGAAAAGAGTGCTATCTTTTTATTTTTTAGTATTTCTTCAATCATTTTTGCAAAGCCATTGGCTTTTTTGGAATTATCCGTATTGGAACCGGATAACGTTAATATGCAGGGCATATCTGGTGGGATTGCATCTACATATTTCCAACCTAATGGATGCTCTTTGTTCTTTTTTATACGTTGTCCTATTTGGGCATGCGAATTATCTGTCATTTCTTTTCTCCATTATTTTATCTTAACAGAATCCAGTTTGTTTTGCAAGATGAAATCTCTAGTTTATAGGGGAAAAGTTACTTTTTGAAAAAATAAAGAGGTTGATGTGAACATCTAACCCCCTTTGTTTATCGTGGTACGCCCGAGGCGATTCGAACGCCTGACCCACAGCTTAGAAGGCTGTTGCTCTATCCTGCTGAGCTACGGGCGCATGGACAGTTCTTCTTATTAGATGATTTGTTTTCATTTGTAAAGAGTTTTTTTCTTAAAAATTAAAAAATATTTTAGAGGGAAATTATGAAAAATAGAAATTGTATAGGGTGAAGCCGGAATTTATCGCCCACGAGCTTGGTTGATAATTTGATTCATTTGTTGTTGGCTTAATTGATTGTTGTTGGCTTTTTCGTCTTTTTGAACAGACGCGCTGTTCTCGTTGGCGTTGCTCTTGTCTGATTTTTTGATGAAGTCTGTGAAACTGTTTACAACAAAGGTTTTTCCGTCGTCTTTTCCGAGAGTTACCAAATTGCTGTTTGGTATGTGCGTTTCAACTAAGCCGTCGCTGTATCTGATGCTACCGCCTTCTCTTAGCATAATCTTTTTTAATTCTTGGTCGGCATCAGGGGCGCGGTCTATTATTTTGATGAATGCTTCTTCTAACATAGCCTGCTTCTCTTCATCCGTGTGGGCGCCTTTTTGTTCTAGATATCTATCGACAGCCATGAGCGTTTCTTCAGATGGTCTTTGAGGAGGGGTAATATTATGGTTATCCATTATTTTTTGTGCCTCTTCGGTACTCATTGTATCTAATAGGTCGCGGCAGTGATTTAAATCTACAGCAGTGTTGCTTCCAATATACACATCGGATAGCATACGTTGAGCGGTTTCTTCGTAGCGTTTATCCGGATCTTCTCTTGCAGTGCGCAATTGGGTGGCAAATGAAACACTTTCATTGATATTATTGTTGGCGGCGTTGGCATGTTGGTTTTCGTAAAGAGGTTTTATTTCGTCGTGCCAATAATCAGATGCTGCTTTAACGACGTTGCGTACACTTTGGGGGTCGTTGACATTAAAGCCATTTTTTTCAATGGTTTCTCGGAGATTTGGACATAAATCCAGCATTGATTCTAAGGGCTTGATTTCTCCATCAATGGAGAGATTTTTGACACCTTGTTCTTTGAGTGTTGTATATAGTTGGGCTATTGCCAGATATTCAGTTGCTTTGGCAGTTGTTTCGGTCAAGCGGTCTTCTTTGATGGCGTTTGTTGGGGTATCTCCCAATAATCCCATTCCGTCGTAGATGTTGTGTTTTCTATGAAGATTTTCATGATAAAGTACGCTTAATTGGCGAAGGACATTGTTTACTTTATTCTCTGCTGTTTCTGGGGTGAGGCTTTGTTGCGAATGTTCCGTTATGAAATTTGCGGTTTCTTCGGAAACGTTAAAATGGTGGACGGTTAATTGATCATATTCCGCTTTGTATGAGCCGAGAGTTACTCCGTTAGTGAGGTCTTCTTTGGTTAATTCTCTGTTTTCAATGGTTATATCGTCGCGTGTAAGTACGTCACGAGGTCTTTCAGGTACGTCGGCAATTGTTGAATGTTCTTTGTCCGGATTTATTACCCAGCTACCTTGCCAATTTCCTATTTGGCACTTATCTATGTCTGCTGAAGGATTGGAAACGGGGGAATTTAGCTGAGCCTCAAGTTGTTGACTTTCTTTTTCGCTTTCGGCGAAGTCTCTAATGAAACTTTCTTGAGTGATGTTTGTGTTTACTTGGGCTGACACTTCCATTAAGTCTTGTTTTAGCAAGGCTTGTTCTTCGGCGCGTCTTGCGGCTTCATCCGGTGGAGGTGTCGCTTGAATAAACATAATTCTTACTCCATACTCTCTTACTTTTCTTGTAGAATACCAGAAAAAGAGCTGCTTGTCAAGAATATTTGAATGTATAAACGTTAACGACTGAGGTTTTTACTGATAATTTGGCTGATTTGTTGTTGGCTTAATTGATCGTTGTTGGCTTTTTCATTTTTTTGAATAGATACACTATTTTCGTTTGTGTGACTTTGGGTACGTTTTTGACTGAAATCAATAAAGGCTTGGACAACATAAGTATTACCGTTTTCTTTGGAAATTGTGGTTAGATTACTGTTGGGAACACGCGTTTCTATTAGACCATCGCTGTAGCGGATACTGCCATTGTTGCCGAGTAGTAAACTCTTGAGTTCTTTATCGGCATCAGGGGCTCGATTGACTATTTTGCGAAATTGCTCATCAAAATATTTATCTTTATCTTCTGCTTTAGTTATTCCTTTTTGCTCTAAGTAATTATTAATAATTAGGACTTCTTCGTCTGATGGAGCATGACTACCATTTACACGGCTTGCTATTTGGGCTCGTTCTTGGGCTTTGCTTTTGGGCATAATATTCAGAATATCTTGATATGGGCTAATATCTATGGCTACAGTCGGGGAAATGTATACGTTTTGGAGCATCTTGTTTGCAACTTCTTTATAGACGGCATCTTCATTTTGTATGGCGTTGACACGCGTTGATAAAGACATTCCTTTTTGGATATTGTCGGCTGCTTGCGCGGCTTCTATGTTTTGTATGTAATATTGCGAACTGCGATATTCTTTCCAGTAGTTAGCTGAAGCTTGTAAGACTGCTTGGATATTTTGGGGATTATCTGCAGAGAAACCGTTTTCCGTTACAGCTTTTCTTAGTCCGGGGTACATGTCCAAAATGTCTTCTAAAGGCATACTGATATTGCTTTCTTTTCCGTTTATGGTTGTGGTGTATTGAAAATTTTTTACGCCTTGGTCTTTTAATTCTGTATACTTTTGGGCAACGGTTAAAAACTCCGAAGCGCAAGTCAGCTGTTCGCATAAATCATCAAAGCGTGATGCATTGGTGGCTGTATGACCAATTTGCGACATGCCACATTTTGCTGCTTGAATATTGTGAATGGCTTCATGTAATGCAACAACATATTGGGCAAGAGGATTGTTGTTTAAATATTGGGAGGTGTAATCCTTTTGTTGTGAAAGTTCTTTGTTGTCAAAAGTGTACATCGTAATTTTGTTGTCGTGGGGACTGAATGAGCCGAGTGCGGAGGGTTCTTTATCGGCTGGCTCAAGAGATATGTTTTGCATAAATTGGCGGGCAGTTATATCTTGTGATGTAACTTCTCCTCCCGGTCTATATTGTTGTTGTAACTGAGGAAAGTCTTTGGGCGTGTAGCCGTCTAAGATGTTATTGCCTAACCATGAGCCAATATAACAGGTTTCTTCGGGAACTTGTTCTTGTGGTGAAACCGGAGAGTTTAGTTGGGCTTCTAGCTGTTTGCTTTCTTTTTCACTTTCGGCGAAGTCGCTGATGAAACTCTCTGAGGTGATGGTGGTGTTTAATTGGGCGGATACCTCCATTAGGTCTTGTTTTAGCAAGGCTTGTTCTTCAGCTTTTCTTGCTGCTTCATCGGGTGGCGGTGTTGCTTCAATAAACATAATTATTGCTCCATACTTCCCTTACTTTTCTTATAGAATATCAAAAAATAGAAGGTTAGTCAATAAGTATCGTATTTGCGATTCGGAAACACGCTTTAAAACATATTTAAATTAAAAAATGTTTAAAATAATGGTTGACTTCATAAAAAAAACGAGCTAAGTTTGGGCAACTTATCTGAGGGCGCAGTTTGTGCCCTTGGTCTGTTTTGTCTTAAAAGTCTGGTCTCTGTGGCTTTAATGAATTAAAAATCAAATCCATGGTTATCTCGCTTTCAAGGCAAGTCGTTTTAATAATTTTAATTTTTTTAAGGAAATTGTGATGCCTACAATTAATCAGTTAATTCGTAAATCACGAACACCGAAAGAGAAGAGAAACAAAGTCCCGGCTTTGGATGCTTGTCCACAAAAAAGAGGTGTTTGTACTAGGGTTTATACAACTACCCCTAAAAAACCAAACTCCGCTTTGCGTAAAGTGGCACGTGTGCGTCTAACCAATGGCTCTGAAGTAATCAGCTATATCCCTGGTGAAGGTCATAATCTTCAAGAACACTCAGTGGTGCTGATTAGAGGAGGCCGTGTGAAAGACTTGCCTGGTGTTCGTTATCATATCATTCGTGGTACCTTGGATACTCAAGGAATTGCTAAACGTCGTCAACGTCGTTCTTTATACGGCGCTAAGAGACCTAAATAGGAGAATACCAGATGTCACGTCGTCATAGTGCTGTAAAAAGAGTTGTACTGCCTGATGCTAAATATAATGACCAGGTAGTTGCTAAATTTATTAACAATGTTATGGAACAAGGTAAAAAAGCTGTTGCTGAAAAAATCGTTTACTCAGCTTTTGATATTATGGCTCAGAAATCTAAACAAGATGCTCTGACCGTGTTCCACGAAGCTATTGAAAATGTTAAACCGGTTTTGGAAGTTCGCTCTCGTCGTGTCGGCGGTGCTACTTACCAAGTTCCTTGCGAAGTAAGAGCTGATCGTCGTCAGGCTTTGGCTATCCGTTGGATTATTGCCGCAGCTAAAAAACGTTCTGAAACAACCATGACCGATAAACTTGCTAACGAATTGCTTGATGCTTTTGCTAATCGTGGTGCTGCCGTTAAAAAACGTGAAGATACCCACAAAATGGCTGAAGCTAACAAAGCTTTCTCTCACTACAAGTTCTAATTTTTTAGGGAACATAAGACAATGGCTCGTACACATTCTTTACAAATGTATAGAAACATCGGTATCATGGCTCATATTGATGCCGGTAAAACCACTACAACAGAGCGTATTTTGTACTATACGGGTGTAAACCACAAAATCGGTGAAACTCACGATGGTGCAGCTACGATGGACTGGATGGAACAGGAACAAGAACGCGGTATTACTATTACTTCCGCTGCTACAACTTGTTACTGGAAAGGGCATCGTATTAACATCATTGATACGCCGGGACACGTTGACTTCACTGTTGAAGTTGAACGTTCTTTGCGCGTATTGGATGGTGCTATTACCGTGTTTGACTCTGTTGCCGGTGTTGAACCTCAGTCTGAAACAGTTTGGCGCCAAGCTGATAAATATAATGTTCCGAGAATCTGCTTCTGCAATAAGATGGACAGAATCGGAGCTAACTTCTATCGCTGCTTGGATATGATTGTTGACCGTTTGGGTGCAAGACCTTTGGCTTTGCAATTGCCAATCGGTGCTGAAGCTGAATTTCAGGGTGTGATTGATTTGATTAACATGAAGGCTATCGTTTATACTGGCGATACAGCTGATGCTCCAATTAATGTTACAGATATTCCAGCTGAACTCAAAGATAAGGCTGAAGAATATCATGCAAAATTAGTTGAAACTGCCGTTGAAATGGACGACCAAGCAATGGAAGACTATTTCGAAGGTAAAGAAATTTCTATCGATACTTTGAAAAAATGTATTCGTAAAGGTACTTTGGCTATGTCTTTTGTTCCGGTTTTGTGCGGAACAGCTTTCAAAAATAAAGGTGTTCAACCTTTGTTGGATGCCGTCGTTGATTATTTGCCTTCTCCGCTGGATTTGCCAGATGTTGAAGGTGTTAAACCGGGTACTGAAGAAGTTATTACCCGTAAGGCTGAAGATAATCAACCTTTGGCAGCTTTGGCATTCAAAATCATGAACGACCCGTTCGTTGGTTCTTTAACCTTTACACGTATCTATTCAGGTACAATCAATGCTGGTTCTTATATTTATAACTCTGTTAAAGATAAAAAAGAAAGAATCGGTCGTATGCTTTTGATGCATGCTAATAAGCGTGATGATATTAAAGAAGCTTATGCCGGTGATATTATTGCTTTGGCTGGTCTTAAAGATACGACTACCGGTGATACTTTGTGTGATTCAAGCAATCCGATTGTTTTGGAAAACATGGTGTTCCCAGATCCGGTTATTGAATTGGCTGTTGAACCCAAAACTAAAGCCGATGTTGAAAAAATGGGCTTGGCTCTTTCTCGTTTGGCTATGGAAGATCCTTCTTTCAAAGTTTCTTCTGATCCAGATTCCGGGCAAACCATTATTAAAGGTATGGGCGAATTGCACTTGGATATTATCGTAGATCGTTTGCGTCGTGAATTTAAAGTTGATGCTAATGTTGGTAATCCTCAAGTTGCTTACCGTGAAACAATTACGAAACCTTGCGATATTGAATATACTCACAAGAAACAATCCGGTGGTGCCGGTCAGTTTGCTAAGGTTAAAATTAAATTTGAACCGATGGAAGGTTATACCGGTTTTGAATTTAATAATACGGTTGTTGGCGGTAACGTTCCGAAGGAATATATACCTGGTGTTGAAAAAGGTTTACGCTCTGCTATGGATGCCGGCGTTTTAGCAGGATATCCGGTAACCGGTGTTAAATGTACACTTTACGACGGTGCATACCACGAAGTTGACTCTAACGTTATGTGCTTTGAAATTGCTGCTCGTGCGGCTTTCAGAGAAGGTATGCGTCAAGCTGCAGCTGTTTTGCTTGAACCGATTATGAAGGTTGAAGTTGTTACTCCGGAAGAATATATGGGGGATATTATCGGTGACTTGAACTCAAGACGTGGTTTGGTTAACGGTATGGATCAACGCGGTAACGCTCGTGTTGTTGATGCTCATGTTCCTTTGGCTAATATGTTCGGCTATGTAAATACGTTACGTTCCTTGTCTCAAGGGCGTGCTCAATTTACAATGCTCTTCGATCATTATGCCGAAGTTCCGAGAGAAGTTGCTGAAACTATTAAAGCTAAAAACGCTTAGTTTTTAATCGGAGTGCCTTTCGTTTTACGGGGGCACTCCATAGCGGATTTTTCTTAAGGGAAGAAAAATTCGTTTTATGAAAATCTTTTTGTTTATATTTTAGGAGAAGATTAAGATGGCAAAAGAGAAGTTTGAACGCAGTAAGCCACACTGCAATATTGGTACTATCGGTCACGTAGACCATGGTAAAACAACATTGACCGCAGCTATTACAAAAGTATTGGCTGAAAAAGGTGATGCTGAATTCGTAGATTAT
>CASFSV010000014.1 GCA_949297415.1 uncultured Alphaproteobacteria bacterium
TCATTACTGTCCTCCAAATAGGTTGTTTTGTGTCCTGGCAGACTGCAAAACTCTAACCTATTTGGAGCGTTTTGTCATCCTCACCGCTATAAGCTTTACTGAACCACGCGTCTAACGCGTGGTTTTCGAAATACAAAAAAAAGCAGGAATTCATTTTCCTGCTTTTTCTTTACTTTTTGTCAGATTATTCCGGTAATAATGGAGTTAAGTATTCCATGTACGGATCATCTTGTTGTGAAGTTATCGTTAAACTTCCATCTTTATTTTTATCTTTGGCATCTATTTGATTATAAGCGTATTCATCAAAATTATTCAAATCCGCTTTTTGTGTGCCATCTAAGTAGATGTTTTTAATCGTCACTTTGCCCGGATTGGAATCAAAATCTATACGAATTCTAAATACCTTACCTGATGGTATCACAATACTGTATTTATGGCTGCCTGCTTCTCCTTGATGCTCTATTACGTGGCTTGCATCATACCAAACTTCCCGCTCCACCGTATAGAATATTTGATAATTAAGAGCTTTTTCAGTTGTTGTTTCAAAAGTTAGCACGGAATTTTGCGGTTCAACCTCAATCACTTCTTTTGTAACTTCCGGTATGTTCTTTTCTGTGTTTTCCTCTTCAGTCGTAACAACTTGTGGTGTAGGTGCAGGAGCTGGGGCAACTTCTTCAATCGGTTGTACTTCTTGCTCTACCTTTTGTTCTTCTATTTGTTCTACTGTCGGTTCTTGAACCTTATTTTCTTCTTGCACCGGCAATTTTTCTTCAACTTTAACTATCGGTGCTTTGGCTTCCTCTTTTTTACCTCCAAAAACAGAAGCCAACAATATAATTGCAACCAAAACAATTATTCCTGCCACAATCATTTGTTTTTTTGTGATTTTTACGTCTTTTTCTTCCATAAATTCTCTCCCTTTATTTGTTAACTTGTAAAAGTTTATGTAATAAAATTGTTATTTTCAACACTTTTATTAAAAAAACTCTCTTCTTTCACGAAGAGAGCTTTTTTCTTATACTAAACGACTTTGTTTGATTGAGGCTTTTACAAATTCAACAAACAAAGGATGTGGCGCAAATGGTTTTGATTTTAATTCAGGATGGAATTGAACACCTATAAACCATGGATGATCCGGTCGTTCCACAATTTCCGGCAATTTTCCATCCGGTGATGTTCCGGATATAATCATTCCTCCCTTTTCCAACTGATCTTTATACTTGATATTTACTTCATAACGATGACGGTGGCGTTCTGATATATGTTCGCTGCCATATACTTCCGCTGCTTTAGAGCCTGGTTTTAAAACGGCTTCGTATGCACCTAAACGCATTGTACCACCTAAATCACCATCTTTGTGGCGAATCTGTTTTGCTCCATCTTTATCCCATTCAGTCATTAAGCCAACAACGGCTTCACATTTTTCATCCAATTCTGTTGTATTGGCATTTTTGATGCCTAAAACATTTCGCATTGTTTCAATAACAGCCATTTGCATGCCAAAGCAAATTCCTAAGAATGGTATTTTATGTTCTCTTGCATATTTTACTGCGGCAATCTTTCCAGATGTACCTCGTAAGCCAAATCCACCTGGAACTAAAATACCACTAACATCTGATAAAATAGAATCGACATCTCCTGTTTCCAAATCTTCCGCATCAATCCATTTTATTCTTACTTTATACTTATTGGCTATTCCTCCATGCGTTAGGGCTTCTCCTAATGACTTATACGCCTCCAATAATTTTACATATTTTCCGACGACGGCGATTTTTACTTCACCTTCCGGAGCTTTTAGGGTTGCAACTATTTTTTCCCATCGACTTAAATCTGCATCAGGACAGTGTAAATTAAAATGATCACATACAGCTTTATCCATTCCTTCTTTTGAGTATGCTAATGGAACTTGGTAGATATTACTTACATCCAAAGCTTGTATTACATTACTTTCTTTAATATTACAGAATAAAGCAATTTTTTTGCGTTCATTTTCAGGAATCGGCATTTGTGAACGACATAGCAGCATATCCGGTTGAATACCATATTCTTGAAGCTTTTTAACCGAATGTTGCGTTGGTTTGGTTTTTAATTCGCCTGCTGTCGGAATATAGGGCAATAAGGTCAAATGTAAAAACATTGTCCGCTCACGACCTAAATCATAAGCTAACTGACGAATCGCCTCTAAATATGGTTGTCCTTCAATATCTCCCACTGTACCTCCAATTTCGCACAATACAAAATCTTCATCTTCCAAATCACTTACAATAAAGTTTTTAATCTCATTGGTTACGTGAGGAATAACTTGTATCGTTGATCCTAAATAATCTCCATGGCGTTCTTTATCTATAACGCGTTGATAGATTTTTCCGGTTGTCGTACTGTCGCTTCTTTTGGCTGAAACACCTGAAAATCTTTCATAATGTCCTAAGTCTAAATCCGCTTCCGTTCCATCATCCGTTACAAAAACTTCTCCGTGTTGGAATGGGCTCATTGTTCCCGGATCTACGTTTAAGTAAGGATCTAATTTTCTCAATCTTACTTTGAAACCGCGACATTGGAGAATCGAGGCCAAAGATGCAGAGGCTAGTCCCTTTCCTAATGAGGAAACAACACCACCGGTTATAAAAATAAACTTTGTTTTCGGATTTAATTCAGACATTTTTCTTCCCTTTTATTTCTGTTTTTGCAGTGAAAAAGGCACCTCCTTAAAAAGGTGCCTTATTTTGTTTTTCTTTACCATTATGCTCTATTCCGCCGCCGGTACTGTTGGTGCTTCGGTTGGTTGTGTTTCTGCCGAAGCATTTGTTTCTGCAGTAGAGGTTGCTGGAGCTACAGGTTCTGCTGCTTTGTTTTCTGCTGCAGCATCCGGTACACTCGGAACAGTTGGAGCTGTTTGTACTAACGGAGCAACATCGGTTATAGATTCAGGTTTTCTGGTTTCTCCTTTATAGTACAATGATAACAAAATTGATGTGATAAAGAATATTGTAGCAAGTATTGCTGTTGTTCTTGTCAGCAAATTACCTTTGCCACGCGCAGAGAGAAAACTGTCGGCACCATTTCCGCCGCCTAAGCCACTCAACGCATTGCCGGAATTCCTTTGCATCAAAATCAAGATAACCAGCAATAATGCTACCATTAAATGAATTACTAACAATACTGATCCCATTTTTATTTCCTTATTTCTTATTGTCTACTTGCTTCACCAATAGCCATAAAATCAGCAACTTTTAAACTTGCGCCACCGATTAAACCGCCATCAACATCCGGTAATGCCAATAATTCCTTTGCATTAGACGGTTTCATACTTCCACCGTACAAAATGCGCATTTTGTTTGCATTGGCACGACCTAATTTCTTTGCAACAACTTTACGAATTGCGGCATGAACTTCTTCAACTTCTGCTGTAGTCGGTGTTCTGCCGGTTCCGATTGCCCATACCGGTTCATAAGCGATTACGGTATTTTGTCCGTTAGAGATTTCAGGTACAGAACCTTCAATTTGCGCACTGCATACTGCAATTGTTTTTCCAGCGTCTTTTTCTGCTTCTGTTTCTCCAATACAGATGATTACTTTCAAACCTGCATTGATTGCTGCTTCAGCTTTCTTTCTGATTAGTTCATTTGACTCGTAATGATCTGTACGGCGCTCTGAGTGGCCAACAATAACATATTGACACCCTAAATCTTGTAACATCTTCGGACTAACATCCCCTGTATGCGCACCCTTTTCTGCAAAATGGCAATCTTGGGCACCTAACATTACTCTTGAGCCTTTAATTGCTTTTTTTGCCGAAGTTAACAATGTAAACGGCGGACATATTAAAAACTCACAATCTTTTCTACCTGCTTTTTTTACCTCTTGAGCGACACCTTTGGCTAGCGCAATACCATCTTCTAAAAGACCATTCATTTTCCAGTTGCCGGCAATTAAAGTTTTTCTTACCATTTTAATTATCCTTACCTCAAAAATTAATTTTAACTTCTCTTTTTTTATCACACCCTTTTTTATTTTCCACATAAAAAAAAAGTTGTTTACAGAATTTTCTTTACTCAAAAAAATATGAACATGTTTATATTTCAGATTGCATAAATTTTTTTGACCTCTATAATAAGCGACAATTACACTATTTTTGGGATGAAAAAAATGATAAGTAAATTAGCTAAAGCTCATGAAAGTTGGATTTTTAAATTTATTTCGGCTGCTGTTGCCGTCAGTTTCGTTTCTCTTTTTGGTGTGACGGGGTATATTAATAGTGCCAGCCAAAACCAGACTGTTGTTGATGTTGATGGTATTAAAACAACACAAAGCGAATTTTCTTACAGAGTTCAGAAAGAATTGAATGCTCTTAAGAATCTGACAAGTGACGATTTTGAATTGACCGACGATATGCGTAACGCTATTACTGAAAGTGTTTTGAAACAAATTATTGACGAAAGTGTTTTGGATCAAACCATGCTCTCTTATAATATTTATTTTCCAAAAGCTTTCATTCAACAAGTTATTTTTTCTCAGCCTGAATTTGCTAACCCCCTAAACGGTCAGTTTAATCCCGATATCTTCAAACGTTATCTTTCTACAGTTGGTTTAGGTGAGGCTGAATATGTTAATATGATTAAGCGTTTAATGGCTCAAAAAATGTTGGTAACAGATTTGGTTCAGCCTTTTGCTGTTCCCAGTGTTTTAAGCAATGCTATTCATAAAATGGATAATCAACGTAAATCCTTTAAATATGTACTTGTTTCTCCTCAGGATGTTAAGATTGAGCGCAAAATTACTGATGATGAGGTCAATCAGTATTTTGAAGATTTTTCTGAAAACTTTATGCTTCCAGAAACAAGAAACGCTCAGGTGGTATTTATTCCCAATGATGTTGTTTTGAAAAAATATGCCGCAACAGATGAAATGGTTGCTGATTATTATAAACAAAATGAAAAAGATTTTGACCAACCTGAAAAAAGGGAAGTTTTACAGATGGTCTTCTTAGACGAAGCTACTGCTCAAAAAGCTTTAAATGAAGTTATTGCTGGAAAGGCTTTTGATGATGTAGCTAAAGAACTAAAAGCTGAAAATGCCGAAGAACCGACATTAGGTATCGTTGCTCAAGATGAATTGGCTGACGACTTGGCTTATGACACATTTGAAATGTCTATCAATCAACCAAAGCTTTTGCAAGTTGCAGATACTTGGCAAGTTGTTAGTGTTAAACAAATTATTCCAGCTAAAAAAATGACTTTTGAAGAAGTTAAGCCTCAGATTATTGAACTGTTGAATAACGATAATCTTTATGATGCGTTAAGAGATGCTAGAGCGGATATTGATGATGCTGTAAATGGTGGAAAATCTTTGAATGATGTTGCGCAAATGTTTGGCGTTGAAATGGTCAATGTTGATAATATTCCTGAAGCATCGGCTGTTGCAAATTTACCGGCAGCCTTAAAATCTTTAGCTAACACTTTAGACTTAAATGAACTTGTATTCTCTTATGGGGTTAACGAAATTAGTTCTGCCGAAGAATTTGATGAAGGAATTGTTGTTGCTCAAGTTACAGCGATTACTGATGCTCATTTACCCGAAATTGCAGATGTTAAAGGTAAAATTATTGAAATGTGGACAGTGCAAGAAAAAGATGCTTTGGCAAAAGAAATTGCAGATGGTATTGTTGCTGATGCTGAGAACGGAAACCAACTTGGTGATGTTGCTAAAGCAAGAAACTTGGAAATGTTCCGTTCTGAACCAATTAGCAGAAACGAAACTTTCGCTAATTTAACTCCTACTGAAATCAGCGACCTCTTCTTGGCTCAAAATGGTGAAGTTAAGATTTATGAGCATGTTGGTAATAGTTTTATTATCGTAACACCTTTTGAAACGGTTAATTACGATGATACGCTTGATCCTTCTACCCTTGAAGATGTAAAAAAACGCGCTGAAGCATTATTACTTTCTGATATGATGGAAAGTGCTTTGGATGCCTACGCTGAAGGTATGAAGATTAAAGTAGATTATAAGCGTGCAGGATTTTCTGAATAATGAAAATTGTTTTTATGGGAACTCCGGATTTTTCTGTTCCGGTTTTGAAAGCTTTGATTGAACAGCACGAAGTTGTTGCTGTTTATACTCGTGCACCTAAAGAAAGCGGACGAGGTAAAAAAATCAACAAAACTCCTGTTCACTTATTAGCAGAAGAAGCAGGAATTCCTGTTCATACGCCACGCACATTAAAAAATGATGAAGAACTCGCTATTCTTAAGTCGTTTCGTGCGGATATTGCTATTGTGGCAGCTTACGGTTTGCTTTTACCTCAGACTGTTCTTGATGCTTTTCCTAAAGGTTGCATTAACGTACACGCTTCACTTCTTCCCCGCTGGAGGGGAGCAGCCCCTATTCAACGTGCAATTGAAGCCGGAGATATACAAAGCGGAATATCTATTATGAAGATGGCTCTAGCTCTTGATGCCGGAGATGTTTTAAGTACAGCAGTTGTTCCTATTACTGACGGTATGACAGGTGGAGATTTGCATGATGAGCTTTCTAATGTTGGAGCGGCTTTATTATTGCAAACATTAGATCGTTTTGATGAAATTGCTCCTATCAAGCAAAATGAAGCTTTGGTTACTTATGCCGAAAAATTAGATAAAGCAGAGTGTTTGCTTGATTTTGGAATGGATGCTACGGCTTTAATCAATAAAATTCGGGCTTTCTCCCCCTATCCGGCCACTTATTTCACTTATAAAGGCGAACGCTTCAAAATTTATCAGGCGACTATTGTTGAAGGAAACGGGGAAACCGGAGAAATTCTTGATGGACATAATAATTTGATTATTGCTGTTGCCCATAATAAAGCTTTGCAAATTAAAAAAATTCAAAGGGAAGGTAAACACCCTATGAATATTGAAGACCTGTTGCGCGGCTTTGTTTTTAATGAAGGCGAGAGGCTTAACTCCTAAATAAATTTTGTATATGTCGTTTTTTTGCTTGATTATATAAAAATGTTGTATATACTCGTGGCAAATTTGTGGTTGTAATCCGCGGGCGTGGTGAAATTGGTAGACACGCTAGACTTAGGATCTAGTGGCTTTGCTGTGAGAGTTCGAGTCTCTCCGCCCGCACCATTTCATTTTTGAAATGGTCTTTTTGGAAGAGATTTAATAAAATGAAGTTTAAAGAATTAAAAGCAGATGGCTTGTGCCGTGAATATGATGTTACAATCAGCGCAGCAGATTTTAATGCAGAAGTTGAAAAAAAATTACGCTCAATCGCTAAAAACGTTAGTATGGCGGGTTTCCGTGCCGGTAAAGTTCCTTTTGCTATGGTACAGAAAAAATATCAGGCTAATGCTATGAGCGAAGCTTTGGATGATATGGTGCGCGATGGCGTTAATGAACTCTTAAAAGATAAAGATTTACACCCTGTATTTACACCGGATGTTGAAATGAAGAAATTTGAAGAAGGTAAAGATATCGAATTCAAAGTTTCTATGGAAATTATGCCTAAAATCGAATTGAAAGATTTCTCTTCTATTAAACTCGAAAAAGTTATGGCTGAAGTTCCGGCTGAAGAAGTAGAAAAAGCTTTGAACTATATGGCTGAAAGCCGTCGCGATACAATTAAAGTTGAAGAAAATCGCGCAACAGCTAAAGGTGATATTGCCGTTATTGATTTTGTTGGTTCTATCGACGGTGTTGAATTCCAAGGCGGTAAAGGCGAGGCTTATCCTCTTGAACTTGGTTCTAATTCTTTTATTCCGGGTTATGAAGATCAACTTATCGGTAAAAAAGTTGGCGATGTTGTTAATGTTAAAGCAACTTTCCCAGAAAATTATCATGCTAAAGATTTGGCTGGTAAAGAAGCGCTCTTTGTTACCACAATCAAAGAAATCAGAGAAATTAAAAAAGCAGAAATCAATGATGAATTTGCTAAGTCTTTAGGTGAAGAAAATTTGGATAAATTAAAGGAAACTGTTAAATCCAAAATTTCTCAAGACTATGAAGCTGCTTCTAAAATGAAATTGAAACGTGCTTTGTTGGATGCTTTGGATAAAGCTTACAAGTTTGACGTTCCGGCTAAATTGGTTAATATGGAATATGAATCCATTGTTAAACAGTATGAAAATGCTAAGAAGAACAATCAACTTGATGAAGAAGAAAAAGCTAAAAAAGAAGAAGATTTACTCAAAGAATACAAAGAAATTGCTGTTCGCAGAGTTAAACTCGGTTTGTTATTAGCTGAAGTTGGTAACGATGCTAAAGTTGAAGTTACTCAAGAAGACATCAATAAAGCTATTATGAGTGAAGCTCAACGTTATCCAATGCAAGCTAAAGCTATCTTCGACTTCTATTTGAAAAATAAAGAAGCTATTGAACGCTTACGTACTTCTGTTTATGAAGAAAAAGTTATTGACTATGTTCTTTCTAAAGTTGAAACAAAAGAAAAGAAAGTTTCGGTTGAAGAACTCTATAACTTTGACGAAAAAGCTGCTTAATTACTATTCTTTCACTCTAGGAAGAATAACGCCCTTGCGAATGTAAGGGCGTTTTTGTTTTCAAAATAAGATATTGACAGTTAATGTGTTGTTTTTTTATAGTTGTACCGAATTTTAAATTATTTTGTTATGAAAAAAATTATTCTTTTTATTCTACTTGCTGTGATACTTTGTTGGTCGTGCTCTTTTAGCCATAACCGCCAAGATGTCAATTCTACTTCCACAGAGAACTCTATTGAACAAATATCTCATCAACGGCAAACCATTACCAATATGGTAACAAATGATTCCGTTGTAGCGGCTATGATTGTTCAAGGCTATCATGGAAAAGCATCGCTTAGTGTCGCATATGTGCTGCTTGCCAGTGGCAAAGTATTACGTTTTGCACCAGCTTTTGTGAAATCTCCATTTACTCTTGAGGAAGCGAAAATCCTTTTAGAAGCTAAAGCTCAGGGAAAATTAGTATATAATAGTACAAACTAGGCTTTATCTTCTTTATTTCGACGGTTCTTCGGAACCGTCTTTTTTATTTTCATTTCTTGGGGTTGACAAAGATTTTATTTTGCTTTATATGCTTTTCGTTTTTTAATTATTCTGTTTTTAAATAATACAATTATGAGTAAAAGTGAAATGATGAATGTCGGAAAAATTATTCTGGCATTTTCGGTGTTTTTTATTATCGTTATTTTGGCTGTTCTTTGTGTGCGTTGCATGTACAACACACCTGTTCCGTATAATTACGGTTATCATTTATGGTAAAAAAACGATATACCTTGCGAAAGACTGTTTGAACAATCAAACAGTCTTTATATTTTGTAAAAACTTTTAATTTGACAAATATTCTTTTATTTTTTGTGATTGCGCTAGTTTGATATTATTGTTTCACTTAAATTTTACAATTATGGATAAGGATAAGATTAAAGATTTTTTTAGAGCGCTCATAGGGGCATGCCGTATAGTTATCCCAGTGTTTATTATTGCTTTCGGAGTTATTTACCTAGACACTAAATTGAAAGAACGACGGGAGATTGAAAATCCAGGGTATTATATCTTTTCTATCAAAGAAAACCATAAATCTGAACGCCTATATGAATGGGCTCCTAAGGATTCTGTGAAATCTTACTTTGAAGCCTCGGCTACAGGTGATAGTGGATATTCCTATTCTCTTTTTTATTGTTTGCTAAAAAGTGGAAATGTGGCTATTTTCTGCCGAAAAGGTATAGAACTTCTTGATAGATTACCCTATACGCCAGAAGCAGCTCTTCTCATTTTAGCTACAAAAAATGATTCTACTTTAGTGAGTGTTGAAGATTTTTCTGAACGCATAAAACAACCTATTATGTCTTCAGATTCTGATAAAAAGAAAAAAGATTATTCTTCTCAACAGAACGAAGAAGATGATGCTGTGATATAATTAGGACTTATATGCAAACTACCGGAAGTGGAAACGTTCCTTTTTAGTATTATCCCATGTTGACGCCTGTTCTTATAATCTGAACGGGCGTTTTATTTATTTCCTTAACTGTATTTTTTAGTTGCAAAAATATCTCACCTTTGATAGATATGCTCTTAGTTTGTTTTATTTTTCAAGAGGTTGTTATGCTAAAAGTCGGTATGGATATATTGATGGATTCATTATACGAAACATTAGCTCTGTTCCCATATCTGTTTTTGACTTATTTGGCTTTGGAATTTCTTGAACATAAAATGTCTAAGAGAACCCTCGCCTATATTAAAAAATCAGGAAAGTATGGTCCGGTTATCGGTGGGCTTCTCGGGCTTATTCCTCAATGTGGGTTTTCGGTTGCTGCTGCTAACCTTTATACAACCGGTATTATTACTCTTGGTGCTCTTATTGCTATCTTTCTTTCTACATCCGATGAAATGTTGCCGATTTTAATTTCCGGTGGTGTCAGTGTTCCTCTTATTGCGCAAATACTTTGTATTAAAGTTTTCTTTGCTATTATCAGCGGTTTTTTGATTGATATGTTTCTTCCTCAGAGATTTATTCGTCATAGACGTGAACCTGAAATCGAAGCCTTTTGTAAACGTGAAAAATGTCAATGTGATGATAAAGATAATATTTGGCATTCCGCATTTAAACATACCGAAAAAATCAGCTTATTTATCTTTTTCTTCTCACTAATCATCAATACGGTTTTTGTTATGGGTGGAAGAGAAACAATACATGATATGTTGGTTGGTTTCCCTATCTTCAGTAAATTTATTGCAGCAGGTGTCGGACTTATTCCTAGCTGCTATCCTTCTGTTTTATTATCGCAACTTTATTTGGATAATGCCATTACTCTCGGTACCATGTTGGCTGGAACTCTCAGCAATGCCGGTTTAGGATATTTTGTGCTTTATCGCGTTAATCCGAATAAAATCGAAAATTTAAGAATTCTTGCTCTTCTGTATGGACTTGGTGTTGGTTGTGGTATTATTGCCGAAATATTGTTTTAACTACTCCTTATAATTGTTACGCAATAATGTTATTTCTTCCGCATAGCCTTCTAATTCATTCGGGGTTTCTAAATTTATAGGTATTCCTCTTAATGCCGGATGATTGATGAACTTAATTAAAGCGTCTGCTCCCAGACTTCCCTTACCTAAACATTCGTGGCGGTCTTTATGTGAATTAAACTCGGTCATACTGTCGTTTAAATGTATCGCTTGCAGTCTATTCAATCCGATTATCTTGTCAAATTCTTCCAAAACTTCATCTAAATGATTGACTATATCATAGCCGGCTGAATATACATGACATGTATCCAAACATACGCCTAATTTTTCCGGTGCATTTATCTTTGCTTTTGATATGATTTCTGCCAATTCTTCAAAACGCGATCCGACTTCACTACCTTTACCGGACATTGTTTCCAACAACACTGTCGTGTTTTTTGCTTCAGGCATTACAGCATCCAAAATCTCCACAATCTGAGGTATTGCCACATCAATCCCCTGTCCCACATGTGAGCCTGGATGAAAATTATACAAATTACCAGGAATATTTTCCATCCGCTTCAAATCATCGGCAAACACATTTTGCGCAAATTCCCGAGTAGATGCATCTTTAGAACAAGGGTTTAATGTATACGGTGCGTGCGCTAAAATCTTTCCAAATTTATACTCTGATGCAACTTTCTTATATTCGGCAATATCCTCATCCTTTATTTCTTTAGCCGCTCCACCTCGAGGATTACGCAAAAAGAATTGAAACGTATTCGCTCCTATTTTAACTGCTGTTTTTCCCATCGCAGCAAACCCACCTGCCGACGATAAATGACATCCGAGATATAACATCTTTGCCTCTTTTCTCAAATTAGTTTCATTTATTGCTATCTCTTTTTATGCGAAACGTCAATTTTTTTTGTAAACATATCAAAAAATGCTTGTAATCTTATTTTTTTTTGTGTAGAAATATTGTCGTTGAACGTCGGAACGTAGTTCAGCCTGGTAGAACGCTGCGTTCGGGTCGCAGAGGTCAGTGGTTCGAATCCACCCGTTCCGACCATTTATTTACCGCCCTATGAGGCGGTTTTTTTTATGTTTTTTTTACCCACTTGATGAAAATGCAAAACTATTGATTATATCTTATCCAGGAGTTTTGCAGATGGTTAAAGTTTTTGTTTCCGGTTGTTTTGATGTTTTGCATAGCGGACATATTCGCTTTTTTGAAGAAGCTGCGCAATATGGCGATTTATATGTTTCTATCGGCTCGGATAAAACTGTTGCTGCCTTAAAACATCGTCCGACACTTTATAATGAATTAGAGCGTTTATATATGGTTTCTGCTCTTAAATATGTTCATCTCGCTTTTATTGCACAAGGTTCCGGTAAATTAGACTTCTTAAATGAACTTAACGAAATTAAACCGGATATATTTTTTGTTAATTCTGATGGCGATACTGCCGAGAAAAGAAAGGTTGTTGAAACGCTGGGTATTCGTTATATTGTCAGTCATCGCATTCCCAAAGATTTACTCCCTATTCGCTCGACAACAGCTATTCGGCAAGTTTTATGTAAATAAATTTCATCCACTTTTATAAATGAAAAACCCCGCTTGATTACTGCGGGGTTTTGTTTTTTCCTATGAGCTATGCCCTAGTCTGCATTCTTTTTAGTTTGTGCAGACAAATCGTCCGCAATACGAGCAGAACGACCACGCAATGCACGCAAGAAGTACAATTTTGCTCTTCTTACTTTACCTACACGCGTAACTTCAATTTTGGCTACGTTTGGAGAGTACAACGGGAATACACGTTCTACACCTTCACCAAATGAAATCTTACGAACCGTAAATGATGAATTTAAACCATCATTCTTACGGGCAATGCATACACCTTCGTAAATTTGGATACGTTCACGATCGCCTTCTTTTACTTTGGTGTGAACTTTAAGGGTATCACCAGCTTTGAAATCAGGAATGTTTTTTCCTTCAGTCAATTTGGCTACTTGCTCTTGTTCAATATTTTCTAAAATATTCATCAGTTTTACCTTTTTATAAAATTTTTTAACTTTATACACCTAACTATTTTTAGAATCAAGATATTTCTTAAATAGGTCAGGCCGTTTAGCTTTCGTTGCGATTTCGGCTTGTTCTCTTCGCCATGTTTCAATCTTCTGATGATGCCCTGATAGTAATATCTCCGGAACTTGCCGCCCTTTCCATTCTATTGGTCGGGTGTATTGCGGATACTCCAGCAAATTACTTTCGAAGCTCTCATCTTCTATTGATGCTTCATTTCCTAATACACCGGGCAATAATCTTATCACTGAGTCTAACATTATTTGCGCCGCTTGTTCGCCTCCGGTCAAAATGTAATCGCCGATGCTTACTTCTTCCACATTATATTCTTCAATGATACGTTCGTCTATACCTTCAAATCTTCCGCATATTATCGTTATGTTCTCTTCTTTTGAAAGTTCGTGACTTAATTTTTGTGTCAGAGTTTTTCCTCTCGGGCTCATATATATAATGCGACCTCCTTGATAATTGGCTTCAATCGCCTTTCCCAAGATATCCGCGCGCATTATCATGCCGGCTCCTCCGCCACAGGGCGTATCATCGACCGATTTGTGTTTATCTTCAGCATAATCGCGAATGTTTATGGCTTCAATTTGCCACTTCTTTTCTTCCAGTGCTTTTCCTGTCAATGAATACCCCAAAAATCCGGGAAATATTTCAGGAAATACTGTTAGAACTTTTACGCTTAGCATTCTTTAGAATCCTCTTCGTCTTCTATGAACACCATACCGGTTGACGCAACAATAATATAGCCTTCCTCAAGATTTATTTCCGGTACATATCCTTTATTAAAAGGCAACATCTCCGAACGACCACTCTTTAGCTTTATTTCCAATATATCGCCAGCTCCGAAATTATAGAATCCCGTTACCTTAGCGACTTCTTTCTTTTCGGCATCCAGTACTTTCAAACCGACTAAATCGGCTTCA
Source organism: uncultured Alphaproteobacteria bacterium (assembly GCA_949297415.1). Classification (GTDB taxonomy): domain Bacteria; phylum Pseudomonadota; class Alphaproteobacteria; order RF32; family CAG-239; genus CAG-267. The sequence goes on from CASFSV010000014.1 coordinate 13,940, forward strand.
TAATACTCTTCTTCCGCTTTAATTTCAGGAAGAACACCTCTTGGAGCATAAAGTTCCGTTCCTATCAGAGTTTCAGCCATCGTACGGTCTTCAACCCCTAAGATTTTGACACGAAGCAAATCTTTTGAATGACCGGTAACCTTTAAGTTGAAATGCTTTGCGGCAGTCTTGTCTTCTAACGCACCATAACTTGCGATGTCTTTATCTACAACTGTATAGCTTTTGACCTTAACCTCGCCTTTTATACCGTGTACGCCGACTATTTTGCCTAAACAAACGCGTTTTTCACTCATCTGATTACCTATCGCAACATATTCTTATTTTTCAAAAGAAACTTAGATTAAGCTTCTGCAGATGCTTCTTCAGCAGCTGCGGCTGCTGCTTCTGCAGCGGCTTTTGCTTTTTCTTCTTTTTCTTTAATTCTCTCTAAAGCTTTAGCTTTTGGAGCAGATTTCTTTGGCTGATTGTGAATTTTCGGTGCTTCACAAATTCCTAAATTTGCAAATAATTTTTGCAATCTTTCTGTTGGTTGTGCACCTTTAGCGAGCCAAGATTTTACTTTTTCAATATCAAGAACTAATCTGTCTTGATGATCTTGCGGCAATAATGGATTGTAAGAACCCAATTTTTCAATAAATCTACCGTCACGAGGAGCTCTTTGATCGGCAGCTACTACGCGATAGTATGGGTGCTTCTTTGATCCACCGCGAGAAAGTCTAATACGAACTGTCATTTTTTTCCTTTCCAGTTATTTATTTGTTTCGTTTCTTCCGCTTAAAACGGAAATTTGTTGTTAAACCCGCCAAAGGAATTTCCTCCGAACGGATTGTTTTTCATAAAACGGGTTGCAAGAGAACTCATGCCTCCAAGCTTACCCATTCTTTTCATCATGGTTGACATTTGCTCATAGGATTTAAGCAACTTGTTAACTTCATGAACTTCTACACCGGCTCCGGCTGCTATTCTTTTTTTGCGGGAGGCTTTGATAATATCCGGATTGCGACGCTCGCCTTTGGTCATTGACAAGATAATTGCTTCTTGTCTTTTCATCATCGCATCAGCATTTGCTGCTTCTATTTGTTCTTTATATTTGCTTAATCCGGGTAACATTCCCATAATATTGGATACGGAGCCCAATTTCTTCATCTGGCGAATTTGATTGAGCATATCCTCTAAATCAAATTTGCCTTTCATCATCTTTTTAGCCATAGCTTCGGTTTCTTCTTTATCCAGATTTTCTACGGCTTTTTCTACAAGACTGACGACATCACCTTTATCTAATATTCTTCCGGCAAGTCTGTCTGCATGAAATTCTTCTATATCTTCTAATTTTTCACCGGTTCCTAAAAACTTCAAAGGAGCTCCTGAAACCATCTTCATTGATAAAGCGGCTCCGGCACGAGATGAACCATCTATTCTGGTTAATACCAAACCCGTAATACCGACTTTTTCATTAAATTCTTTAGCAACATTGCAAGCTTCTTGTCCGATAAGAGAATCGGCAACCAACAATGTTTCGGTCGGGTTAGCCAACTTCTTAACGCTGGCAACTTCATCCATCAATTTTTCATCTATTTGCAGACGACCGGCCGTATCTAATATCAATACATCATAAATACCTTTTTGACCGGCAGCAATAGCACGTTTTGTTATTTCTAACGGCTTTTCTCCGGCAACGATTGGTAAAACGTCCACATTGATTTGTTTACCCAACTGAGCAAGCTGTTCTTGTGCTGCCGGACGGTAAACGTCTAAAGATGCCATTAACACGCGTTTATTCTTTTTTAATTTTAAAGCAATCTTCGCAGAGGTTGTCGTTTTACCGGAGCCTTGCAAACCCACCATCAAAATAACCGCAGGTGGAACGGCTTTGAAATTTAATTCTGTACTATCACCACCCAACAAATCTATCAACTCATCATAAACGATTTTTACGAGTTGTTGGTCGGGACGGATAGATTTGATAACTTTTTCGCCAAGAGCTTTTTCTTTTACTCTGGCCATAAATTCTTTAACAACGCTCAAGGAAACATCTGCTTCTAACAAAGCCAAGCGAATCTCTCTTAACCCCTCTTCAATATCCTTCTCTTTAAGAACACCGCGAGAGCCTAAACGACTGAATATGTCACTCAACTTTGTTGTTAATGCGTCAAACATTTGTTTCCTTTTTACTTTCCTTACTATTAGTAAAAAAAATTGCGCCAGTGTGCGAACCCTCGCTGACTGACGGCACTCCGTGGAGTGTTATTTTTTACTTAAATCTGTCTTGATACTAGGGATTTTTTCTCAAGAGTCAAGTCTTTTTTTAGAACTTTTCCTTTTTAAATTGCCGACAACTCTCTTAAAATTTGTACTTGCATATTCCTTTTTATTTGTTATTATGCGCTTAATTTTAATGTATTATCCTTTTTTGAGAAAAATTATGCCTGAAAATATTGTCAATAAAAGAAAAACTTTTGCGATTATTTCGCACCCTGACGCCGGTAAAACAACCTTAACCGAAAAACTCCTTTTGTTTGGTGGTGCTATTCAACAAGCCGGTGCCGTTAAAGCTCGCGGTGAAAACAGACGTGCTCACTCTGACTGGATGAAAGTGGAGCAGGAACGTGGTATTTCTGTCGCTTCTTCCGTGATGACTTTTGAATACAAAGATATTACCTTTAATCTTCTTGATACTCCGGGGCACGAAGACTTTTCAGAAGATACATATCGTGTACTCACCGCTGTTGATTCCGCTGTGATGGTTATTGACTCAGCTAAAGGTATTGAAACTCAGACTAAAAAATTGTTTGAAGTTTGTCGTCTGAGAAACATCCCTATCCTTACCTTTATCAATAAAATGGATAGAGAAGGTCTTGATCCGTTTGTACTCCTTGATGATATTGAAAAAACTTTGGCTCTTGATGTTTGTCCGGCAAGTTGGCCTATTGGCAGTGGTAAAGATTTTCTCGGTTGTTATGACTTACTCAACGACCAACTTATTTTAATGAACAAAACAGGGAATAAAGGACAAATCAACTCAGTTATTGAAACTTGTAAAGGGCTTGATGATCCCAAATTAGATGAGTTACTTCCGGCTCATGCGGTTGCAAAATTGCGTGAAGATGTTTTGATGGTTAAAGAACTTTGCCCGCAATTTGACCTTGAGCTTTACCTTGCCGGCGCGCTCACTCCCGTATTTTTCGGCAGTGCTATTAACAACTTTGGCGTTAAAGAAGTGTTGGAAGGTTTGCATACTCTTGCTCCTACCCCAAGACCTCAACCAACAGCTGAACGTGAAGTTAATGCCGATGAGAAAAAAGTTACTGGTTTCATTTTCAAAATTCAGGCAAACATGGATCCGAAACATCGTGATAGAATTGCTTTTATGCGTATTTGTTCCGGTCACTTCAAACGTGGTATGACACTCTCACAAATTCGTACCGGTAAATCGATTAAAATTCCAACTCCGGTTATGTTCCTTGCTCAAGAGCGCGAGTTAGCTGAAGATGCTTATGCCGGCGATATTATCGGTATTCCAAACCACGGACAACTGCGCATTGGCGATACTCTTACTGAAGGCGAAAAATTGCATTTTACAGGTATTCCTAGTTTTGCTCCGGAACTTCTTAAATCTGTGCGTGCGCTTGATCCACTTAAATCCAAACATCTTGGTAACGCTCTTCAACAAATTGCTGAAGAAGGTGGAGCCAGCGTATTCAAGCCGGTTATCGGTTCTGAATGGATTGTCGGTGTGGTTGGTGTTTTGCAATTTGAAGTTATGGCTGACCGTATTCGTACCGAATTTAATATTCCGGTGGTATTTGAACCAACTCAATACTATACGGCTCGTTGGATTTCTTCTAACGATAAAAACGCATTAGCTAAATTTATTGATGCTAACCAAGCAAATATTGCACAGGATCACGACGGAGAAACCGTCTTCTTAGCGCGTAACGCTTGGCACCTTAATAAAGCCAAAGAAGATTTTCCGCAAGTTGAACTAAAAACAACGCGTGAACAAGTTTTTTAATTTGTTCTTCTAACCATTTAAAAACGGCAAAGCCTCGCTAGTATTTCACTAACGAGGCTTTGTTTTAGGTTATTCATAAAACTTGGGGTGGAAATTTTGGGCAAATATCTTTTTATCAATTCCATTGATTGTGGTAATATTTGGATTTTCCATTATCTCTTGCAGTTCAGTTGAGCAAAACGTACTACGCTTATCAGCTCCTTCTACAAAAGCATTAATATTACCTTTTGCCGCTTTTATATATCTTGATGAGGCGATTTTCCAAATTTTGGTTATTTCTTCTCCAACCTCATCAACTCGTCCATCTAGTCCCAATCCTATCAATGCTTGACCGCATGGGGTGTCATCCAGCATTTGAGCATCTTGATGTTCGCTAATAAATTTTTTGGCATCATCTTTATTTTTTGAATTTGGCATAAAGCTCACACTATAAACAACTGCGCTGTTCGGTTTGGTCATAACGCTTTCGTTTTGCGCGATTGCGTATGCTTCCGCTATCAAATTATTCATCTTGCTTATCTTCTTTTACTGTTTCTGATACGCTTACTGATTCTGGTTTTATCTCGCTTTTTTGCCCTTCTTTGCTTGGTGTAAAATTAAACACCGTAATCTCTGACGGCGCGAAAATTCTTATCGGAGGCCCCCAATATCTGGTTCCTCTGGATACATACATTTCTACACCGTTTTTGTTATAAAATCCGGCAAGAACGCCACCATTCGCACGCTCTGTAAAATAATGGAACGGATAGATTTGTCCACCGTGCGTGTGACCGGATAGTTGTAAGTCAACATTATCCTTTGTTACACCCTCTGCTATTTGCGGAGTGTGCGACAGCAATATCACATAATCATCCTTTTCTGCTTTATACAGAGCATTACTGATATTTACCTTCATCTTTGCCATTTCTGCGGCTCTTATATCTGGAATACCTGCAATATAAATTCCAGTATTTCCTAATTTTGCACCATAATTATTTAAAAACTCAAAACCGAGTTGGGCAAATCCGATTGCCCACTGCATTGCTCCTGAATAAAACTCGTGATTTCCCAGCACAACATATACATGGTCTTTAACTGATAATTGTTTCAACTCTAACATTTGTGCAAATAATTTTCCCGGCGTATTATCTATAACATCTCCAACCAACACTACAGCATCCGGTTTTAACGAATTTACTTCATCAACTATTTTTTTTACTGCTTTTGGTGAGGTGTCTATATCTATATGCAAATCAGACAACATAACAACTTTAGTTGCTTCTTTAATTTTCGGAGAACTTATATCGTATGTTTTTATTGAGGGCATCTTTTCTGCTTCATATAAACCATACAAGCAAAACAATAAACAGAAAATGATTGTACCGATGTTAATTTTATTTAAAAGAGCTGTATTCTTTAAATCTGATACAGGAACTCTTCTGACAAAATCAACCAGAGCCCAAAGCATATCTCTGATAATAGTTATTGCAAATAAGAAAAATACAAAACCAAACCAAAAATATAATATCTTCGTTATGTAAACAAAGCTATCTTCTATTTCTGTACGGTGTATGGAAAAACTTAATAATGGAGCAAACCATCCGCAAGCTACAAAGAGAAAATATCCTAATTTTGTATACCATCGATAGTCCCCATATCCAACATAAGTTTTGTATGTAATAGCTATAGCTGCTAACGCCACTACTAAAAAGGCTATCTCTACCGGCATAAATATCCTCCCTTTTCTCATTATATTATTGTGCTTCGGCTATTTTTTCTTCCTCTTTTTTTGTTTTACGAGGAACACTTGTTCTTTTTCTTGGTGTTTTCTTTGGTTTTATTTCTTCTTCCGATTGTGTTTCTTCCTTTATCTCTACTACTTTGAAATTTTTTGCAACTTTTTTCTCCACCGCTGGCAATGTTTCTACATAGCCGTTTGCTTCAGGAATTGGCTCTATCGGTGTTTGGGGCTCCTCATTTTCTCTTATTTCTTCTTCTGATGTATTGGCTTCTTCATTATTCTCATTCTCACCGTTTTCTGCATTATCTTCCGAGCGATTTTGTTGTTCCTGTCTGGATTGACGACGCTCATTTATTTCTGTCACAATCTTACGATAATGTTCGGCATACTGACGATATATTTCCATATCGACATAATCGCCACTCGCCTGAGCTTCTTTTGCCAAATCATTATACTTTCTGATTAAATCCAATGCCGTACCGCTTATCTTGCCTGCAATACTTACACTGTCGAATTTATAGTTCAACGTATAACCGTTATTGTTACCGCCGTTATTACGAAATCTGTTATTTTGCTTTTTCATATATTCCTACATTCATCACAGAGCTCTCTGCTCTTTAAAATTGATTATCAAAAAAGGAAACTCTATGGTATGCCTTCATCTAAAACCGCATACCGCTCACAGTGTTTGATATTATAAGTTAAATTTTTTTTTTGCAACTTATTTTTTTAATATCACACACCTGTTTATTCCGCCTAAATCTTTTACTATTTTCTCTAAATATAATCCTTCTTTTTCAAATATTTCTTTAATTTTTTGCGCTTGTCCCATTCCTGCTTCAATTAGAATATATCCATCTTTTTTTAAAAACAAAGGGGCTAGTTTTGCAATCTCATGGTAGCATTTATATCCATCTTTTCCCCCATCTAAAGCTATTCGGGGATCGTAGTCTTTTACTTCTACATCCAATTTTTCAATATCCTCACTTGCAATATAGGGTGGATTAGTAACAATCATATCTATACTTTCTTTTGCAAACTCTAATTGCTGCCATGAGCAATTTTGAAATATGCAACGATTTTCAATCCCTAATCTTTGGGCATTCTCTTTTGCTACATTTAATGCTTTTTCTGATATATCTACGCCAATTCCTTTGCTTTTTACGCAATCTTTCAATATTGATAGTAAAATACATCCGCTGCCTGTTCCTAAATCTACTACTGTGCCTTCCTCTTTCTCTTTCAGCAATTTTATTGCTTCTTCTACTAAAATTTCAGTATCCGGACGAGGGGTCAAAACATCTTGGTTTACTTTGAATACGGATTTATAAAACTCACGCTCCCCGACTATCTTATCTAATGGTTCACGATTTATTCTTCTTTGAAGCATCTCTTTTATTTTTTCTTGTTCTTCTTGTGTAATTTGGGGATATAATGGCGCAGCATATTTTAATATTATATTCGCTTCTAAACGCGGTGAACTAATCCCTGCTTTTATTAACGCAGCAATTACTTCTTCTCGCAAATCCTTTTGGCTGTCTTGTTCAAACATTTTATGCTGCCATGGCCTTTTTGACTTCTGCCGATAATTTATCGAACGCCTTTTTCTCAATCTGGCGTACACGCTCTCGGCTAATATTGAAATGAGCGCCGATATCATCTAATGTTATCGGATTTTCTGTCAACATTCGGTTCTTTATAATATATTGTTCACGTTCATCTAATTTCTTTAAACATTGAGCAAGAATTTTTGCCTTATAGGCTTGCTCCTGACGTGCAGCTAATTTACCCTCAATATTTTCGCGACCGTCAATAACCATATCAATTTTTTCACGACCGTCTTCATCGTCACCCACATTGACATTTAATGAGCTATCGCCTCCAATACGGCGGTTCATTTCGGTTACGTCTTTTTCATCAACAACCAATTCTTTAGCGATTGCCTTCACGACTTTAGGTTCTAATTCTTTATTTTCATATATACCTAAACGTGCTTTTATACGACTCAAATTATAAAACAGCTTCTTTTGCGCAGCAACCGTACCAATTTTTACCAGAGACCAAGAACGCAAAATATAATCATTTATGGCTGCTTTTATCCACCATATTGCATACGTTGCCAAACGGACTTTTTTATCTGTATCAAATTTCTTCACAGCTTGCATCAAACCTAAATTTGCTTCGGATATAACATCAGACATCGGCAAGCCATAGCGTCGATACGTTAGGGCTATCTTTGCTGCTAAACGCAAGTGCGAGGTAATTAGTTTTTGTGCTGCTAATAAATCTCCTCTGGTTTGAAAATCTTCTATTAACTGTCTTTCCTCACTCTCGGTCAAAACAGGAAAGCGCTTAATCTGTTCCAGATAGGTATATAATCCATTTTCCTCAACCACCATAGGCAGTTGCGGTTTGGGATTTACTACGACTAAATTTTTATGCTCACTCATACCTTTTCCTTACAGACTTTTTTCACCAGTTTTGTTTATTTAGGTGTCCTCTTTTACTTTCGCAAGTCTTTTATTTATACAAAAAGGATGTTTCCTGTCCTGATGCTTTCAGTTCTAAATTTATAACTTCAACACGATAACTTTCTGCTTCAGGGTATACTAAAAGAAACAAATCACTTGCTTCTTTATTTTGGCTCGTATTTTTGCATAATAACATATTTTCTTCGGCTATACCTTTATTTATTTTGCGATCTGCAATGATGTTTGATACCGGCTTGGTTGCTTCTGTTTTGTAGTTTGCTATATTTTCTTTAGAAAATTTATCCATATTATGCGTCAAAAAATATCGACGACGGCGTTGTTTTACATTTTTACTCGTGTCATTTTTATAAAACTCAGAAATAAACTCTTTGGTGGCTGATATCAATTTCTCATCTTGACAGGTCGGCATCGGGATTATTTGCTTTTCCACCTGATGGACAATGACCTCTTGAGCTTCGTTGCTTGTTTCTTCTGCATTTACATACGGCACAAATAAGCACGCAATTGCTATCATCCCAAAGAGTTTATTTCTCATGTATTTCTCCTAAAAATTTAATGACTTTGGCGTTCTCGGGAACGGAATAACGTCACGAATATTGGCAATACCCGTTAATAACATCATCATACGTTCAAAACCTAAGCCAAATCCTGCGTGAGGAACAGAACCGTATTTACGAGAATCGAGGTACCATCCGTAATCTTCTTCGTGCATACCTAATTCTTCAATACGTTTTTTCAACAAATCGTATCTTTCTTCTCTTTGTGATCCACCGATTAATTCACCAATCCTCGGAACTAAAACATCCATTGCGGCAACGGTTTTGTTATCATCGTTCATACGCATATAGAAAGCTTTGATTTCTTTTGGATAGTCGCGTACAATTACCGGACGTTTGAAGTGTTCTTCCGCCAAAAAGCGTTCATGCTCTGTTTGCATATCAATACCATATTCCGGTTCATATTCAAACTTCTTTCCGGATTTTTTCATTATCTCGATTGCTTCGGTATAGGTAATGCGAGCAAAACTGTTATTTTTGATTGTGTTCAAAGTATCCATCAATGTCGGATCCACGAATTTTGAAAAAAGTTCAATATCGTCATGACATCTTTCCATAACATCCGTTACACAGTAGCGAACCATATCTTCGGCTAAATCCATGTCATCATAAATATCTGCAAATGCCATTTCCGGTTCTATCATCCAGAACTCTGCTGCGTGACGCGCCGTATTGGAATTTTCTGCCCTAAAAGTCGGGCCAAATGTATAAATATCGCCTAAGGCACATGCATACATCTCACCGTTTAACTGCCCTGATACTGTCAGATGCGCCGGTTTTCCGAAAAAGTCTTGGCTATAATCTATTTCTCCGTTTGGTAAACGTGGCGGATTTTTCATATCCAAGGTTGTGACCTGAAACATCTCTCCGGCTCCTTCACAATCCGAACCGGTGATAATCGGGGTATGAACATATTTAAATCCGCGTTCCTGGAAAAATTTATGAATTGCATAAGATAGCGCAGAGCGAACTCTGAATGCTGCACCATATTTATTAGTACGAGGTCTTAAATGAGCTATCGTTCGCAAGTATTCATCCGAGTGTTTCTTTTTTTGCAACGGAAAATCTTCAGGTGCTAAACTATATATTTCAATTTTATCGGCAACTATTTCGTATTTTTGATTTCCGCCCTGCGACTCTACCAAAGCTCCTGTAATGGCAACAGATGAACCTGTTGAAAGATTTTTTACCTCATTATAATTGGGGAGATTATTATGAGCGATAATTTGCAAATTCTTTAAACATGAACCATCGTTTATTTCTATAAATGAAAAGTCTTTGGAATCTCTTCTGGTTCTTACCCAACCTTTAGCTAAGACTTCCGGTTGCGTTGTTTCTGATTTCAATAAATCTACAATTTTTGTTCTTCTTAACATTTTAAATCATTCCCCATTTGTTAAATGTTGTTTTTAAAGCAAACAGGAGCATAGAACATTTTGTTTTAAATGTAAACAGATTTATCTTTTTTTACGTTTTTATTACGCTTTACTTTTTTGTGAGGCAATATGCTGAAGCCACTCAGTTACCGTTAACTCCCGACTTTGTGGTGATAGACTTTCATATGCTTTCTGTGCATATGTATGATAATATGTTTTATCTTTTTCGTTTTTAGCTGTTTGTTCGGCCTTGCATACAGCTATAATACTTTTGTATAAAGCATTTTTATGATGTGCTTTTATATGTAAATTATCCCAACATATTTCTGCCTTTGTTATCTCGGCAATGCGCTTTAATACAAACGGCTTGACTATTTCATCTGACGTATTTAAACAATAGCACTGTTGCGCATAGCTTTGACGACGCACTATCAACTCAACCTCACTACCGTTTGGTAAGTGCACTTGATTTAAATGCTGGTGATTATATATATACTCAAACCATTGCACTAACTTTTCTGATGTATATTTCTTATATTCGTAACCGCGATTTTCCACTTTATGAAAAATACGGGCACATTCTCTGGCCGTTAATTCTCCGGCTTGTTTTTCTTGAAGTTGTTCCGGTTCTTCTTTTTCAGGACAGTAGTGGCATTTTGCCCACTTGGCAAATGCTGCCAATATTTCTTGATGATGTTCCGAACTGTTTAGGCAAAAGGCTGCTTTATTGTTTATTCCCAGTCGCTCTACTATTATCTGAATTTTCTTACCGGCTACTTTGCAGATGTTTTCTTCCGGATGCTCATATAACTTGCGAAATAGTCCGTTTAATCTATCTTGCTTCTTGAAACCTGATAATTTTTTACCATCTTCTGATTTTACTTCATCGAATAAATGCTTAACATCGCTAACAATCAATTCCCCTATTTTTTTCGCTTCAGGTTTTCGTGTGCGATACGTGATACCGGTTCGTTCTGCAAAAGCTTTCAATATTGCTTCTTGAGGAGCTTGTACCGTATTTAAATAATATGCAGAAGCGCGTCCTTCTTGACGGCGATGAACAACTATCGGCACGACTCTTCCATCTGGCAATTCACACGTATTTTTTTCTTTATCTTGATAGAGCTGAACAAACAAAAAACGCAGATGACCGCGTTTTTCACTCTGCGTTAATTTTTCTCCTTTTTCATTTCTGACGTTATCAAAAAATTTGACAACCTCGGCTGCGTTTAATTCGCCTTCTTGTTTTAGTTCTATTGTTTCCGTCATTTTCTTATTACCTTATTCGATTTGTTTTAATATAGCATGTTTTATCTTATAAGGCAATATGATTTTAATGACCTAAAACATAAAGCGCATTAACTGTATCCAATACGCATAAACGGCTATAGCTACAATTTTATAAAGCACAGCTATACTCATCAATGTTCCGCCTAAAACCACAACTTCAATGATTATCGCAGTAATTACCGCAACCCCCAACATCTCCAGCCAATAGTATTTTTGCTTTATCAATAACAGTGAGGCAATTACCGCTGTTAGTGCCAAATACATATTCTGCATTGCTGCAAAAGTATTAGAAACCGGTAATGTTACTGTACTGAAATTTAAAACAAATGAAGTCATCATCACAATGGTTGCGATGATAAAGATGATAAAACTACTTCTTCTTGACATTTTTGCCTCCTTTTACAGTTCCCTTTACTGCTTTATTTGTTGATTTTGATTTAATTGCTTTTTCTGTCTTGGTTGGTTGTGACTTTACCGTCTTTTTCTTTCCTGAATTGACTTTCTTTGATTTTTCCTTCTCTGCTTTAGGTTTTCTATACACAAAAATCTTTTCCGGTACCCCATATATTGAAGAATCGATTTGTTTAACTTCTTCCAGATGACCTAATGGAAACATTTCTGAAATTACCACACAACTTTCTTTAATATCTTTGGCTAAAATCTTTCCTAAGGGCTCGCCGGTCACTTTCAAAACATAGCACATAATTAAGTCCATATCTCGGTAGTCTTGCTTCATATAATCCCCTTTAATGAAAGTGATATTTTTTAGACCAACTGCTTTGATTTTCCCCATTGTTAAAGGCACTATATCCCATTCATAACCGATAAACTCGTGCTCAGGAAATTCTTTGGCTAATGGTAACAAAAGCGCACCGCTGCCACAGCCTAAATCTGTCACTTTCATTTTATGTTTGGATTTTTGTAAGATTGCTCTTGCCTCTTCAATCATATCTTCTTTTATTTTTCCGTATGATGATACAAAGGGACCATATTTACCGCATCCGCATTTGATGTATGAATATGTTTGATACAATAAATATAAAATCGCCGCAAATCCAATCAGCAGCGCTAATATAGTGATTATCCCATTACAGCACATTATTTGTTCTCCGCTCTATAAAAAAAGTTTGCTATCTTTTGGTTGGTGTTATATATATTGGAAATTGTTTAAGAAAACATTTAATTTTTCATTCTTTACGGGAGAGTTCTCTATGCCTAAAAAATATAACCGTATTCTCTTTCTTACTGGTGCTGGTATCTCTGCAGAATCTGGATTAGCTACATTTCGTAGTGAAGATGGATTATGGAATCACCACCGTGTTGAAGATGTGGCTACCATTGAAGCTTATTACCGTAATCAGGACTATGTTCATGATTTTTATAACAATATGAAACCTGAATTATGGAACGCCAAACCAAACGCCGGTCATCTCGCTATTACCAGATTACAAAATGAATACCCCGCAGAAGTTAATATTATTACGCAAAATATTGATACTCTTCATGAAAAAGCTAAAAGCAAAAATGTTTTTCATATTCATGGACAAATCAATCAGGCGGTTTGCATGAATTGTGGTCATGTTCTTGAAAGTTGGGGCGATGTTACTTCTGAAACTTGTTGTGAAAATTGCCACATCATGGGAATGATGAAGCCTAATATCGTCTTCTTTGGCGAAAATTTGCTCTATATGGATAAAGTTGAAAATTTACTCAAAACTTCCGACTTATTTGTTTCGGTCGGAACGTCCGGCGTTGTTTACCCTGCTGCAGGTTTTGTGCAATCTGCTAAGTACTATGGCGCAGACACGATCGAGTTTAATTTAGAACCAACCTCTAATAACTTCTTTTTTGATAAGCATATTATGGGAAAAGCCGGAGATACTTTGCCTGCGTTTGTTGATGAATTACTTGCGCAACTTAAGGACAATTAATCTTTAATAAATTTTCATAAAAAGGTGCGGTAAAAATATTTTTATCCTCGAGCATCTTTATTTTTTCACAAGCATTGACTTGATAAAACTTCTGAGAATTTTGAGCGGAAAACCTTCGTCCGATTTTTTCTCTGACAGTAACATTTCCTGTTTCATAACTAATGCCGTAATGTTTTTCGCTTGCGCCGTTTCTTTCCAATACATTATCTTTTATTGAAGCAAATTTTGCACCGGAAAACAACATATTTACCCAAAAATCCCAATCTTCGCTTGCTCTTAAATTTTCATCATAACGTATCTTATGCGCTTTGGCAAATTCTCTTCTATACATAATATTTGCATTTCCGAAATTATTATACTGTATCAAACCTGCTGCTATATTATCATGATTTTCCGGTATACGCGAAAGTCCTGTTATCTGCCCCGCAACAGCAGTAATATCCTTATTTTTATCCAAAAACGCAACTTGTCGCTCCATTCTCTCGGGCAAGCTTTTATCATCATCGTCCATAATCATCACATATTCTCCTCGCGCTAAATCTGCTGCTTTATTACGAGAATATGCTATTCCCTGATTTTTATCATTTTTATAATAACAAATACGCTTGTCTTTATAACTTTTTACTACATCGTCCGTGTTATCTGTTGAACCGTCATTGATGATTATAAACTCAAAATCTTTATACGTTTGAGCTAAAATACTATCTATCGCTTGCGGCAATATTTTTTCTCGTTGATACGTCAACATAACAACGGATACCTTCGGCTTTTGCAGCCAAAGGTATCCGCCAAACAATCCGACCGCCAGTATTAAACCCGCTATAAGTCCTTTTTTTATTTTCATTTATTGAGCTATCACACGGTTGGTACTGCCGAATAATACTAAGCAACGTTGTCCTACACCTAAAGCTTGACCGGTTCCTTGTGTGATGCTGATAACTTGACCGTTATCTAATTTAACTATATATTCCAAACCTGTTTGATTTGATAAGCCTTTTTCAGCCGCATTACCTACAACACCGCCTAATAATGCTCCACCTACTGCTCCTAATGTGTGTGCCGTACTGCCTCCTCCGATTGTTGAGCCTGCTACACCACCGGCAATTCCTCCGATTAAAGTGCCTGCTCCGCTATCGCTATCGACAGTTACATAACGCACGCTCAATACTGTACATTGTGCTACGGTTGATACTCTTCCGGCTTGGTTTGTATAGTAATGGTCTGAATTGATGTTATCTGCACAACCTGACAATAATAGCGCCGAACCTAAAATACCTAACATTGTTTTACGCATTGTAAATCTCCTCAAAAACTTTATTTTTTAATAATGTAGTTGATTATTTTCTGTTGTCAATCTTTTTCGGTTAACTCATTTATCCCATTATTCTTTTATGCATTTTGTTTTTGCAATTCTTCTATAATCCGTTTTTCATGTTCGGGCTGATCTTGTTTCGCCTCTATAACGTCTTTACGGATTTTTTGCGTGCGTTTGAATAAACCAAACATCTTATCCCCCTCGTCCCAACGGATATTCCTTTCAAGCGCAATTAAATCTTCTATAAACCTTTGTATCAACTCTAATACCGTTTGTTTGTTGGTCAAAAATATATCTCTCCACATCGTCGGATCAGAACCGGCAATTCGGGTAAAATCACGGAAACCACCTGCCGAATATTTGATTATCTCTTTATGTTCATATCCCTCTAAATCGGCTACCGTGCCTACAATCGAATATGCTATTAATTGTGGCAAATGCGATACCGCCGCCATTACCTTATCATGATGGGGGGCCGTCATGGTATCTACTTTCATATCGCAGCTTTCCCACATCTTAGTTATCTTATCTATAGCTTCCTCCGTTGAATTTTCATCTGGGGTTAAAATACACCAACGGCCTTTAAACAGTGATGTAAATCCATTTTCCGGTCCTGATTTTTCTGTTCCGGCTACCGGATGCCCTCCTACAACAATGATTCCGTTATTTTTATTTAGATATTTCTCTATTTCTCGCAAACTATATTGCTTTACCGAACCGACATCTGTTATTATTGTCCCTTCTTTTACATAAGAACTCATATCTTTTGCTAACTTTCCAAATGCGCAAACCGGCGTTGCAAAAATGATTACATCTGCGTCCATTACTCCTTCTTTGATACTATCGGTATAAATATCCGCTATACCTAAATCTTTCGCTTTTTTTAAATTTTCTTGATTTTTATCGTATACAGCCAATGTGTTGACTAATTTTTTTTCTTTCAAATTGCGCGCTAGTGATGAACCTATTAAACCGATACCTAAAATCAGAGCTTTATTAAACAGCATTATTGTTTCCCCTTTGATAAATTTGCGCGTTAGTTTAGCTAAGTCCTTACTTTATGTCAATATCTTAACCTTCTCTATCCTCTTTTCTTTCTTGACAGCTTGGATTTGTGCGGTATGATATTTCTGTTTTCTTAAATTTATGTTTTATTATTCAGAGGAGTAGGAAAGGACCGAACCTCGTTAAAAAAATTATTTTATGCTTCGTAAATTTCGTAAAATTGTTTTTTTAACCGGTGCTGGTATTTCTGCTGAATCCGGTTTAGCTACTTTTCGTGATTCAAACGGTTTGTGGAATAACTATGATGCGGAAACTATTGCCTCTTTGCAAGGTTTTCAATCAAATCCATCTTTAGTACACCAATTCTATAACGAACTGCGCCAACAGATGTTTTCGGCAATCCCTAATCCGGCTCATCTGGCTTTGACTTATTTGCAGCAACATTCTCATGCCGAAATCCATATCATCACTCAGAATATTGATACTTTGCATGAAAAAGCTCTTACTCAAGATGTTTGGCATATTCATGGGCAAATCAATCAATTACGATGTGTTAATTGTGGAAAAATTATTGAAACTTGGGAATCTTGGTCTGTAAATAATCGTTGTTGCTCTTGTCTTGGAGAGCTTCGCCCGAATATTGTCTTTTTCGGTGAAGAAATATTTTTTTCATTCCAAATTGAACAACTGCTCAGTACAGCTGATTTGTTTGTTGCCGTTGGCACCTCCGGAACCATTCCTCCGGCTTCATCTTTTGTTCGCGATGTTCGTAAGCATTCTGGTTTGACTATTGCTCTAAACTTGGAAAAGCCCACCAATTATCGCGACTTTGATGTCGTTATTGAAGGAAAAGTTTCTGAAATATTACCAAGTTTTATCGAAAAATTACTTATTTATCAGTAAAAAAACAGGTTCTCTTTTGAGAACCTGTTTTTGTTTCTTTTTTACAAAGTAAAACTATGCGGATTTACCCAACTGTGCAGCAACTTCTGCAGCAAAATCTTCTTCTTTCTTTTGTAAACCTTCACCAAGTTTGAAGCATACAAAACCACCAAGTTTTACTTCTGCATTGTTTTCTTTTGCAAATTCTGCAACAACATCTTTTACTTTCTTATCTGGATCCATGATGTAAGCTTGTTCTTCAAGAACGACTTCTTCATAGTACTTACGGATACGACCTTCTACCATTTTTTCAACGATATTAGCTGGTTTTCCTGAAGCCAATGCTTGTTCACTGAAAATATTCTTTTCACGTTCAACTGCTTCTGCAGGTACTTCTGCGATTGTCATAGATATCGGACCGGTTGCTGCAATATGCATTGCTATATGTTTGCCCAATTCTTGCATTTTTGCTTTATCTGCATTACCTTCAATGCTGACCAATACTCCGATTTTACCAACATTCGGGCGTACGGAATTGTGAATGTATGAGCATACAATACCATTATTGGCACTTAAGTATGCGGAACGGCGTAAATTCATATTTTCACCGATTTTGGCAATCATGTCTGTTAAAATTGTTCCCATTTCTTTGCCACATACCGGGCATGTGTATGTTTTCAATGCTTCTATATCACCTTTTACTGCCAAGGCTGCTTTTGCTGAATTTTCTACATAATCTTGGAAAATATCATTCTTTGCAACGAAATCTGTTTCAGAGTTAACTTCAACAACTGCACCGGCATTACCTTCTACATATACAGAAACCAAACCTTCTGCTGCAATACGGCTTGCCTTTTTAGCTGCTGATGCTAAACCTTTTTTGCGAAGCCAGTCTATTGCATCTTCCATATTTCCATTTGTTTCAACCAGCGCTTTTTTGCAATCTAACATGCCTGCACCAGAGGTTTCTCTCAAACTTTTTACCATAGCGGCGGTAATCTCTGCCATTCTTTTTCCCCTTGTCTTGATTATCTCTTTATATCATCAACTCGGCGGCAGCTGGTGCCACCGCCGTTGTTTACTTAATCTAATATTAAGCGTTTTCTACATTTTCAAATGTTTCTTCAGATGTGGCAACAACATCTTCGACTTTTACGCCTTGTGCTGCTACTTCTGCTTGCATACCATCCAAAATAGCAGATGATACCAATTCGCAATATAATTGAATTGCGCGAATTGCATCATCATTTCCTGGAACAGGATAATCTACTTCATTCGGATTTGCGTTTGTATCGGTAATACCAATTACAGGAATACCCAATTTTTTAGCTTCTTTGATAGCCAAGGATTCTTTCGGGGTATCAATTACAAACAGTAAGTCCGGTTGACCACCCATATTCTTAATACCATCCAAAGAAAGAGCAAGATTTTCTTGTTCTTTTTTGATGTTTTGCATTTCTTTTTTGGTGTAGCCTTCGTATGCGTTCTTTTCTTCCATTTCGTTTAATTTAACGAGACGGCTGATTGATTTGTTAACTGTCTTCCAGTTAGTCAACATTCCGCCTAACCAGCGATAGTTAACATAGTATTGTCCACATCTTTCGGCACTTTCTTTAACGATATCTTGTGCTTGACGCTTGGTAGCAACAAATAATACTTTGCCACCTTTTGCTGCAACGTCACGTGCTACAGTCAAAGCTGTATACAGCATCGGATATGTCTTTTGAAGATCGATAATGTGTACATTATCTTTTTTGCCATAAATGTATGGAGCCATTTGCGGATTCCAACGACGTGCGTGGTGTCCAAAATGTACGCCGGCTTCAACAAGCTGACGTAATGTAAATGTAGGAAGTGTCATATTTTATTTTCCTTATTTTCCGGTTAAACCTCCGCAGAATTTCGGCCCGAAATATTTCGGACACCGGAGCGTGAAGCTTTGTTCTTTCTTTTAACATTGCCGACGCTGTGTCTGCGTGTGAATTATAAAAAAACAGCACCATTGCTGCTTTCGCGTGTTTTATAATCTATTTTTATTTATTTTGCAACTCTTTTTTAACTTTTTATTCAATTTTTTCTTTATCTTATCACAAAAAACCGCATACCTCTTTTTTGAGATAATGCGGTTTCTTTTGTTTTACTTATGACTTATTCTCGCTCGTATGCGGAAATGAAATCATAAATTTTTTGATGACTCTCCCCGTGCATCGTTGCCAACATCAAAATTTGACGAAGTTCTCGTTTGCGAGGATGTTCCAAATCTCCATCAGCCAAAGCTAGATTTATCAAAGAATCGGCAATTTGAACTGATACTGGTGAAAATTTCTCTCCCAGTAAATCGACCAAAGTTGCAGTGCTAACCGAAAACAACGCATCTATAGCCTCAGGATCTTGCGACATTCGCAATATATTCAAAGCTTCTTGAGCAAAATCTTCTCGCTTCCCATAATATGCCGATAAACTCAGCAATATGGTTATTACTCGCGGAAGTTCATCCTGCTCCAAAACTTTTTCTATCGCAGGTAACTTTTCTCCTTTGCTTATCCAGAAGACTTTTGATGTCGCAACATCTTCTTTTCGCACAAACAACAGAACTATTCGCTCTTCATCCGTTTGTTTCATCGAGCATATCTCTTGCTCGTCCGCTCGATAATAAGTAATCAAATCGTTGATCTTCAGCTTACCGATATCGGCTGAACTCGGAAGAATTACCAAATCATCCTTACCGGTAATAGTGTTATTTACTTTGATTGAATGGAAACTGCCAGCGGTGTCAATATTGATGACACGAGCTGTAATTGGACCTTTAGACATGATAATAAAATTTAGAGTTAAAAATAATAAAAAATTCTTTTTTTCTTTACTCTCCTTTTTGCCAAAAATCAAGTTTTTATTTAAATTTCAATTTGAGTTAATGCTTTGTATAAATTTAGCGATATCTTATCAACTTCGTTGAGCTTTAAGCTATATTCATCTTGCCATTGATTTATTCTTTGCATCGTTACTTCATTTTGTTCGTTTACACAATATGCAGTTTGCGAATATTTTTCAAATACTGAATAGTAATCTCGAAATTTATATCCATCTCCGACAACGCCTTTGGATACTTCTATCCATTTATTAGGTATTCCTAATGAATCTGCCGCTATTAATCCGTGCATCGCTGTTGATACAATAAATTCGCATGAAGCTATTTGGTTTAATGTATCCAAAGGGGCTTGACGTACATCTATAATAACACTATGCGGGATATCTTCTGATATCTTTTTTATCCAACGATTATCATAATCTACCGTATGTGGTACTATTCCTAGTTGATACTGCTTTGCAGGTTGTTTTTTTAACAATTTTGAAAATAACAACCCTCCATCCCCTAATGCTATATCCAACTTCTTACCTATTATTTTTTCTACTCTTGTTTGAGATATTTTGCCTCGTAATGCCGAAAATTTTATATTTTTACGAAAGCTTTCTTTATATTCCACCTCTTTAATAAATCCTGAACTCCATACTGTTGAAGGTTTTGCAAATAAATTTTTTATTTTGGCATCTATTCGTGGACGACATAATGAGGTTAATATGCTCCCTATTCCTATTATATCTGCCTTATATTTGTTGCCAAAACAACATTTTTGGCCCAGTAATTCCTCTAACAGCAAAGGATTCATAGCGTCACCGAAATTGGGGATATTGCAATAATAAATTTTTATCATTTACTCTCTCCCTCTATTATTTCTTGTACTCTTTTTTGAATTTGTTTGTGGATGTATGGTTTAGCTTTTTCCCCAATGCCATGTTGGCTTTTACAGAAATTTTCAATAGCTTCATAACCTGATAAAATTGATGCAATTTGCTTATATACTGATGTTTTATTCAGAACGACCGATTTTTTATGACGACGGTAGAAATATAGATATTCCGGTATAATAGCTATTGATGGACGTTGTAAGGCTATTTGAGTTGAAATTGAACTATCTTCTCCGTAGCAACAATTCTTAGGAAATTGTATTTTATCAAAAAAAGTCTTTTTAATGAGACAACATGCTCCTGTTGCATATGGATATTTACCGATTTTAGAAATCTTTAAATATCTGATTTTCTTTTTGTGCTTTTTTAATTTACCCTCAATATCTTCATAGTAGTAGCAAAATACTTCATCCGCCTTTTCTGCTTGAGCACATTCGTATAGCTTTTTAAGATAATCTTCTGATACATAATCGTCTGAATCTATATATGCAATCCATTCTCCTTTTGCCTCTTTTATCGCTTTTTCCCTTGCTTTTGCCGTTCCTTGATTGTCTTGGCTATAGACTTTTATTCGGGAATCTTTTTCTTGGTACTGACGCAATATACTTAAACTGTTATCGTCTGAACCGTCATCCACACAAATTACTTCAAAATTGCTGTATGTTTGTTGAAGTATGCTATCTAAACATTCCTTTATATATTCTGAAGTATTATAAACCGGAATGATTACTGATATTTGAGAACGCGTAGTCATATTCTCTCCTTAGTCCTTATAATATTAAAAAACCACCTTGCTAAGGTGGTCGGAGAGTTCAGAAATCATATCTACGCTAATGATCCCGCAGTCTTTAAGGCTTTCACCTCTGAACATACACTACGGCTCCCCAACCTCATAGATTGGGGATATATTTAATGACGCACCAACTTCCAATGTGGGTACGACAAATTAACGGTATATATCCATACCGCGCGTAGATATGAAGAGCTTCTGACGGCTCCGCACCTTGTCACAAGGTACTCGGGATTTACCCTAGTCATAAGTAAGCAATTTATTAGTATTCTTGTCAAGAAAAAATATTTTACACTCTTTTCTGTTTAAGATTTTTAGTTTTTACTTGTGTTTGCTCTTTTCTTTTTGTATTTTTTCTTCAGTTTATATATTTGTTTTAGTCTTATATCTGAGGAAAATATGAGTGATTTGTTTGAAAACTCCTCAACGGCAGTTAAGGAAGAATATTCTGCTCGTGATATTGAAGTTCTGGAAGGATTAGACCCTGTCAGACATCGTCCGGGTATGTATATCGGTGGTACCGATGAACAGGCTCTGCATCATTTGGTTGCGGAAATTTTAGACAACTCTATGGATGAAGCTGTTGCTGGCTATGCCTCCAGAATTGATATTTCTCTTAACGCCGACTACTCCGTTACTATTACAGATAATGGACGTGGTATTCCGGTTGATGATCACCCTAAATATCCGGGAAAATCTGCTTTGGAGGTCATCTTAACAACTTTGCACTCCGGCGGTAAGTTCGGTGGTAACGCTTATAAAGTATCCGGTGGTTTACATGGTGTTGGTTCGTCCGTAGTTAATGCTTTATCCGTTAAACTCGTTGTTGAGGTGGCTCGTGACAAAAAACTCTATCGTCAAGAATATTCTTGTGGTAAACCCGTTACTCCATTAATGTTGGTAGGAAATGCTCCGAACCGTCGTGGAACAAGTATCACTTTCTTACCTGATGCTGAAATTTTTGGTAGCGACAATAAATTTGTTCCGGCAAAAGTTTATCGTATGGCGCGCTCTAAAGCATTCTTGTTTAAAGGCATCAAAATCTTTTGGAAATGCGCTCCGGAACTTTTAACTGAAGGTGACGGAATTCCTCAAGAAACGGAATTTAATTTCCCGAACGGCTTGTTGGACTTCTTAAATTACCAAATCGGCACACGCACAACTATCAATCGTACTCCTTTTTCCGGTGAGGCTGAACTCTCCGGTGATGAAGGAAAAGTTGAATGGGCAATCACTTGGCCTGATGATGAAAAAGGTTTTTGTAACTCTTATTGCAATACGGTTATTACTCCTCAAGGCGGAACACACGAACAAGGTTTCCGCACAGCCTTGCTTAAAGGACTTAAAGAATATGCCGATATGGCTAATATCAAAAAAGCTGCCGGTATTACTGCGGAAGATTTCTTAAGCGATGCGGCTATTATGCTTTCCGTATTTATCCGCGATCCGCAATTCCAAGGACAGACCAAAGATAAATTAACCTCCACCAAAGCTGCTTATTTGGTTGAAAAAGCTGTTAAAGATTCTTTTGACCATTGGCTTTCTTCTGATAAAGAAAATGCCAGTGCCTTGATTGAATATGTTATCGATCGTGCAGAACTTCGTAAAAAAAGAAAAGAAGAAAAAGTTCAAAATCGTAAATCACCAACTAAAAAGTTACGCCTTCCTGGTAAACTTGCCGACTGCTCTAAATCTGCTGCAGAAGATACTGAAATCTTTATTGTTGAAGGTGATTCTGCTGGTGGTTCCGCAAAGCAAGGTCGCGATCGCATGACACAGGCCATTCTTCCATTACGCGGTAAAATTCTAAATGTTGCCAGTGCTAGTCTTGATAAAATTACTCAAAACCAAGAAATTAAAGACATGATTGAAGCTTTAGGATGTGGTACTAAAGATAATTACAAAGAAGAGAATTTACGTTATGAAAAAATCATCATCATGACCGATGCTGATGTCGACGGTGCGCATATTACTTCCCTTTTGATGACTTTCTTTTATCAATATATGCCAAAACTTATTGAAAATGGGCATTTGTTTATTGCAACACCTCCTTTGTATAAAATCGTTTTTGGTGGCAAAAACTATTATGCTCTTGATGATGATGAAAAAGATAGAATCTTAAGTAAAGCAAAGGCTAATCAAAAACCTGATATCAGTCGTTTTAAAGGTTTGGGTGAAATGAGTGCTTTGCAACTTAAAGAAACTACCATGGATAAAAATAATCGTGTTTTACTTCGTGTTGTTATCCCTACGGCTAATACAGAAGAGGCGCGTGATGAAGCTTTTGAAACCAGAAGACAGGTTGAACGCCTGATGGGGAAAGATCCAGAGCAGCGCTTTAAATTCATTATTGAACGTGCTAAATTTGCAGAGGATTTGGATATATAAACTTTGTTACTTATAGCTTAAGAAACATTCAAAACGAAAAAAAATAAAGACAGTTGATTTTATTAACTGTCTTTTTCTTTTACATACAGCCTATGTTCTTTAGGGGTATGTGTTGGGATTGTCCCTTCATGTTTTCGTACGATTAAATATTCTTGTAGCAAAATATTCCATTCTCTTTGAAGAATATTCTTCACTTTTGCATAGCCGAATAATTTTCAGGCTTAGTCTGCATACTAAAAAGATAAGCACTGTTGCTAACATACCAAATAATTTTTAAGACCTCATAATTAATTTTACGGTCTTACCCTAATCAATCATTTGGTATTCGTCCAGCCTTTCTACTTGATTTGCTTGCTTAGTCGTATGCGTGGTAATAACGCTTTTTATAATCAAAATCGCATTTTATATGGCTAAATTCTGGCTTTAATATGTATATCACATCCGAATTATCAAACGGCTTATAATATTTATTTATTAGATTCATATCTGGCACATGTACATATTTTTCAATACCACGCTCGGCTGAATATTTATCTTTATATGGCGCGATATATATAATTTTCGGCTTATATGTTACTATTATCTTATTTATATCCATTAGTGGATGTATTCCTACTCTGGCTCCAATTACATCCAGTTGTCCTAATAAATTCCAGTAGTAGTGTGGATCGCGATTATATAAATTGTATAAATTTCCATCCCCATTAATAACATAATCGCAAGGGGTCGTTACGCGTACAATCTTTTTATTCAAAGGGTCATAAAAACGCCCTACTCTATCGCCAAGATTACCTTCATACACCGCCGGTTTGTACATACAAAAAGCCAGTACTGCGACTAATACATATATAAAAGCAAAATGTTTCTTAAAGATTTTTTCTTCCAAAAACATAGCACTCAAAATAGCGGCCAAATATATCAGCAAATAAAAATAATATGCAAAGGCAGAAAAGTACAACAAACGTTGCGCCAACTCTGTTAAAAACAAAATGGTTAGTATGTTAAAATATATATTTTTCTGGCGAATAAAGCAAATAATTGCACAAAAACTCCCAAGCAGAAGTAATTTTAATTCCGGCCAAATCATTCCTTGACGGCGTTCTTCTGCAAATAGCTCTGGGATGTGTAAATTAAAAATAAAATTGGAACGATACCATGTTTCTAAAATACCATGATGCCATAAGTAGACAGCATATCCTAAACTCAAAACTATCGGCAATAAGATTGCATAAGCCAATGCATCAACTTTAATGATTTTCTTATGTAGCAGATAAAATGTTATCAGCGCCAATACGGCAAGGGCAAAAATAATTTTTTGCAAAAACATAAATGACATCCAGAATAACAACATAGCTAGACTTAATTGGCTTACTTTTTGCTCCTTTATATGTTTGAAGTAAAAATATAATCCGGCAAAAAAAGCGGTCATCATAAAATTATCGGGGCGGAAATTTACCACAGATACGATAACATACGGTGTTAAAGCTATGGCAGCAGCAATTATACCACCGGTTTTATTGGTCAAGAAGCGTGAAGTAATCAGATATAAAATATAGTAGTTCAAAAATGAACTTAGTATAGAGCAACTTACCGCTGTCGCCGTGATAATATTGTCATCTAATCCATGTGCATGTAAACCGACAAATGGTGCAAACATATACCATAACAATGGATTATGGTGTTGAAAAAAGTCTTTATATGGTATAAAATTTGCATAAACTAACCACGAGGAGTGTATATGCTCCAATGTATCTCCCCCCAAGGTGTTCGTTTTCCATGCAATATATAGGCAGAAAAAAAGTCCGACGCATAAATGCCCTAAGAAAAAAAATGCCGGAAATTTTTGATATATTTTTTGTAACATTGGCGGCATTTTCTTTCTCCTTATGGGATAAATATAGTTTGCTTAAAGACGTTTTCCATGAAAAACAATGAAATAAAGCTTAAAATAAAGGCTATAACCGGTGTTGCAACCCAGCCGGATACAACGCGCAAAATCAGACTCCATTTTATACCCTTCCCCCCCTTAACAAGGCCTATTCCTACAATTGCTCCAATGACAGCCTGTGTACTGGAAACAGGAACTGCCGGTAGAGGCGGTAAATTCATTGATATTAAAAAATTCTCCAAATTTTCAGAAGAAAATAATATCAATACCAATGACTGCGATAAAATTACAATCCAAGCTACAGTTGGTGAAAATGACAATACATTTTTTCCTACGGTTTTAATGGCTTTTTGGGAATATGTAAATATACCAACGCAGGCTGCTATTGCACCTAACAAAAATAGAACCTGAGTGCTACTTAAAGTATAGACATTACCTAATTTGAGCGGAGATAAAACATTTGAATCAATAAATACGCCGACAACATTCGCCATATTATTAGCGCCCAAAGCAAAACCACCTAATGCTGTCGTTAGTATCATCCCTACTCTTACCGCCATGTCTTGCCATAAGATATGTACTTTGCTATGATGCAATAACTTCTTGACGCAA
Organism: uncultured Alphaproteobacteria bacterium; assembly: GCA_949297415.1. Lineage (GTDB taxonomy): Bacteria > Pseudomonadota > Alphaproteobacteria > RF32 > CAG-239 > CAG-267. The sequence goes on from CASFSV010000014.1 coordinate 39,945, forward strand.
ATGTATAACCCAACTGCTATTACTCCCGAAATAATCGGACAGAATATCCATGTTGCACAAATATTTGTCAGAGTTTCCGTATCCGTCGGTTTATGGTTATATACGTTCCAACCGATAATTCCGCCGACAATCGCTTGTGAAATGGAAACACTTATTCCGGATTTTAGCATCATTAAGACAGCCAACGCGGATGATAGTGACACCGTAAATGCTGCTGCTAACGTATTTACTTCACCCAACGTATTTAATGTTTCTGCCGTATTTTGACCACTTAATACGGCACCTAGTACCAAAAAAATGCTGGCTATAATCGCTGCTGTCGTAAAACGCAACATTTTCGTTCCGACCGCCGTACCAAATATATTTGAAGCATCATTTGCTCCTAATGACCACCCCAGGAACAAACCGCTTGAGAGAAAAAATAGATATTCCAACATCTCTTAAATTTCCCTCTTTATCGCAAAAATAAGCAGGGCATCTATGCAGTCTTCTGCTAAATCCGCAATATCTGCAACCTCTTCTATAAAATTGTTGATTTGCATTTTATGAGCTAAATCTAAATCGGAATCAAACACTTCATTTCGTAGTTTGGCTGCAGTTTTGTCACTTTGATGTTCCAATAAATATACTTTTTTGGAATAATCACGCAAAGTTACCAAATCTCTGAAAAAGGCTCGTGATGCTATTGCCATATTCTCCGCGCAATCGGCTACTTGATTAACTAACTCTTTTAATTTGCTGTGATATTCTTCCGGTATCTTTGGGCGCTCTATATAAAATTTATGCGCTACTTCATCAAACAAATTAATAACTCTATCCAAGTTTTCTACTAGTTCCAAAATATTTCCACGTAAATCCGGTATCAAATTTTGTTCATATAATTTACTTTCTATTTCCCGACGTAACGTATCCGAATCATGCTCAATTATCTTTATTTTTTTACTGGTTTGGCGATATTTTTCACTACGTTGTTCTTGAAGATATATATCAACAGCTTCCTTAAAAACCATTGTCATTTCTATAATTTTATCATGCAAACTATCTATATTATGCTCCAAATCTCTCGTACGAGCAAATAATGATATCTTTACGTTAAACATCTATATCCCTTCTCTCTTTTCAGAATCGTTTTCATTTTCCCTTTTTTGCTATTTGATTTTAAACTTGTACACTTTGTCAACATATTTTTATTTTTGGCTTGCATTTATTTTTTTATTCTCCTACTTTTTAGTGGTTATATAACATTTTTAAGGATGGGAAATATGCAAAAAGATAATATTATTACTGTCTTGGTATCTGTTATTGCCAGCGTTGTTGTGTCTGTTGCACTCTGCGCTTCCGTATCTGGTTCTAAGACTTCAACTTCTGCTTCTACAGCTTCTCAAGATGTAAATCAAGCTATTGAAGATTATTTAATGAATAACCCTAGCAAAGTTCGTGAAGCTTTGGAATTGGCTGCTCAACAAGAACAAATTGAAGCTCAAAAACGTGTTGCTGAACTTTACAAGGCTAACTGGAAAGATTTGAGTTCTTATGAAGGTTCTCCTTTTGTTGGACCTAAAGATGCAAAAGTTACTATTGTTGAATTCTTTGATTTTAACTGTGGTTATTGCAAACGTCTAGCTCCTGAATTGATGAAGATTATTAAAGCTAACAAAGATGTTAAGGTTGTATTTAAACCTGTAACTTTCTTAGGTTCTATGCCTGCTGCTAAGGCTGCTATGGCTGCTAATAAACAAGGTAAATTCTTGGAAGTTTATGAAGCTTTATTAACTCACAACGGTCAAGTTACTTCTGCCGTTATTGATGAAGTTATCAAAAAAGCCGGACTTGATGTTGAAAAAACTAAGAAGTTGATGGAAAGTGATGAAATCGCAAAAGAAATTTCTGCTATTGCTGAACTTTCTCAAAAAGTACAAATTCGTGGTGTACCGACTTTGATTATGAATGGTGAAGCTTTGCAAGCTATTGACGAAGCTACTATTCAGGCGGCTATTGATAACGCAAAATAATTTTGCTTTATCTCAATTTAGGCCCATCTTTTACAGATGGGCTTTTTTGTTTTTAAAACTTGATGATTATACTTAAAAATTCTTGCATATACTTTTATGACACGTTAATCTTTCTTTAGTCTTATATATTGGAGTGGGTATTATGAAAATCTTTTTTAAATATTTTGCCGTTTTAATCGTTGCAGCTCTCGGCACTGGTATCGTTCTATATCTTGATGCGCGTTGTCCGCAAAAAAAGGCTCAGCAAGCACAGCTCGTTAACAATGCTATCGAATCCTATATTCAAAATAACAAGGAAACTTTGGCTAATCTTGTTTTGGAAAGCGATACTTTTAAAAACTCTTCTTTCCAAATCAAAGCAAATAATGAACCTGAACAACAGACCGAAAAAGAAACTGTGACAGAAAATAATCCTAATCAGATATATTTAGATCATTGGGATGAAATGAAAAATAGTGAAATTGCTCCTTATGCAGGTCCCCAAAACGCAAAAGTTACTGTAGTTGAATTTTTTGATTTTGCTTGCGGACATTGCAAAGCGTTGGCTCCGGTTATGGCTCAATTAGTCAAGAATAATCCTGATGTTAAATTCGTATTCAATCCTCTCTTTTTCATGAGCGAACATTCTCCTTATGCAGCAAAAGCTTCTTTAGCTGCTTTCCAAAAGGGTAAATTTGTTGAAGTTTTTGAAGGAATTATGACGCTTCCTGAAATGAACGAAGATACTATCAATCAAATTTTGGTTGATGAGGGACTTAATGTCGATGAAATTAAACAGATGATGGAGCAAAAAGAAATTCGTCGCGGAATTCAAGATATTGATGCTCTTTCGCAAGTTTTGGGTATCAATGGCGTTCCGATGTTAATCATCAATGGTGAGCCATTTTATGGTCGCAGCCTTGATGATTTGCAAAACAAAATTAACAGCTATAAATAAAAAAATAGTTTTTTTGCAAAAATTATCCCCTGAAGCCATAAAGCTCAGGGGATTTTTTTGTGTTGGATTAATTAAGGTTTGAATACCTGGCCGTTTTCGCCATTTATTTCACCGTCTTCAAAGTGAATACCTAGAATCGCACCATCGTACAGTTGTTCCAATGTTTTAGTTTTCGGATTAAAGCGGTATACTGTTCCATAGACACCTCTGAATCCTTCTTTATCATACACTTCGCTAATCAATGTGGTTGATTTTCTACCTAGTGAGAAGCCTCGATATAGTTCAGTATACTCAAAATTTTGACCGAGAAGAATGACTGTATCTTTTCCTTCATGGAAAATAATAGATGGTATGGATAAAGCATAGCACCCAGGATTATTCTTTTCAGAACTATAAATCCCCCATACCTGATATTTATTATCTTCCTTTATTATCAGGTATTCGTTTGGTACTGCAGCTTCTACAATTTCTCCTTTATAGATAACTTCCATTTCATCTTCTTGTGGAACATAGATATTTTCACAAATGTATCTATCTGCACAAATTTCCGTATAACCATCATCTTGCAGTACATTCAAGATAATCTTTTTTCCGTCTTGATTTTTAGGTGATAAGAAGATATGTATTCCTACTTTTTGGCCTAATTCTTGAATATCCTCTCTATCCTTATTCACAAGCATCCACGTTTCCGCGCCATCATCGCTTTTAACACAGTAAATAAAAGCATTTTTGCTCCCAGAATAAATCTTTCTGTTATATTGGTTTGCAAATACTAAATACTCTGCATCTTTGGTTCTTAAGAGAATTTCATATGTGCATGATCTATATTTATGCGTTACACGATAAACATAAACCCAGCATTGCCTGTTTCCCATCTGTACTTTGAAGTAATCGTCTGCACGTAAAACCATAGATAGGCAGTGTACAAAGAAACATATTCCACAAAACAATATCAACCATGACAAAAGAAATTCTAATTCTTTGTCCGGCAGTGGTATTGCCATGTAGACAACACAGAGAGCAAATCCCATTATGGCCAGGATGAATTCCAGATTAAGAGCATTTTTCCATGCGGAGCGTTCGCATATACGCGATATTCTCCATGACATTAATTTATCCATAAAACATTATAATTTAAGTGATACAATAATTGTTAACTGGCGTGCATTGTATCTATTTTTGTTGATTTGTCAAATATTTTATGGCGAAAAATATCGTGAGCTAATTTATTGTTTCACTTAGCTCCATCCACCGTTCTTCTGTTGTGGTTATTTCTTGTTCCAAATTGTATAGATCTATTTGTATTTTGGCTACTTCACTGCCCGAAACTTGTGCAAATTTTTGGAGTAATTTTTCTTTTTGAGCCTCCAACTTATTCAGTTCTTGTTCTATTTGGCGCAACTCTGCTCTGACTTTACGGTCTTGTTTATAATTTGAGGCATTTTTTTCTATTGGTGCAATTGTTTTTTCTTGTATTTTTATTTCCTTTTTTTCAGACTTTACTTCTGTTTTTCTCTCTTTATTAAGTAAGAAAGCGCGATAGTCTTCTAAATCTCCGTCAAACGCCGTACACGTGTTATTATGCACGAGCCACAAATTATCAACGACCATTTCTAATAAATGAAAATCGTGTGAAATCAAAATAATTGCACCATTATACGCGTTTAATGCTTCAGCTAAAGCGGTTCGTCCTTCCATATCCAGATGATTTGTCGGTTCGTCAAAAATCAATAGTTCCGGCTTATCTATGGAAATTCTTGCAAACAGCAATCTTGTTTTTTCACCACCGGACAACGCTTTTATTTGCGTGACGGCCTTTTCTTGTTCCAAACCGAAACGCCCTAAATGAGCGCGAATATTTTTTTCCGGTGTGTCTGGCTCAATGCTTTTCATATACTCGGTTGGTGTTAGCTCCAGTGGCAATTCTTCGGTCTGATTTTGATTAAAGTATCCAATTTTTAGTTTGCCACTTTTTCTCATCGTTCCTTCCATCATTGGAAGATGAGATGACAACATTTTCACCAATGTCGATTTACCATTACCATTTTTTCCCAATAACGCAATTCTGTCATCTTGGTTGATATAAAAATTAAGTTTCCGCAGCACAACCTTATCACCATAACCAACAACTCCTCCTTCTACGGTTATCAGTGGCGATGGCATTGGTTTTATATCAGGAAAAGAAAACTTACTCTCTTTATCTTGTGCGACTTCTTCTATATCCTCCATTTTTTCTAACATTTTCAGACGGCTTTGAGCTTGGCGTGCCTTAGTGGCTTTATAACGGAATCTATCTACATATGATTGAAGGTGAGCTTTTCGCTCATTTTGCTTTTTTATTAGCTTATCTACCAACTCAATTTTTTGTGCATATTGGCGTGCAAAAGTGTCATAATTGCCTCCATATTGTACCAACTTTTTGCCTTCAAAATGCAGGATACCGCCACAGACATTATTTAAGAAATCACGATCGTGACTAATGAGCAAAACTGTTCCCTTATATTTTTGTAAATAACTTTCAAGCCATACGATTGCTTCTAAATCCAAATGGTTGGTCGGTTCATCCAAAAACAGAATATCCGAACGTTGAAATAAGGCGCCAGCTAAATTTAAGCGCATTTGCCAACCACCGGAAAAATCTTTTACGGGACGTACTAAATCTTCTTGATTAAAACCTAATCCAACTAAAATTTCTGCGGTTCTGGCTTCTGCCGAATCGGACTCCATTATCCATAATTGTTCCATAATCTCTGGCAGTTCTTCTGGCTTAGCGGTTTTCTCTTGTTCTCGTAAAGCCATCAATCGTTTATCTTTGCTTAAAACATATTCCAATATCGGTTTTTGCAAATCTGCTTCTTTTATCTCTTGTTCCACAAAAGCTTTTAATTGATTTTTACCGCATTGGACTTCCCCGCTGTTTACCTCTAGTTCTCCTTTTAATACCCTAAATAATGTTGTTTTTCCGCAACCATTTTTGCCGACAATTCCAATCTTTTGCCCATCTGATATTTGGGCACTGGCATCTTCCAATAAAAACTTTGAAGCTATTTGAACGGTTATGTTTTCTAATTTTATCATTTCTTTCCTTTTTATTCTTTTATATAAGACGGATGTTGATTTTCTTTATACGCTTGTTCCACTTCATAAAAACTAAGCGGTTCTGTTACCTCTCTTCCCAATATCTGTCCGGCTTCTTCGGGAGTAAAATAAAAATCGGCAAATGTTTCTGGAAGTTCATTTATTTGCGGAATTTCCACATCTTCCAAAGGGCTATTTGCCATGCGTTTTTTCAATTGTGGCAGGAAACGGCTCATACTACTATCATTCTTTACCTCATTTTCATTATGAAAGAAATAATATTTATAGTCTATTGATGTTCCTTCCGGATGCCCACGTCTTTTCTTATTTATAAACTCAGCAAATGATTTTGTTATATAGTGATTTACCCTCGCCTTATCTCCTGAGATATTAAAATTTAGCATATAGCTGACGGGTTTGTGATATTCATTAACGCTTTTACCTTTTACCGGAACATAATGATTTGCGCCAAAGGTCTTAAAATCTATTACAGCATTCGGGCGTACAATTGATTTTACGGTATGATTTAATTTGACTCCATGTGCCGTAAAGGCTTCGATAACCAAACCACCATCACGCTTAAACAAACCATTATCCCCATAGTTCATCCAATGAAGACTTACTTCATTCACATCAGCAAATTCTTGTAAAAAATCAACCATATTATCTGTTTGAAGTGGCACCAGAAATTCATCCAAATCTATAAAAGCCATCCATTGGCTCTCTTTACCGTACTCTTTGACTACTTTATCATAGCATACCAATTGCTGATTTTTCCCTGTCATCGGAATATATGTTATAAGCCCGTTTTTTATATATGGCTGTAAATACTCGCGACTACCGTCCGTGCTTTCGTTATCGCATAAATAAAAATGATCAGCTCCTTGTAAAATATGATATTCCAACCACTCTTTCAGATATGGCTTTTCGTTTTTCATTATTGCCGTAACGCTTAGTTTATATTTATAGGGATATAGCTCCTTATAGCCGGCATATATTCCAACTCCGGCCAACAACGCAATCCCTATAAATAAACTCAGTTTTTTCATATTTTACGCAAAATTTTCCATAATATTATGTTGGTGGCAGGCATCTTTTACCAACAGAGTTGTGACAGGTGCTTCAGAATACTTTTGAAACAAAATTCCGTGACCTAAGCACAGACCGAAATTGATATTGAAATCTGTTTTTTCTTTATTTAAATATTGAGCTTGCGATTTTGGATCGCACGATGCTCCAGATAATTCCGGTGATAACTCTGATGCATCAAGTCCTGATTCCTTGCAATTTACAATAACGGCTTCTATTCCTTCTTGTGCTAAGTGCTGCTTTAATTTCTCGGCAAAATCTTTTACTGAAAAACAAGAAGCTATACCTATCTTTTTATATCCGTTCAGCTTGATGAAATTAACCAACTCTATCATTCGTGACGGATTGCGTGATTGATTGGTTAAGCACATAAATTCTTTATCTTCTTGTGTGTAATTCCCTTTTTCCATAGTCCTTACCTTAAAATTATATTAACCTTATTCGTATACTATAACAACTATTCTATAACACAAGTCAAATAAGCACTTTTATTCCAAGTTATTTCTGTTTGCGATTAAATGGAATTTCGAAAAGGCTTAAAAAGAAAGAGTGAAGTTTTATGAGTAAATATTTATCCTTTGTTCCCTTAAGTATGTATAACGTTGCGGCTTTTCTACGTTCTCAACTATTTTTATTGCCGGTCTTGTTGTTCTTTTATCAAGAAAACGGACTAACTGTCGGGGACTTTTATCTTATTCAGGGCTTAATCGTTTTTTTCGCCTTTCTGTTTGAAATTCCAGCGGGCTATCTGGGAGATATTTTTCCTAGAAAATATATCTTAATTACCGCATACTCTCTCTTTCTTGGGCGATTGTTCTTGTGGATTTTTTTCCGTGGATTTGAAATTATCCTTATCGGTGAATTTCTTTATGCTTGCTCTAAAGCCTGTTTTGATTCAGTTTCTTCCTCTTTCATTTATGATATTTTGAAGAAAAATAAAGAAGAAGCTAAAATGGTAAAGGCATATTCTAACTTTAATGCCGCAATGTATATCGGAACGGGAATCGCTGCTCTACTTGGCGCAGGACTTTATGAAAAACTCGGTTCTCATGTTTTGTTAATTGCTGAATTTGTGATTTATTCTACCGCGATTTTACTACTTTCACTTCTTCCTAACGCTCATCAGCCTTCTAATAATCTAGTTATTTCACTCAAAGATAGATTAAGAAAATTTTGGGTGGCTGTTCGCTATATTCTCAAATCTCGCAAATACTGCTATTTGGTATTATTTTCCGGCTTTATGGTCGGCGTTTCCCACTTCTTCTTCTGGAGTTTTCAGCCGCTCATGAAAAGTTCCGGCATTGATCCTTCTGTTTCTCTTACGGATTTATCTGCATCAATCGGATGGGATGCACGTGTTTTTGGCAATGTCGTTTGGAACTACCTCATCAGCTTAAATTGGCTTGATTATATCAAAGTTATGGGCGTGGTTATCTTTATCAATAATCTTATCCGTTCGTCTTTCAGCTATTTTGCTGCGGCGATGGCCAAACGTATTTCTTTATTTAATCTTGGCAATATCTCTTTTGTTATGGAAATTATCGGATGCGCGCTCTCTTTTATCCTGATGAAAATGGGACATATCTCTCCGCTTAATTGTTTGCTCTTTATTATCTTTTTATGCGTTTGTATCGGTTTACAGCTTATGTTTACTATCACGCATATCAGTCGCCTTCACCGCTTAATCAATCCGAAAATTCGTTCACTTTCGTCTTCCGTTAATATGATGACGGGAAGACTTATGACTTCTGTTATGCTCATGGCTCCGAAATTTTTACTTGAACACGAAGGCGAAGCTACCGGTATTCGTGTTATTGATATTTTCTGGATTTACGCCATTATCTTTATTCCTATCGGACTGTATTTTATTTATAAGATTTTTAAGTATAACGTGCATGCCGAACACTCGCTTATGCATGTCAGTGATGAAAAGGCTTAAATATGTCTGTATTGAACCGACTACTTTTATCTCTGTTATCTTTGTCTTTTGCATTATCGGCAAATGCTGCTGATATCGGACTTAAAATTTCTGCCGGTCAAAATTGGCTTTCTTGGGGAGACTATATCTTAGGACAAGACCTCAAAAACGGATTTGAAACTATCGGATACTCTGTTGAGCCTGCTTATATGGATAATTTTTATCCGCAAGATGCTACTGATACAAAAATTGATGTCTATATGCATGGTTTTATTCCTTTTAATCCGCCCCCTCATGGTAATAAAATCAATGTAATGTATCTTTACTATCCTTTGGAAACTGCTAATACGCAAAAATTTGAAAATCTTAAAAATGTTTCCGAACCGGAGTGGATGTCTTTGCAAACCGAATTATGGGATTTTCAGCTTGTTGCTGTTGCATCGCCTACTTATCAGAAGGAAATTGAAAAGCTCGGAATTAAAACTATCTTTGTGCCGCAGTTTACTAATCCACGCAAGTTCTTTTATGAGTATGATAAAAATACAGCTTTTGATATTTTATTTGTCGGCCGCCCAGGTTATGAGCGCATTAGTGCCAAATGGGCAATAGAATCCGGTTTTAATGTTGCCCTATTTGGCGAGGGATGGGAAACTCAAGCCCCAAAAGAAATGGTTAAAGGTACTTATATCGATAATACCGAACTCCATAAATATTATGCTTCCGCAAAAATCGTCTTAAACGATACTAGAGAAGATATGAAGCGTGCCGGTTTTATCAGCAATCGAGTTTTTGATGTTACGGCCAGCAGAGGTTTTTTAATTTCTGATTATATGCCTGAAATTGAACAGTTTTATGGCGATGCTATCCCTATGTTTAAGTCTAAGGAAGAACTGAAGGAACTTATTGATTATTATCTTGCACATCCTGAAGAAAGAACTGAAAAGGCTAAAAAAGCGCAACAAATTACTCTGAGTCTTTTTACTTCTGATTTAGCGGCACAAAAAATTATGGATGCTATAGATGAATTACGTGCTTCTAAAAATCAAAACAGCAATCTTGATTATTCTAAATTGGCTCTTAAGAATCCATGGCCGGCCGATGCTCGCAATGTCGGTGAATATTGGTTGGGTCTTGACTTGGAAAATGGCTTGAAGAAAAACGGTTTTGATACCAGAACGTATTATTTTAATCGGCAGTTTTATCCCGATGATTTTTATCACGAAGCTGGTAATCTTCTTTATATGCAATTCAAGTATAATCGTACTGATTTTGAGAATGATGATAAAAACAGAATTATGTATTTGTACTTCCCTACGGAAATTCCTGATACAACAAAATTCAAAAATACGCACGATGAGTTTAAATTTAATACTGATGCCTATCTTAATGACCAGTTGCAATATTTTGATTTAATTGCCACTCCTGCCGCTGCTCTTATTCCTGAGCTTGAAGCTAAAGGGCATCGAGCCGTTTTTGTCCCTCAATTTACAAATCCCGAAAAATTTAAATATGAGTATGACGACACTCTTAAATCTGAATTGCTTTTCGTCGGCTCTCCATGGTATGAACGTGTCAGCGTTACTTATGCTATCGAAAATGGTTATGATATCTCAGTTTATGGGCTTAAATGGGAGGGAAAAATCCCTGAGCAATATATTAAAGGCGAATATATTGATAACAATATTCTTAATCGCTATTACTCTTCTGCAAAAATTGTGTTAAGCGACCACCCTGACGATTTGGCGCAAATGGGATTAGTTATCAATCGGCTTTATGACGCTTCAGCGGTCGGTGCATTCATCATCTCCGAATACAGTCCTTATATTGAGCAAATCTTTGGTAATGCTATTCCAATGTATAAAAATAAAGAAGAATTTAAACAACTTGTAGATTACTACCTTGCTCATCCGGAGGAACGGCTGAAAAAAGCTAAACAGGCTCAAAATATCACGCTGCAACGCTTTACGAATATTGCTGTCGGAAAACAACTTAAACAACTTTTTGAAAATATCGGGAGAAGTAAATAATGAAAAAATATCTCTTGCTTTATTTAGCCGTACTTTTGGGAGGTGCTTTATTGCTCTCTTATTCTAAAGTTTTGGAAAAGGTAACTGCTCCTGTTTCAGAAGTAACCGCATCAGAAAATAGGACTGATGCTTTATCGCAAATCTATATCAATGTACAGGCCTCCAAAATGTCGTCTCTCTATCGCCAAAATCTTAAATTGCAAAAAGCATTGCAAGAAATCGGCAAAGACGTTGTTCTCTCTGATATGCAAAAAGCACAAAGTGGGAATTTTAATCTCTACATTGCAGAAAATTTAGATAACCTCCCAAAGGTTCTTGATGCCAATGCTATTAATATTTTATGGTTGCCTGTTGTTCGGCAAAGCGATGATGTAACTCCTTTGCGAGCTTTTGATGTGATTGTCGTTAAAAGTATGGCTTCTTTTAATCACTTAAAAGCCATCAATGTCCGTACAGCCTTCATTCCTGATGCTTTTAATATTAAATCTATACCTCATCGTCAACCAAATGGTAAATCTATGTTTTACGGTGATAATTCTGGTTTTTCACTTTCTCTTTATCTGGCCGGAAAACAGGAACATAGTCTTGATGTTTATGGAAAAGGTTTTGAAAGTCTGTGGCCCATCGACGAAATCAAAGGTAATACACCTTCTTTAGATGATTTTTCTCGTTATTCCGCCGTATTAACTGATCAGAGTGATGATGATATTCGTGATGAACTTGTTAATGCCAAAATTATTGAAATTATCGAAAACGGAGGGGTTCCCTTGCTTCGTTTTAATAGTGCTGTCTACAAAATTTTTGGTGAAGCTTTGCCTCTTTATCACGACGAACAGGAATTTATTGATTTATTAAATCAATTAGAGCGTAATTCTGATTTTGTTATGCAGATACGGCAAAACTTAAAGCTCGTTTCGCAAAACTGGAATTCTATATCTCAAGCTCAAAAATTTTCCGAGCTATTTGACATTATGCAGAAAAAAAGAAGATAATTCCCATTGCTCATGTTTCGGAAACTTCATTTCTTGTAGCTATCAAAAAAAGGCTGACTTTCCTGCCAGCCTCTTATTTTATCTTATCGGCTTTAATTATGATATGATAAATGTCCGTTTTCCAGCTTTGCGTATCCGCCCAACGGAATCGTTAACAATGGTGCAGAGTGCCCAAAGTCTACATTGGCCAAAATCGGTAAGTCCTTTAATTCCGCTTTCGTATTTAAGATAAATTCCAATCCTTCTCTGGTTACCTTAGAACCTTTTTGGAAACGACCAATCACGATACCTTTGACATTTACAAAATCATCTTGGTATATCAGGGCTTGTAAATTGCGTTCAAAGTCAGCCAACGGGCTACTTTCCGTATCCTCTATAAACAATATGGTGTCTTTTTCAAATTTTGGACGGTACGATGTACCTAGCAGCAAATTAAACGTACATAAATTTCCGCCGATAATCGTTCCTTCCGCCGTACCTTCGTGAATATTCCAATAGCCTTCATTGGCTTCAAACTCGCGTTTTTCTTGGTCTAAAAACCATAAATCATCACTCCAAATTTGGGATGGTTCAATATTATCCTTGCCATCTTCTACCAACATTTTGATAAAATGCTCAAACGTGTAGTCGCAGCCTTTTTTCATTCCTAATGAACTAAAATGCGGCCCATAATATGTTATCAATCCCGTTTTTGCCAATATTGCATTTTCTAATGCCGTAATATCAGAAAATCCGCAAAATACTTTCGGATTTTGACGTATCAGCTCATAATCCAAATATTTCAGAAGTTGGTTTGAATTAGCTCCCCCGATAATGGTCATAATTCCTTTAATGCTTTTATCTGCAAACGCCGTATGGATATCTGAAACTCTTTTCTCTATGGAACTTGACCCCATATAATCCCAATTTTCATCAATCGCATTTGGGGCATACACAACTTCCAAGCCTAAACTTTCTAAGCGTTTTTTAGCGATTTCTCTTACATCTTGACCTATTATCTTCACACCTCTTGCCGGTGCAATAACCATTATTTTATCACCTTTTTGCAATCTGTTTGGTATAACCTTGTCCATTTTTCTCCCTTTCTTTACTGTTCTTGTACTACATCTTCTTGCTTATCTTCATCTTCTTCCCAATGCACATGGAGCGTTGTTACCGGTTTAATATCCGTTGCACTCAATACACGGCGGCGAATTTGGCCACGGATAAAATCTTCTGCCGCATTTCGGTTTGGTTTTTCGGATAATTTTTGCTCAATCAAAGGCTTTACTTGCTTCATTATCTCTTCATGCAACACATACCACTCGTTTTCTTCCAAAATATCTATGGAGCTGAACTGAAGCGATTTTAATTTGAAATCTTTGCTAATCACTGCCGAGATAAATAGCGTGCAATTAAACATTATCCGACGACGATTTTTAACTAACTCCGAGCCTAGTGATACGCTACGGCCTCTATCTACTCCCATTATTTCAGCTACTATCTGTTCTATCATTTCTATCTTATGGTCGTGATATAGGCAAATATCTCCGTTTTGCGCGGAAAAAACATCATCTACTCCGCAACTTTTTGCAAACTTTTTATGCTCTCTGATAAATTTTTTATCCCCATGCACCGGTAATACAATCTTTGGATTTAATAACTCATACATCGCTTGCAAATCTTTTTTACAAGCGTGTCCGGACGTATGCACTAAATAATCTTCTTCGGTTACCAAATTAACCCCTTTTGCCAATATCTTTTCTTGCAGACGTTCTATCTTGTCTTCATTTCCGGGAATAATCTTTGATGAAAATATCACATTATCTTCTGCCGCTAATTTTATGTATTTATTCTCATCATTGGCTATCATGGTCATCGCACTGCGATAATTTGCTTGCGAGCCGGTGCAAATATACAAGGCTTTATCTGAAGTGATGCCATCTACTTCTTCTATTGTATGTATATCTCCATATTCATTTAAATAACCACATTGTTTAGCTATCTTGACATTTGTGGCCAAACTTCTGCCGGCTAGTATCGGCGTTCTGCCAGCGGCTCGTGCTGCTAAAATCAAACTTTCTAGGCGCATGATATTTGAGGCAAAGCACGTCGCAACAATTCCTCCTTGCATTTCCGGAATTATTTTTATCAAATTTTCTCGTACGTCTTCTTCACTCGCTTGCGGCTCATCTATCATCACATTCGTCGAATCGCAAACAAATATATCTACCCCCTCTTTTGCAGCTCTTTCTAACGCGGCAAAATCCGTTTTTACCATAGATAACTTATTATCATCAAATCGCCAATCCGTTGCGTGCATGATATTTCCATACGGTGTTTTAATGAATAAGGCTGATGTTTCCGGTATAGAGTGCGCTATCGGGATAAACTCTACTTCGAAACCGCCTAACTTTATCCTCCTTTCTTTATTCACGGAAACTAAAGGTACCATATCTTGCAGCTTATATTCACTTAACCGCTCTTTTACCAAACCAAGCGAAAAATCTGTTCCATACACCGGACACTGCAAGCTTGGCCAAATTTGCGCTATGGCTCCTAGATGATCCTCATGTCCGTGAGTTATAAACAAGCCTAAAATATCTTCTCGATAATTTTCTAAAAATTCCGGCGAGGCATAGCACATATCCATTCCCGGAAAATCATCATTTAGGAATCCGTATCCAGCATCTACCACTATCAATTTGCCATTAACAGCATACACAAACATATTCATACCAATCTCATCGGCACCGCCTAGGGGTAAAAAATATATTCCTTCTTTCTTAAAATCGCTCATTTCTTTTTTATTCCTCTTTTTATACAAATAAATCTCCGGCTATGATTCTTTCTTCTCCTTGTTTTGTTTTTAATATCAGATAACCATTGTCATCTATATCTTCAAATACTCCTGTTTTTGTTTCTCTTTCCGTTTTTACTGTAATTTCCTGACGATAATTCTTGGCTATTTTTAACCATTGTTCGCGTATATTCTTAAATCCGTTTCGGCGATATTCTTCCATATCCTCGAAAAATTGCTTCAGATAATAATGCAATATTTCCGTTCGGTCAAGCTCTATACCGTTTTCTTTTAACGATGTTGCTTGGTAGTTTGTTCCTTCTAATATAGGAGCTCCAACAACATTTATACCTATTCCTATACCCCAGATGTCTTTTTCTATATTTTCTATTAGTATTCCCGACATTTTTTTTCCTTCTAAAAATACATCATTGGGCCATTTTATTTGTACATCACTTTGAGGAGATAGTTTTTTTATGACTTTTGCCAAACTCAATCCTACTATACTCACTATTTTACTCAGCTCTTGAGCCCCTGCTTCTTGCGTATATGTAAAATATAGGTTACCGATAATTTCTTGCCAATTCTTTCCGCGGCGACCTCGTCCTCCGGTTTGATGGAGAGCGCTGATAACTATAGTTCTTCCCAGTTCGCATACTTTTTCTTTAACTGTATCGTTGGTTGAGATAACACTTTCTGCTTCATACCAATCCCATTTTACAATTTTTTCTTTATAAACTAACGACATAGAACATATCCTTCATTATGGCAAATAAATCTTGCGGATTAAACGCTACTAACACAATACAAATTACACTGAACAACGTATATGCCATTACCGATTTATTTTCACTATCGTATATCTTTACTTTGTGCTCAAAATATGCGGTTTTAATTATATCCAGATACGACTTGGATAGTACCAGTAAGAAGAATAAAATAATACCTAAACTTATATAATACTCGTTCTTTAACAGCTCGGATACAACATTTAATTGCCCTAAAAATCCTACTAGCGGCGGCAATCCTATAAATGAAAATAAGCTGACTAACAATGCTCCGGTTGTGTATGCTCTTGTTTCTGCTAATCCAGATAGAGATGTTACAGATGATAAATATTCTCCATGACTCTTTAAACTGTAAAAAACTAAATAACTTCCATTTAAACTCAGCATATATACGAACAAATATACAAATGCTGCAAAGTTGGTTTCTAACTTAAAAAATGACAACAACATTAAAATAACACCGAAATGATACATAGAGCTATATGACAATATGCGATGAAGGTTAATTCGTGCATTTGCACCCATTGCTCCGAAAATTACAGATAGTAAAGCAAATCCCTGATAAACGCTTGAAAAATATTGTCCGTACGGGGCTACTAATTCTATATTCAGCTTTATGAAACATCCCCAAAAGGCTATTGGTGATATTAGCGCAAAGTAGTGACTTACAGGCAAAATCCCTTTTCCGGTTTTATCTTCTGACATTATGTGAAAGGGGGCTATTCCTAAAGAATATAAAAACGGTATAATCACCGCAATGACGGATACATATAGCCATATTGATTGATTTTGTTCTTTAATCAGTTCTTTGATGGTACTGAACTCCACATTGCCATCCGTATAGTTGTTTAAATATCCGAATCCAGCGGCAAAGATTATCAATACCATTGCCGATACCCCCATATACCGACTGGCCGCTTCTGATGGTAACTTTTCGTAACTTATGCTCAGTAGTCGATAATGGATATAGGTTAGCAATATGTAACAGAATAGCAGTGCTACTAAATTTACGGACGATAATAATAAATTTATACCAATTAACGAACTCAATATTAAAACATAGTATTTACATCCGGTGCGATTTTCTGTTCCAAACCATGTTGCAGACAGCCCTATCATTATATAGGCAAAGAACCCTATACATAAATCAAATAGTAATGTATATGTATCATTGGCAAAATATAGAGGACTGAAGCTCTTGTCTTGCCATATTACATTCCAGAAAAGAGAAACCAATAGCCAAAACCGTGCTACTCTTGCATATACTCTTGCTGCTTCATACGAAAGTATATATAAGAGAAATAAATGAAGTATTCCTATTATCAAAGAGGCTTCCGGTAGTGCATACCTTATATGTTCCAATATCATTTACTTCTCCTAAAAAACAAACCATAACGGTTTGAAAAATGATAAAAACAATACCAATAAACAACCTAAATATACCATAGAATGTAAATTTGATATATCTGCACCTAAAACGCATGCTGAGGATGCGTTACTCTTATCTTTTAATTTGTATAACTCTTCCAATAGCGCTAACGCTACAATAAATACAGATAACATTACCATTATTCCCAGAACTAAATTATAATTAAATATTTCGGATATAATGATAAAATTATTCCAAAACAATGAGGTTATCGGAAGCCCTATTCCTGCCAAGATAAATAATGATAAATATTTTGAAGTTCTCGGCATATAACATAATATTCCTCCGGTACCATATATCCCCAATTCCTTTTTCTGGTATTCTATGTGGCTGATTAAAAATGATAGTACCGTAATTATCACAATATACGAAAATAAGGAATAGCCAATGTTTAATTTAAGTACATCCGTTGGTAAAAATACACTGGTTAAATATAGCAAGTAATAAACTGTCGTATATGCAAATAATTTATACCTTATATCTTTATGACTCAAACTGACTAAGGCTATAAATAACATCGTAATGATACATACTATTTCAAAAATCGGAGCGTGAATTGCTATTGATTCCGGTACGGTATTGGGCCAAAAGCGAATAAAACCATATAATCCAATTAATGGAACTAAATTACCGACTAAGAATACTAAGGGATTTTTTAAACTTGAGTTGATTGATGATATCCAGTAATGAAATGGCCATATTGGTAATCGCGAAATAAAGGCAAAAAATATACTTAACCATACAAAGTATTCTGTTCCACCCTTAAAATTCAGTTTTCCTGCTTCACTTAGCAAGATATTTCTTGATTGAGAATCGCACATCATTAAAATAGATACCAGTAATAATAGCGCTCCGATTAAATTGTATAAGCTGAAACGTATCAATACTGTTTTTTTCCTTTGACTTCCGTATGTACTTATTAAAATCATCAGCGGCGTTCCAGATGCAACAAAAAATATATAAAATGACAGTACATCTGCGGCAATAAAATATCCGTTTAGCAAACTAATAAACAGCAGCTCCGAGGTAATTAACGTTTTTGAACGTTCCGTATTACGATTTAAACATAATTCACCGATGAGAAATGATAAAT
Source organism: uncultured Alphaproteobacteria bacterium (assembly GCA_949297415.1). Classification (GTDB taxonomy): domain Bacteria; phylum Pseudomonadota; class Alphaproteobacteria; order RF32; family CAG-239; genus CAG-267. Next base: position 58,087 of record CASFSV010000014.1, read on the forward strand.
TTACACTTAAAATAATTAGTAACGAAAAAATATCAACCCCAAGGCATATCTCTACATAGGGATAATCTATCCATTTGAAATGTTCAAGTAGTTGTAATCCTTCTTTACTTAAATTACATTGTGCAAAAATATGGAGAATTAAACCTATATTCGCTATAAGTGTCAGAATGGATACATTATAGACATTTGATGTTGTGTAATTTTTATCATTTCGTGCCGTTAATGTAAAAACGGAACCTATTAACGGTATTAATATCAATCCTAAAAGCTGATATGAATTCACGGCAATTCCCTCCTATAAAATGACAGAAGAAAACATATTATTCCGATAACTATAAAGGCGAAACATGCCATATAACTCTTACGATTAACTTTAAAAAATAAAGATATTCCCATTTTGTGCAGACCTGTCAAACCTGCCGTAATTATTTTTTCTGAAAAAACAAAATCCACCATCAGCCATAATGTTCTGCTTAAATACATAAATGGTGTAACTAATGTGTAAAAAAAGAAACTTTTGCTTAAATCTTCTTTTTGAAACCATTCTATTTCATATACGGCTCTTATTTTAGTTAGTAGCGGGCACCAACACAAAACTATAAAAAAGAGAATAAACAGAATATTATAAAGTGTATACGCTTGCATTTCTATACTTGTATATACCAATAAACTTAGCATCACCAATAAAGATATCGGACGAAGAGGATTGGGAGTTAAATTTTCCAGTTTCCTTGTGTATGGAGATTGGTATATATGATTAAGCACTATGCCTATGGCACAAATTAATATTGTTCCTGTTATAAGTATCCAAAATTGTTCTTGTTTTACAGAAATACGATATATCAATGTTATAAATATATTGGCAATTAATATAAATTGAACTAATGTGGTTTTTAATATGAAGGAATTTGTTTCTCTTCCATTCAACATTTCACTTACTTTGGTTTCGTGATTTTGATATAAATACATTTTTAAAAATAGTAAATTGATGAAATAGCCTACACTGTAATAAAATGAATATTGCCAATTCCACTGTAAATCGCGATGTTCCAACATTAACAGTAAAAGTCCTATAAATCCCATATTCAGATATACCAATTTCTTTTTTAAATTATCTATTATAAGAAAGTTCAAAATACCAAATATCATTGTTAACATGCTTATTATCTTTAACAATGGCAATGCTAAATCTGAAACTTCTACCAAGTTATGCAACTTTAGTAAGACAAGTATACCTGTTAAAGGTGCAAATAACAAATTTACAGTGCTCATACGCTGAAGTCTTGCGGCGCTTAAATCCAGCAAATAGCTCTGAAACATAAAAACTCCCATTTTAATAAATACAGCAACCAAAAGCATCAACCCAACAAAATCTTTATGTCGACCTATTTTTTCATATTGTGGCAAATCTTCAAGTGACAGACTTTGCAGCTTTCCACATACAAGCGCCAAAACCATAAACAAACATGTATCAGCAAAGAAATTGTATATTACATATCGATGTGACGAATCTACATCTTTTAGTATCAAATATCCGAGAATATCTGTTATAAAGACTGCAGTTATCATCTGCACATAATTTTCAGAGCATATTAATAAGCTTGAGGAGGCAAAATTTAATAAAATAAAAGCATTAAAAGCACTCTTTTTTTCTTCATATCGAAATATATTGTTATGAAGAATCGTCACAAGGGATAAGAAAAATAAAGGCAATAGTAAACGATGCTCTCCTAATTCCGGGCTAAAATCAATCGTTATATTTCCAATTTTAGATGTGCTCCATAGAAAAGAGAAACTTTCTTTATTGAGATTGACAGCATTTGTAGCAAATTCCATAAATAAAGCCGTTGCTGCAAAAAATATAAGCCAAGATATTAACCTATCATACTTCATTCTTTGTTTTATAAGGCCTATAAAGCTCAGAACAATTATAGAGGCTATTATTTGTATCATAAGAAACTATCCTTTCCTTTTGCCTCAGAATCTATAAACGGTATTAGTTTAAAGGATAGATATTACTTAATCAAGGATTTTACATCTTTTACTATACGAACAGGTACTTCATATTCTCTAGCCACATCTTCATTTTCAACTTCTACTATGAGCATTGAACTAACTGACTTTAACGGCATTCTTGCATCTTTTGCAATACTCTCAAATACGACAGCACTATCTTTTGTTCTGTATAAAAGAGCGGTTGTACCGCCATCATATACAAAGCGTGGATTTTCCGGTCCTCCGGCTCGAGAATTGATAATAATTAAGATATCCCCTGCTTCATTTTGTAATATATCATATCTGCTTTCTTGATCTATTTCTTTAATTGTGGACATTCTTCCCTCTTCTAATATCTTGTTATTTTGTTGTTTAATTTGTTTTTAGCACATAATAGTTAATAAATAAATAGCTAAATGAAAAAAAAATTAATTTTTTTATTGACTATCTAAAAATTATACTTTATATACCTCTCTCAGTTACATTGTGGGCCCGTAGCTCAGTCGGTAGAGCATTTGACTTTTAATCAAAGGGTCATGGGTTCGAATCCCGTCGGGCTCACCAGTAAAACAAAGGCTTTGAGAGAAATCTTAAAGCCTTTTACTTTTTGCTAGTAGTGAAATAGTAGTGGATACAAATAGCTTTTCACGAATCTTTTCTCGTTCTTTTCTTCGATAACTTTATTTTGCTATTGAAGTTTACCCGAATCTTTTTTAGAAAAGGCTTTATGTGCATTTTTTTATCAAATAAAGCCAGCCATACAGGACAACGATATAGGCGTTTTTTTTACAAATCGAAGAAAAATTAAACAAATATTTACGCAAGTCTCAGAGAGAGAATTCCATATCTCTTTAGCTTTCATTAAGAATCTTTAATCTCCACTTTTGATGAGTATTTTTAAATACTATATAATTATATACTGTGAGTATACTGAAAAATTGAAACACTTGCATTTTATTTAAAAATTCTTTAGCATGATTGTCTGTTAAGAAATAAAATTAGGTATAGGTTAATGAGGCTCTTAAACAAGATAAACGATATATTCAAAAGAAATATTTTTGAAGACGGAGAAACTCTAGAAGTTGTTAGAGGTGCTAGTAGAGGCAATCTTCTTCCTATTAGTAATTTGATTGACACCCTTTCTGCACTGAAAATATCAGGCACTCTTTATATAGGTTATCCAGTACTTTCCTCCGCAGACAATAATGAGGTTATTGATGCTTTGCTCATTTCTAAAAGTGTTGGATTATTAGCTTTTAATTTTCCTAATACATCGCAATCACTTGATGAATTATGTGACGTTCAAGATAGAATAATATACACTTTTGAAGCTAACCTGAAAAAGCATGAAGAACTGAGGAATGGAAGAAGCCTGATTATTACCCCTCAAATCGTAACATATGTTGAAGATATTAATAATTTTAATCCCCAAAATAAAGCTTATATTTTTGCTGATAGCAATTCTTTAGGTAAGACTCTAAAAAAAATAAAAAATGAATTGAGTGACGATCAGTTAAAACGAATCAATTCAGCCATCCAAAAAGTTTCATCGCTTAAACCTAAAAACACACGAAAAAATGCTATCACAGATGGCTCTAAGGGCTTTATATTAAAACAAATAGAAAAGGAAATTGCTAATTTAGATAAATGGCAAAAACAGGCTTCTATCGAAGTTCCAGATGGTCCCCAAAGAATCAGAGGATTAGCGGGGTCTGGAAAAACTGTAGTTCTTGCATTAAAAGCGGCATATTTACATACTAATTACCCAGAATGGAAAATTGCTGTAACATTTTATACGCGTTCTTTAAAACAACAATTTCAAGAACTAATTGAAAAATTTACTTATGCTCATTCAGAAAGCAAACCAGATTGGGATAAAATAGAAATTCTACACGCATGGGGATCTTTATCTGAAAAAGGAATATATTCCGAGGCATCTCAGAAAGCAGGTATCAAACCTCTGAATTTTCAAACAGCAAAAGAAATTAGCCCTAATGACCCCTTTCGCTTTGTTTGTGAGCAACTAAATAATGAAATTAAAGACAAAAATATTGAAATGTACGATGCCATTCTAGTTGATGAAGCTCAGGATTTTCCCGATACATTTTTTAAAATACTATATAAAATGGCTAAAGGAGATAAAAAAATTGTATGGGCATATGATGAACTTCAAAATTTATCTGGCTCAACAATGCCATCTATTAATAATTTATTTGATGGGAATATTACAGTAGACAACTTCAAAAATGAAGTCGGACGGCCTAGAAAAGATATTGTTCTCCCTATATGTTATAGAAATACACCATGGGCAATAACTGTCGCACATGCTTTAGGATTTGGAATTTATCGTAATGGTGGTTTAGTCCAGTTCTTTGAACAATTTGACCTGTGGAAAGATGTTGGTTATGATGTTGATAAACCAATGGACTTTGGGGTAGATGTATCCTTAGTTCGAAGCAAAGGTTCTTATCCAGAATACTTTGATAAATATATTACAAAAACAGATGCTGTACAGGTAAATACGTTCGAAACTGTATCTGAACAATATACTAAGCTTGCTCAATCAATCAAAGAAAATATTGAGAAAGATGAATTAACTCCTCAAGATATCATGATCATTCTCCCCGATGCCTATACGGCACAGAAAGAGTATGTGAGATTATCAAAGATTTTAAGTGAGTATAATATTCCTGCACATCTTGCTGGAGTATCAACAAATAGAGATACTTTTCATATAGATGATTCTGTTACTGTAACAAGTATCTACCGAGCAAAAGGAAATGAAGCGGCAATGGTATATCTTGTTAATTCTGAATATTGCTATATTGGTTTCAACCTCCCGAGTCTAAGAAATACATTGTTTACAGCAATAACTCGCTCTAGAGCATGGGTTAGAATATTTGGTGTTGGTTTTAAGATGAAACTACTTGAAGAGGAAATTAATAAAGTTATAGATAACGATTTCAAATTAATTTTCACCATTCCATCAAAAGAAGTTTTAAGAAATCTTCGAAAAATTAATAGAGATTTATCTGAAGATGACAATTTTGTTAAAGAAGCGAGTAAACTCATACAAAATGGTGCAACTGAGGATGATTTACATCAAGTTATTCGTGAGTTGTTTGAAAACTGATGTCACTTGATAAAGAAATATTGGAAGATATTAACGATACTTGCGTGAAACTTGTTGAGAATGACCTTGCGTATTCTTTTCAAGGGGTTTGTTGTGAAAAACTTTCTGGGGGGATAAGACGAATATGTTGGTCTAATCATATATCAGGAACACTTAATACTTCTTCTTATTTTAATAATTTAGAGCAATATAAAAATATATTAAGAAATAATGCTTATTTCTGCATGCTATACGATGGTTCTATTATCCGCGCATCATACTCTATCGAGAGAAATAAACTAATTGCGCAGAATTTACTTTATTGGCCAGCCCCTTTTAATCTTAATCTACAAAATATTAATTTTGAATTTGGTGGTCCTTTAGAAATTTTAGAAGACATTATGTCATCTGAAGATTGGCATCAGCGTATGATTATGAGATCTCCGATAAGAATTGATTTTGACCAAAAAAATTGTTCAGATGAACATCCTTTAATTCACTTGCACATACAGGATAAAGATTGCAGAATCGCTGTTAACAAACCTCTTTGCTTTAATTCTTTTGTACGTTTTATTTTTGAAAATCATTATAATCAGATATATAAAAAAGAAAAATTATTTAGACATCTTTCACATAAAAACTTAAATTTTGATATGGGTAAGATGGAGCATTCTTTATCTTTATTATTTAAATATAAATAGATATATATATATATTTCTTACTAGCATATCCGCTTACAAAAAATGCTTTATACTTGCATTTAAATCAAATTTCTATATTCAATAAATATTATGGCCATGCATGGAGACAAAAGAAATGAGTGTATCTTTTAAGGTTAGAAAATATAAGTGTTTCGGTGACGAATATCAGGGTTTTGATATCATTAAAAAATTTAATATAGTTATAGGAAAAAATAATAGCGGAAAATCAAAATTATTGGAAGCATTAGAATATTTTATCAAAAAAGGAATTCAATCCTCATATATTCCAGATATTCAAATTGGAAGTGTCCTTACAGAAGAACCTTTAATTAATATTTTTAAAAATCGCACTTATGGAGGTGTTTTAGGAGAAGCACTTGGTAACAGTTCCTATAGCCACTGGGATTTAGTTGGAAAGTATTTAGTTGGTCATTTCTATACATTATCATTATATGGTGATAATAAAAAAATAGATACTGATTTAAGCTATTTTAAAGCACATTTAGAGGCTGAACCTATTATATCATCAATGTTACAAAGAATACAAGTTACCAACCCTTTTGAAGGATATCGCTATTTGCATTTACAAGCAGAACGAGATATAAAAAAAGAAAAAATTAATTTTGATAAAAAATTATCTTTTGACTTTATAGATAAAGATGCCAGCCATATTACAGACTTAATTGCGCGTATGCTTAATGATGAAAACGGTAATCAAAATCACTGGCAAGAATATATCGAAAATAATTTTTTGGATTTAATTAATCAAATTGTAGCTCCGGAAATAAAGTTCTCTCGTATTTATACTAAAACTAATTCTGTTGGCACATATGAAATATATCTTGAAGAAAAGGAAAAAGGAGGAATTAAGCTTTCTGACTGTGGTAGTGGTCTTAAAACTGTTATTGCAACCCTGACACTTTTACATATTATTCCTTTTTTAACCCAAGAAAAAAAGTTTGTATATGCGTTGGAAGAACTAGAAAACAATATGCATCCCAGCTTAGAACGAAAACTTTTATTTCATATAAAAGATTATATAATGGCAAACAAAGATATGCTATTATTCTTAACAACTCACTCTAATGTTGCAATAGATTTATTTGGTAATGATAAAAATTCACAAATACTTCGCGTGACAAATGATGGACACTATTCCACTGTTCAAAAAGTAGATACTTGGAATGATAAGAAAAATTTACTAGATGAACTAGGGATAAAAGCAAGCGATATTTTACAATCCAATTGTATCATATGGGTAGAAGGCCCCTCAGACAGAATATATATTAACAAATGGATACAGCTTTTTAATACTGGCTCTCCTTTACAAGAAGGATTAGATTATCAATGTGTCTTTTACGGAGGTGCATTGCTGGCGCATTATTCAGCCGATGATAATGGCTTCATCAATCTTCTTAAAGTTAATAAAAATTCTTATGTTGTTATGGATAGTGATAAAAGGTCAAGTGACGGAACTCTAAAACAAAGAGTTCAACAAATTGCAGAAGCTATGCCTGATAATCATTGGATAACCTCTGGCAAAGAAATAGAAAACTATTTGCCTAAGGCTGCTCTTTCCGCATATTTCGGAGAAGAAACAGAGATTGACCAATACGCTTTATTTCCCGACATATACAAAGAAAGAAAAGGTGTTGATACATTTGACAAAGTTTCCTTTGCTTCAGAAATTATTCAAAAGGACGAATATAACATAAGTAACCTTGAGAAATGCTTAGATTTAAAAGAGCAGATGAAAAAATTAATAGATTTTATCAGAGCTGCAAATTTATAATTCTGCTTTAGTTATGTGCATATATCTCGTCAAGCTTTTGTTCTAGATTTCCGGCTTGAACTGCCGGCAACGTATCAAATTGTCTTAAATTATGCTTTTCTATCTTAATTTCGTCACTGAAGCCTAAGATATAGGCGATGGCTATGCGATATATAATTTCTGTCGGAGCCAAACCATAAACCTGATTGGCAAAAATATGTTGCAACCGTTCTTTATCATTAGGGAATGCTTGTTTCATCTTCTCGTTTCTATATAATCTTTTAACAATTTCGGTAATATAAAGACCGGATTTCATATACAAGTCGATAAAGGTTTTATTAGGATCATCAAAGCATTCCGGATTTTCTGCCAACAAGCTATCGACCATTTCTACAACTACTTTCTTGGGGGTGTATATTTGGTTGGTCTTTTGAGGCGGAATGTAATCGAAAATGTCTTCTTTGCTTGCTTCATCAAAGTAATTTCCTAATTTTCGTTTCAGATTAAGAAACTCTTTAACCGAATCATTAAAGACTATTGGATCAAATAAATGTCCGTCAAAATGCTTTGTTTCTCCAGTTTCAGCATCAACAAACTCTCCACCATCTCTTAAAAATCTAAATTCATCCAGAGTAATGCTGGTTACTTCTTTAAATACCTCATCAGGGATAATTTTATCAAAATTTTCCAAACACGTTTCTTCATTTCCATAAGCCATTAAAAATGATGGAATTGTTCTTGAAAAACCTCTTAAGTGGTCTCTGATAGAGTTTTCTATTTCATTCTTTTGTTTTTGCTTTTTATCTGTTTCTACAACTTTAACAATCGTTTCGCCGGCTTCTTTAACAACGTCTTCCACAACAGACTGCATTTTTTCAACAAATTCTTGTGTGTTTTGTTGTTTTTGTTGGTCAAATTTTTGATTTATGGCTTCTATCATTTCCGGCTTGTTATATTTTTGCGCTTGCTCTAATTCTTTTTGTCTTTCAAGTTCTGTCTTTTTTTGCTCAATTTGATAATCCCCAAAAGATTTCACAACGGTAATATCAGAACTGGCATTAAGTTTCCTTTCTAGCGCAGTCATTGTTGACTTTGATAAATCTGTTCCGTAATTATCTTTGGCTACTTTAACTAATTCTGAGGTTACAGCTGTATGGAATTCATTTTTCATCCGTTCCAAAAGTTCGTCTTTATCATCCTTATGTGTTTCTTGAATTTGTTTGATTGTATCTTGCAGATTTTGGGTAATACCATAAATTTTTTCACCAAAAACATTATCCACGCCAATTTCTATGGCTTGTTGCGGTAATTCTACTTCTCCTTCATCATTGATTGATAAATCTTCTTTTGTTTGTGGTGTAACGGGTATAGGCTCTTTTACTGCCTCAAATTGTTTAATAATATCTACAACTTCCTGCGGGGCACTAAAAATATTGCTAATATTTTGAAATAAGAAATTACTCATAAAACCACGTCTTACAACTTCCAAAGCGTGAATTTTTCGTGGAATGGACAATACTTTTTCAGCATCGAGGGCAATCATTTCGCCTTCATCATCTTCACCGTAAACAGGAAAGAAGTTCAGAAGTTCGCGAATGTGTTTCTTGCGAGTATCACTATCTCCACCACCGCGAGATGTATCGGCGCTTAAATCGTTGGCAAATTGCTCAAAAATATCCAATGTTCGAGCTGGATCGAAGTCAAATACATAAGCATTCTCTTTTCGGTATAATTCGTTTCCAACTTTGAATAAACACGGATTTTGGGCTCTAAAGGCCGCTTGCATATAAAGTGCGGGACTTTTGACATTGCTGAGCATAAAAACAGCTGTCCATTCCGGAACTGTAATACCGGTTGTAAGTTGCCCAACCGAAAGAGTTATTGTTTTATCATGCTCTTTAATTGCTTTTCTTACCTTATCCAGAGCTTTTTTATTTTCGCTGTCATCATCAATTTTGCCATTGCCTGCGGCTAAAACAATTTCATAATCCTTGAAAACATCGTGTTTTTGGAGTTTTTTAGCCAAAGCCTTTGCACTATCAACTCGATTAAGCAGCCAAAATGTATGTTTTAACTCGTTTTGCAATTCCGGAGTTGAAAAAGGAAACTTCTCTTGACTGACCAAGGCATCTAAAAATTTATCTACATCAGCTTCATATTTAAAACTTCCATTGGCATTAGTAATAAAAAATTCGTTCAAATCAAAAGCATATTCTTCTGTTTCGCCATCATTATCAAAATCTGCTCCTTTTTGAAGCTTATCTCGGATAATTTCAGACATCTGATAGGTATAAAGATTAAGCTGTGGCAAATTTTCGTAAGGGTTTTCTTCGTCTTGAGAACAATCCCATTCTCGTTTTGCTTTTTGTTCATCAGCGTAGGTCCAGTTGAAAATAGCTTTTTCTTCAAACTTATTATTGGCCAAAGCCTTAAATGGAGTTCCGGACAGATGCAAAGTATATTTTCTTTTGATATGGTCAAAAGCAATATCGGTTTTGTAGGTATCAACACCTTCATGAGCTTCATCTATTATCAAAATATCCCATTCTAATTCAGCTACTTCTTTGAGTTTGTCATATTGGCCGCCAAAATAAATAGAACCTTTCATATCTTGCAGTGACACAAACTCTATACAGCCTTTATGATCTGGCTGGCTGATATGTTTGGTATATTGCTCTCGCGATAGGACATAAGGTTTTCCGATTAAACCATCTACTTGACTGACAAAGTAATATCCTGATTCCGTTCCCAAAAACTTGACATAATCTTCGTACCAAGAATTAGCAATGGCTGGTCGGTTGGTTACAATTAACACTTTGGGAACGTTAAGGCTTTTGCATAACGCATAGGCTGACAATGTTTTACCAAAACGAGGTTTGGCGTTCCATAAAAATTCTGGCTCATCATCTTGGCGAGATTTAAAATATAAAGAAGTTTGTTCTATAGCCTCATTTTGCTCTTTGCGAAGCTTATAAGGAATAACGCCTAATGTTTCTAATATTCCTCTATGTTGTTTAAAATAGCAAAATTCATCATAAGAATCTTGTGGTAAAATATGGAACCATTCGGAATCCGGTAGTTTTTTAACATCTTTCTTTTGTAAATAGGCATGAAAATCTTTATCTTTAAAAGAATCTCCGCTTCCATCTTGATAAATAGCCAAATCTTGCCATTCCAGCTTAAATTTGATATCTGCTGTTTGGGTTTGTTGTTTGATACGAGCTTCTACATTGTCTTGTTCTGTATAGCCAATCTTTGTCCAACCATTATGGCGAGCAATTTCCGGAGTTGTGTAAGCATAGCATTTGGGCTCAATTTTTTTAGCTGTTTTGATGTTAGGAGATTTCATAGCTTCTTACTCCATAGGCTTTACGTTTGTTTCAATAAACTGTATTTCATCTTCAGATAATCCATATTTTTTATACAGTAGTGCATCTATTTCCGGAATAGACTTACTCCAGTCGATATCTGAATTTTCTGTAAAATCTTGGAGAGGAACATATGCCCAAGTTGACACAGGATTGTGTTGTGTTTTTTTCAAAATACCAAGTAATACACGTGCTAATTTTGTTTTAATATATTTTAAGAGATTTTCTGCTTCTGTTTGATTATTAAAATTACCAATACTTATAAATGTAGGTGTAGCTGACATAAGAGGTGTACCAATAAGAGGTGTACTCAAAACTTCACCTATAGCACCACATCCGTTAGATTCTGGAACAAATACTTTATAGTTATCAATATTATTACAATTTGGATACCTAGCAGACATATATTTTTGTTTAACAAATCTATATACCCTTTTTCCATTATATAAGCCCAATATTTTATAACATTCTTCATTGTCTGGTTTATTTTCATATATTCCATAATTAGCCAAAACATCTAATGTTGATGATTTTAGTTCGTATTCTTCATTTGGACTTAATTCTTTTACATTTGGATGTTTTTTTTGAACAGACTGTAACCTTTTGCTAATGGTTTCAGGATAATCTTTCAAATATTCATCATTAAACTTTAAATCAGATCGCCCTCCAAACATAATAGATGGCAGATTATGTTCAGAGGATTTTACAAATTTAGCAGAAATACTACGGAGAGTATTATCTGGTATAAATTCACCTATAGCACCATAATCTTTTTGATTATCCCTATATATAATAGCAATCCCTCCTTTTATATCTGTTGTTGGAAATATTTTAGAAGAATCTGCTTCAAAACGTTCTACTTTTATATGGGAATCTTGTAACATTTTTAGATTCCACTCTTTTGAAGTTAATCCATTATTGAATAAAAATCTAGCTGGAGATATTAAAATAGACTTATCTGCAATCATTTCGGCTACATCATAGAATAATGGGTATATAGGTTCTTGTCTATTATATGTTTCATTTGATGCTTGATAAGGAGGGTTACCAATAACATAATCAAACTTCATTTTTTTATATCCTTTCAGATCGCGGAAATAAAAGACAAGCTTATTTCTCCAGTCTTTCACGCGGCAAATAATGGGAAAACTAAGGGTGGGTAAATCGTTAAACAGCTCTAATTGTGAGGCTTCAGATGCAACGAACGGTGTACATTCTTTCAAACCGTCCATTTGCCAAATATTCCAAGCAATAACATTAGCTATCTGTTTGAGGTGTGCTATTGCCGGAAATTGTTGAAATTTATATTTGTAGTTATCAATAAAGGTCCAAAGCATATTTTCTCTGGCTAAAAGAAGATTATCGCCTTGATATTCATATCCATAGGTGCTTTCATAAGCTCTTTTAGCCCAAACAAACCAATCGGCTTCATTATCCGTGTTTTCATTAACAATACGTAATTTTCTATCTAACAAGCCAATACGTTTTATAATCGGCAAAACTTCTCCGGTTGTTGTGTCATATCTTGAAACCAAAAATGGCGCTTCGCCACAAGTGATTTCCAAGCGTTTGGAGTCAACATATCTTTGCCATTCGGCTTTTTTGCGTTTGTTCGTTTCTTTAAAAGAAATCTTATGTAAGGTTGGCACCCAAGTTTTATCGATCACTTGGTTAAAAACGTTTGGTTCTCCAAACCATTCTTCATCACACAGATTATTCATTTCTGCGCAAATCCAACTTGGTGTAAAAACTTCTGCCGATTTGCGGGTTCGGTTAAGCTGATCTTCTTTGCTTTTGGCTATACGTGGTTGAATTATTTTTGTATTTGAGCCAGTTATTAATTCCGGAAAAATTTCTTTTTCTGCCGTATAAGCCTCGCCGTATTTAGCATATTCATCACAAGCCCAGCGAATATAGCGACCGGTTGTTTTGTCTTGTAATAAGATTTTTAATAAATATGGGCTTAACTCCCGAATATTTTGCTCTAAAATGTCAACATCTTCAGGATTGGCAAGAGGAGGCGGAAGTTTATCAATATGGCAAAACTTCCGAATCTCATCATATCCACAAGCACGATTTTTCAAAATAGTTTGATTTTTTGCCAAACTGTTTTGTAAATCAGAGACTTGTGCCATATCATCTTTTAATAATATGGCTGTATGACAAACCATTTCACCCTCTTGTATCTATTTTAAGGAAGGTAAAATTTATGATGTGGTTTGTTGAAATATTTTTGTTGAATTTACTTATATTAACAGTATTATGAGATGAGTTTATTCTATCGTTCGTTTAAATCGAACTCTGTAGCCGTTCTAAAAACCGATTTAATGTCGCAACGGTTACATTTAGTTTTTTAGCGAGTTTTCTTTTAGATATTCCGTTTTCTAGTTCCTGAAGAATAAATGTTTTTTTATCATCAAGCTTGTATTTATTATTTTTGCTGCCAAATTCTCTGCCTAATTTTCTTCCTTTTTGTTTTCTTAAAGCCAAAGCTTCTTTGGTGCGCATTGAAATTAGATCTCTTTCCATTTCCGCAAAGGCTGACATTATGGCTAACATCATTTTGCCCATGGGGGATTGGTCTAAACCAATATTTTGTTTTACAAACCAGACATTTATGCCTTTTTGTGCCAAAATACCGCAAGTTTCCAAAACATCTACGGTTGAACGTCCGAGCCTAGACAGTTCCGATGTAATAAGCCAATCTCCCTGTTTGCCTTGTTTTACAATTTTCCAAAGATTTCTCTTTTTTGCCTTAACTGTTCCAGAAACACCGGCATCTTCGATGTATTTATCAACACTACATCCTAAAGATTTTGCTTTTTGTTCAATACCTAACTTTTGATTTTTACAATCTTGTTTATCTGTACTAACTCTGACATATCCATAAATCATTTTCCTATCCCTATTTACTATTAAACTCACTTAGATTTTTTTGATAATCATCTAATGATATGCTCTTTCCATCTTCTGTCAGTACTTTTATTTGGATAGTTTTTCTTTTATCATCTTTTACTTGGTTATTCTGAAAATCCTCTTTACAGTATTTTTCAAGATACCAGCGCGCAGTCGCTTTGTCCCCCTCAAAAAGCGCCTTTTCTACTACAGCTCTTGCTAATAACACCATTCTCTTCTTTAATGCTTCCTTTCGGTTGCAAAAGGTCTTGTTCTTCTCTTGGTAACGGTATAAACTTGCCTTGTTAATACCCGCAAAAAAGCACGCTTCCGCATCACTGCACCCTAACGAAAATGCTTGTTCTAATTTTGCGACTACCTCTGCAGTCATAACACTTTTGCGCCCTATTATATTGCTATGCATCTACTTTTCTCCTCTTTCTTTGTGAATTTCGTAAATTTTCGTATAACCTTTGAATTTCTTGCAGAAGTTCTTGGTGTATGTAAATATCCTGCTCATCCTTTTGCATATAGTTACACCAACCTATCTTGTCGTATATACGCTTAAATTTTATTTTTATTGATGTTGGTATTTCATTATCCCTATATTTACGCCCAAAAGCTGTGATCAGTATTGCTTTACGTATTTCATCATATCTATCATCCACCTTTATTATCCCATGTAGATGAAATATATTGGGATTATCATATTCAAGAACAAAAGCGAACATAGGATAATATCCCAGCATATTTTTAAGATTTGCTCTCATTCGACGAGATATATATGTGTTTATGCTTTCTCTACAATTCTGTAATAATGACCGTTTAATAAACTCTATTGAGAATCGTGTTGTAACAGCCTCCCATGTGTTATCCACTATTAGGATAGAGACTAAAAACAGCTTCTCTGCCTTACTCAAACTTCTCCACGCGTGCATGCGCGGTTTATTGCTTGTATATATATTATTAATATTATAAACTAAAGGCTGATTTCCTTTTAGGGCAGCTAAAACCATCTGTACAAACTGATTTGTCTCGGCTTTTCCTGTTTTCGTGTTTAACCGATTTTTTTCCATTTTTGTATTTTTATCTTTCGTCATGGTGTTTCCCCTGTAAGTTTTTTAATAACTTGTTTTTTATTTCTATGCTCACACGCTTGCGGATGATTGTTGTATTCTTACCTAATCTAAAGGGATATAATGGACATTTTTCCTCCCAACATACCCGCGGGGAAATATCACCTGAACAACTTTTACAATATTCTTTGATTGCTTGTAGATTAGTTAGGCTATCAAATATCGTTTTTACGCTCTCGTTTTCCCTATTTTTATCGGAATAATTTTTGGAATCTTGTTTTTGCGTATCATTTATCGTTAAAATATTTTCTTGAAAATTTTTGCCACTTTTTTTGGGAAATAATGGACATAAAATGCTTCCGCAGCTCCTTTGAGGATTTTGACCATTACAACATGCACGGCAATAAACTTTTATGGCTATACCAGCTCTTAACTTTTTATTACTAGCTGATGTGGCTATGGTTGTTTGTCTGGAAGTTGGATTTTCTCCCCCCATCCCCCCTTGTTCGAAAAAAGAGGGGGCGGGGGTATGTCTTTCTATATTATTACTCATGCTCACCTCCTTGCTCTTTTTTATACTCAGAGGTTGAGCGAACTTTTTGTGCGTGATTTTTTAACCAATCTAGCACATCTTGTTTTTTATATAGGCGACGGTTTCCTATTTTTATGTATGGAATTCCACCACCGCTTACCGCTTTGCAGTGAAACCATGCTATTGATAGGTTTAAATATGCAGCCACATCTTTTGTTGTAAGCAGCGCTTCTTCTTCTGCCGCAATAAATTTATTCATAGGGTCTTCTCCTTGAATATAATGTTAACGAGTTTGTTCTCGTATCGTTTAGGAGATTAGAAGCGGCTATAACAGTTTGCATTATTATAAAGTTGCAAACTTTATTGCAAAATTATAATAATTTATTTTCAATATCTTATCTATTTATTTTGTTTTCCTCTTTTCTGAATAGGAATGACACATTCTATTATATGTCTCAAGGTACTCAATGAAGGATATTGACCATCCTTTACCTTTAACTCTTTCCTAATGAGGCATGCGGCTGCATAGTTTGTTATGTTTGGATTATCCTGCTTTAGTTTCTTTGCCTTTGCTATGGCTCGTTCATTGATTTCTTTTTTTAAGCATTGATTTTCCGTGGTTGGTTGATTGAGCAATTTTTCAATATCTTCTTTTTCTATTTCTACATCTAAATAACGTGTTTCGATTTTGGGGTTATCTATTAAGAACAAATCGTACTCGCTCTTGTTGCTATGTTCAGGATCTGCATAGTACTCCACATCTTCGGCCGCATGTAAACGCAAAATATGGGATTTTTTGACATATATTTTATGTCTCTTCACTTTTTTATCAATATACAGCATCACATACTCTGGATAAGCTTTACTAGTGTCTGGATTATCAGGATCATGTATGTATCTGTACGAGTCTTCATATCCATAACAGCTGACGTTTCCGTCATTTATCGATTTTTCAAGGTGAATTTTAGCTCGTTTGATTTTGAATAAGGCCTCTGGATTCTCTAAAATCTTTTTACGATTTATTCCTGCCAAAATTTCCTCATCATAATCATCAAAGGTAGGCCAGTTAAAGGCTAGCATTTCTATTGCTTGACGTATGTTAATTCTGCTCATATTTTTGTTTTTCATGTTTATTCTCCTTACTAGGTTATTAATGTTTTTTTGTTTTGCTAGTCCTTTCTGATACTTTATTATCTACTCTCTTTTTTATGATCGCAAACTATTTTTTAAAAATTTATAGTTTTAGGGAATTTATAAGCAATGTCTATTATCACAGTAGGAGGGAAATAACTAAAACTTATGCAGCCGTAATTATCCGGCTAGTGCGATGTCTGCTGTATTGTTGGTAAAAAATATCTCTTTTTATATATCTCTATTGCCCCCAGCTTTTTTCAGAATAAAATCTTCTATCTCTTGCATAGGTTTACGTAATTGTTCTGGTTCAAACTGGATATACCCTGCTGTCACATCATCTTCAGCGTGATTTAAGAGTTTTTTTAGAGTATATTGCGTCATTCCTGAAATATGATTATTGGCAATGCTTGCAAATGTTCTACGCAAATCGTGTAAACTAAAGTCTATTCCGCATTCTTGAGATATACTCTTAATGAGCTTTCGATGATCTTTTAAGTGCCCGCACCTATTGTCGGCAGAAAAAATATATTCGTCAGGAGACAAGCCTCGGCACATATCCTCTAAAATTTCACCGAGCCATGTTCCATATGGTAAAATATGTTTATGATGATTTTTGGTATTTTCTATACAGATACTTTTTCTTTTTAAATCAATATCTTTTCTTTTTAAGCTGGCAATTTCTTGATCTCGACATCCCGTAAATAAAGTAATTAGACATTGCTTTTTTGCTAAAATTTTTCTTTGACTATCTGTTGGCTTTATTTCTAATCCTTTCAAAAAATCTTGTAGTTGCTCAGACTGAATATATCGTGTTCTTCTTTCTGTTCGGTTCCATATTTTTAATTTGTTTATTTTAAGGCAGGGATTATATGGCAGAATTGGCATATCGTTTACACTGTAATTCTCCATAGCAAAATTAAATACAGCTCTAAGGCAGCGAAAATATAAATTGGCAGAATATGGTGCTTCTGCACTTTTTTGCTTAAATTTTTTCACCACCATATCTCCGGTTATGGATATTAATGGTTTATTTTGCCATTCTTTAAATATGGTATTCATTGCTGTATCATAGCCTACGATGGTACTAGCTGTCAGCGAACGCATTTTTTTAAAGTCTTTATAAGCCTTTGAGAGTGTTATTTGTTTTACTTTTTCCTTTTTCTCTTCTTCGACAATATTTATTCCTTTTGCCATTTCCCCTAAAAGTACTTTAGCTTGCTTTCTTGCCTCGTCTGGTGAAAGTGTTCCTACAAGAGCTATGTTTTTACGAATCGTCTTGCCATTGATTTGATCTTCCGCAAAGTAGACTATTCTGGTGGCACTCGCTTTTATCCCAAAACCGATTAAGTCTGTGTCATAATAAAATACCGGCTTTTCTTTTGAATATTTAATTTTATCTACATTAGACTTATTTAATTTTAGCTTCATTCTTATCCTCTATCAGTAGTGAATTAGTAGTGAAATAGTAGTGACTTTTTCTAAAACTAACAAAATTTCTTTATAAGCTCATATAACATCAAAACCCTTGAAAATCAAGTAAAAATATAGTATTTTATAAGAAATTATAATTTAATAAACCCCCTATTTTCTTTGACTTTTAATCAAAGGGTCATGGGTTCGAATCCCGTCGGGCTCACCAGTAAAACAAAGGCTTTGAGGGAAATCTTAAAGCCTTTTACTTTTATCCTTTTACTGACGTAAAGAATCTGCAATTATTTTCATTGCATTAGCCTTTTGGGATGATTTGAAATTCATTTTTGCAAAATACTCCCTTTCTTATTGAAAATTTTGGTATTTGATTTTATGCTTCTTTTGTTGATGGGAGAAAATATGATGAAATTTCTTACAATATTTCTTGGCTGTATTTTTTTATCAGGTTGTGTTGCGCCCGCCGATACGAAAGAAGTACAAGGTATTTTAACAATTGGACACGAAGTCCGTTCCTTTAGAGATTATAAAACAAATAAAGAATATTGGATTATTGATAGATCTGGAACCTTGCTCCCAAAATATTATCAAGAGGTCGGTCCGAATGCTGTTATTTATCAGCCTATTTTTGCTGTTCTGAAAGTTACTGAAACAGCTAAACCGCAAGATGGTTTCGGAAGTGAATACGATGGCTGTTATGAACTTCAGGAAATTATTTTATTATCTAATAGCAAATAGCCCCTTGTATTCATCTAAAACTTTCTGAGCTTTCACAATTTTTATCATTAACGTGTTATAAATATCATGAGCTACATTTTAGCCTTGATTAAATTGCAGCTTTCTTATAGTTTGTAATTGGTTTTGGTAATTTATATTGAAGAAAGAATAGATATGTATTTGATTGAAGCGCTTAATCAGAATCGTTTAAATAAAATTCAAGATTTATATATTGAGGCTTTTCCTCAAGCGGAAAGAAAGCCTTTTGATTTGTTACTTAAAACCAGAGATAGCGGGCAAGCTGAGATTTTATCTGTTGAAAATGAAAACAACGACTTCTTAGGCTTGGCTATTACCGCTCAATATCAAGACATGATCTTACTAGATTACTTTGCCATTTCTCCTAATCAGAGAAGCTCCGGCGTAGGCTCAAAAGTCTTCCAGCTTTTGAAACAACGTTATGCTGACAAACGTTTCTTTCTTGAAATTGAGCGAACAGATATTGTTGCAGACAACCAGCTTCAACGTCAAAGACGAAAAGCATTTTATATAAAAAATGGTATGAAAAATATGCCTTTTAGAGTTAATCTCTGTGGCGTAGAAATGGAAATTTTAGCACATGATTGCTATTTAAGTTTTCAAGATTATTTCAATCTTTATCATAGCTTGTTTGGAGAACATATCTCTCGGCATATTTCTTTGGCAAAATAATAATATTGCGGAGATTTAGCTTATATGATTGATAATTATGAAATTGTCCCTGCAAATGTTGCTGATTGGCCTGATTTACTTTATATTTTTGATAAATCACTCAGAACTACGGACAATCTATCTGATGATGATTGGAAAGCTCTGTACAAGAATCTTATATCTTTTTCCTATCCTACTTATGACACATATGTTTTCAAAAAAGAGGGTAAAAACGTTGCTTATATCAGTTATTGGCGCGAAAAAAAACTTATTAAAATGCTTTATGTCCTTCCTGAATATATGAATCAGGGAATTGCTAACCTTCTTATTCAACACATCTTAAGCACATATCATGAAACGATGACTATTGGTGTCAAAAAAAATAACGAAGTCGCTATGCATCTTTATACAAAGTATGGTTTTAAAATACATAGTTCTGAAGATTATGATACCTCTGGTATATATTATCCTCATTATGTTTTAATAAGGGAATCTACTCAATCTTAGATTTCTTTAGCTTTTAATTAAATATCTTATCCTTTTTCATAAATAATCGGATATCCTTCTGATTCCGATATAGATTCATAGCGTTTTAACAGTTCATTGAAGCACTTTTCATCAATCCAAAGTTCTTCCGAATTATTTTTTGTTCTGGCTAATACTCGTTGCTTTGCTACTTCCATATCGCAAAGCAGTGCATAAAAAATGACATTTGGTGTCAGAGCTTTACTCCATTCATAATATAACTGTCTTTGTTCTCTTGTCCAAAAGCCATAGTCTAATATTATATTTTTACCTTGCTTTATGGCTTTTTCTGCTTCTTTACGGATAAATTTATCTACTTCTTTATATTTTTCTTCAAAATTATCTGGATTTCTCCCATACCTCTTTAACATAATTTCATCATGAGTTAAACGTAGTGCCGGCAACTCTTTTTCTAACTTTTTCGCTATTGTTGTTTTTCCAAAACCTAAAAAGCCGCATATCAAATAAATTGTCGGATGATTGGTAATTTTATTCTCGTTTATCATTGTGTTCTTTTTTCTATAGCAGAAATTCTATCATCTTTTGTTGTACTTGGGGATTTATTTCATGCCCCATTCCTCGTATTGTTTCTGCTTGTGGTTGAAAGCCTAGTCCTTCCAGCGTTTGATTTGTCATAAATATACTATTAATTGGAATAACCTGATCATTATCTCCTTGTATTAACAAAATATCCGGCTCTGATACAATCATATCTTCTCCAAAGTCTTCTGTCAGCAACAATGGTACACCCGACAGTGATACTACTCTTCCGATGTGATTCGGATTGGTTAAACCTGTCAGTAAAGCCATCAATCCTCCTTGCGAAAAGCCGGCTACATCTATATTTTCATAGGGAATTTGCAAATCATTATGGATTTCATCGACTAAATCATGCAACACCACAACATTATCCACTGCATCATTTAGCATTCGTTCATACATCTTCATATCAGCCATTTCGGCTCCAAACACCGGAATTACAAACCACTGGTACCCTCTATGCGGCGCTCTGTCTGGGGCTGTCGGATAATAAAATGCGGTATCTTTTAATTCATTTTTTAATCTATTCGTCATCCATTGTAATTTATCTCCGCTTTGCCCATATCCATGGATGATAATCAAAGCTTTCTCTGGATTTTCTGGAATATATGATAGCGTTTCTGCCGCTACTGCATTTGTATTGATTATAAAAGCAAAAGCAATTAATAAACTTCTTAAAATTTTTCTCATTTTCTTCTCCTGGCTTACTTTTGTATATCTAATCTTTTTTTCTTAATATCATCTTAAATTTTGAACATTCCTATGGTGTGAGCCATAACCTTTTCCGATACAACGGCCAATACTCTCTATTTTTTTCACAATATCACTTTGGGAAAAGCCTTGTGTCGGCTTATGCGGATACAATTCATACAACTTCATATATTCACTATTATTCACATTCGGCATAACGACATTTGCACCGGCTTGAAGCGCTTTTATTCGCCCGTCTGGATGTAAGCTTTCCATTGCTGTTGTCGCAGGAATATTAATATCCGGCATCAATAAGCGCATTACAGCCATTGTACGCAGTGATAATTCCAACGTTCCTCCGGCTTCTTTTGCTAAGGGGGTTTGTGGGTGTGGGATAAAAGGACCAATTCCGGCCATATCCACGCCAATATCCTTTAAAAATAACAAATCTTCCGCTATACTCTCTATACTTTGCGTCGGCAACCCTACCATAATTCCCGAGCCTAATTCATATCCTAGTTCTTTTATCATCAGTAAGCATTCATAACGATGTTGCCAACTCATATTCGGATCTAATTTATGATACAACTCCTTATCAGTTGTTTCTATGCGCATTAAATATCTATCAGCTCCAGCTTCACGAAAAGCCTTATATTCATCGTAGTTGCGTTCACCTATGCTTAAAGTTATCGCAACATCAAATTTTTTGATTTTTTCTATTATACGACACAGGCGTTCTT
Organism: uncultured Alphaproteobacteria bacterium; assembly: GCA_949297415.1. Classification (GTDB taxonomy): domain Bacteria; phylum Pseudomonadota; class Alphaproteobacteria; order RF32; family CAG-239; genus CAG-267. Next base: position 80,001 of record CASFSV010000014.1, read on the forward strand.
TATTATAATACAAATCTTCACCAGATTGCATCACTATCGTCTTAAATCCCATTTGTGCAGCTTTTTCTGCCGTTGATACTAATTCATCTTCACTCATTCGATAGCGACAGACTGATTTGTTGTCTTTTCTTATCCCGCAGTACAGGCAATTATTACGACAAATATTGGAAAACTCTATCAGGGCTCGCAAATGTACCTCATCGCCTACATTCTTTTGGCGTACTCTATCTGCTTGTTGCCAAAGCTTTTCTTCATTGCCTTTATCTGACAACAAGCGAATAATTGCATCTTTATTCAGCTGCATCGGTTGCGACATCTATAAAACCACCACCCAGTACATAACCATCATCATCATAAAATACAGCCGATTGTCCGGCCGCTACGGCTTTTTGTTTTTCAAAAAAACGAATATATGCGCTATCTTCCGTATGAGGAATGAACTCTGCGGCTACCTGCGCTTGGGAAGATCTTAATCTTACTTTTATTTCAGTCTTCTCCTTTAATGGAGGGCAAGACAACCATGTTAAATCTGTTGCAAGCAGGGCTTCTTTATAGCACTCTTCTTCATATCCCAACACAACTTCGTTTTTATCTTTGTTGAGTTTTATCACGTAAAGCGGACGATCCGCACTTATGCCCAGACCTCGGCGTTGTCCAACCGTATAATTCCATATCCCTTTATGCTTACCTAAAACTTTACCTCTTGAATTTACAAAATTTCCTTCTTCAGGTTCTGTTTGCAATATATCGTTAATATCACCGGTATAAAAATCTTGGCTGTCCGGTTTATCGCTTACATTTATTCCATATTTGCGCGCGATGTCCCTTACCTCTGCTTTGGTATATTCGCCCAATGGCATTAAAATTTTGGCAAGCTGCTCTTGTTGCAAGCGATATAGAAAATAACTTTGGTCTTTTTTCAAATCTACAGCTTGTCGCAACTGATATCTCTGCAACTCTTCATTATATGACAATCGCGCATAATGACCGGTGGCAAACTTATCAAACTCTATACCTTGTGCTTTTGCACTTCTGGGCAGAGCCTCGAACTTTATCGTCGCATTACAAATTACGCATGGATTGGGCGTTCTTCCCGATAAATATTCTTGCTTAAAGTTCTCGAGAACCAATTTTTGATATTGTTGACTGCAATCTATCACATGATATGGAATCTCTAACTTTGCGCACAACTCTTTGGCTGCTCTTATATCTTCTTCTTCGTGGGGGGAAAAGCAGCCTTCTTTTTGAGTATTGATTTTGTAATTGAGGGCTTTATCCCATATGGACATGGTTGCTCCGATTACTTCGTGACCTTGGTCTTTTAGAATACAAGCAACCGTGGAGGAATCTACGCCTCCACTCATCCCGACTAGTATCTTCATCTATTTCCTCTTAGTGAAACGGTTAATATTTTTGTTCACCAAAGAAATATAAAAATTCAAAGTTTTTATTTTCTTTGACCGTTTCAATATAATATGTCTTTCTTTTTTTGGCAACCGAAAAATCTTGTGTACCTTCAGTATACCTGTCCTTTTGTTTTTTATTGACAAAAAAACATTTTTTACTATATTTAAAGTGTTTTATTTAAATTTATCTAAATTATTTGGTTATGAGAATTTTATTATGTTTGTTGCTTTCGGTGTTTGTAACATCGTGCGACGGTGATTTGTTACGTGTACCGGACTCGCCTAAATTTGCTTTTCTCTTTTGCCTTTGTGTTATGGGAGGGGCTTTTTTAGGTTATTTGGCGACTTTTAGAATCAAAACCAACCTTGTGACGAATACTCGCTATGTGGTTAGAAAAAAAACTATTCCCTATCTTTGCGGAGGTGGAATTCTCGGAGCAATTTTTGCCTATTTTATTAGTTTAATTTAAAAAATTTGATATATGAAAGCTTTCGTCTTTTTTCCGCTTATGTCTTCTTTGTTAACGGATGATGGTTGTTCTTGGTTCTTCCCTGAATACTTTGTTTCATACTTCCTCTTTGTATTGGGAGGATTTGTTGTTGGAGGTATCTTAGGTTACTTTTTTGCTAAAATGCCGAATTTTGATTATAAGGAAGAAGTTTTTACTCTTAAACAATTACTTCCTTGTATATTTATCTGGGGAATTATTTTCGCCGGCTTGGGATTTATGATAGCTCATTTGTTTATCTTGAGTTGGATATATTAAATTCCTTTTTTAAAGAGTCAGAAGCTTTTTCTGACTCTTTATTTTTCTTAAACAAAATATTGACAAAATGCTTTTCTGGTGATATATATGGTTTAAATTTGTTTTATTAAAAAGGTTAGATCAAATGCCACAATCAAATAATACCCTGTTTTATGACAGAGATTTACTTCAGACTATTGTTGCTTCTCAACAAGGTATTGATGTAAATTATGATGCAAAAAACGTTTTTGGCAGCTATGCACGTGCTGTTGAGGATCAAAGTGCTGATTTCTTAGAGAACTATTTACGCGGTGATGTTATCCTCGAAGACGGAACAGAAGATTTAATGCAGAGCTTTTTGGCAACTCTTAAAAAATCAAAATATCGCAGAATTTCCAGTATCCTCAAAAAGGCCGAAGATAAATTTAAACAAAATGCCATTCGTAGATTTAAATATAATGAAAAAGCTAAAGCTTTTAAAGATAGTCGTTTTAAAATTCTGAATAACAAAAAAGAAGCTGCTCGTCTCAGTTCCAAAGATATGCTTCTTATCAGCTCATTGCTTAAAGAAGACTTGGGATATTCTACTGCTAAACTACAAGATAAATTAAGAAGTTTTGCTGAAGAAAAAATTCGTAAAACCTTAAACGGCGAACTTCCTCAAGATGAGGATTTTGTTAAATTAACTGAAACTTTAGGAACCTATCAACAAAAACAAGCTTTACAAAATAAATCAAATCCTAAACCAGCTAAAAAAGAAACTATTAATATTGGTGGTCTTGAACTTAATCCGAAAATTGTTTCTCTGGATCAGAAAAGTAGTACTTCTAAAGCCCAACCTGTAGTTTCTTCTTCTAAAAAAGATAAAACAGAAACTAAACCTAAAACAATTAAAACTAAAACTGAAAAAAAGACTAATGGTTTATGGAAAAAAGTTTGGAAATGGACGAAGAGAACAGCTGTTGTCGCTGGGTTGGCAGCATTAGCTTTTTTTGGTGGAAAATTTGCAAAAAATCAATCTGGCAATACTTCTGATACTGCTAATAAAGAAAATACAGAAGTTCAAGTTAAAACTCCTGCTAAAACTCAAGATGTTAAACAAATTACTAAAACGGCTGATTTTTCTAAAGAGATGACTGCTCTTGAAAAAGCATACAAAAATCGTTTTGATACTTCTCTTGAAATTATCTTGGGTGCGCAAAAACGTGATCAACTCTATCAAAAAATTGATAATTTAGCAAAAAATGGAAAAATCCAATATAACGATGGAACAACACGAGAATGGTATGCTCATGCCTTTACGATGTACAACCAGTTAGCGCCTTATTCTAAGGAAAATAAAGTTATTAAAGACTTGCTTGCCGGCAAAGATGTTGATAAAGATTACATTAACTCTTTGGTGGTTAAGGCGGACCGCACCGGTAAAGGAATTAAGGCTTCAGGTACATACAGTTCCTTTGATAAAGCAGCTAAATCTTTGCAACAGAAGCATCTTAAAAATAGAAATGCTGTCAAAATGGCTGAAAAAGCTGCAAAGATGGCTAAAAATCAGCAAACAAGATAATTCTAGCTTGCTTTCACAAAAATCTCCCCTAAAAATGGGGAGTTTTTTTATGTACTCTAATCTAAATATTATTCATCGACAGTAATTCTTGAGCTAACTTTTTACCTATCTCTGTTTGAATATTTTTTAGAGCAGAAAGCTTGAATTCATCCAAATTTTTATCTGCGTATTTAATTTCATAATCCAAAGCTTGAGCCAGCATATCAAGTTTATCTAAATCATTAGCTAATTTTGCTTCCGGTGTTTGTTTTTTTTCATATTCAGTAAATAGTTCCGTTAAAAGGGGGAAATCAGTTTCTTTTGCTATCAATTCCATTGCTTTTTGCTCTTTTTCCCCTTTTGTGGAGTAGGCGACATCAATAGGAGTAATGTCGCCAATCTTGCTTTCTGCCAAATCATGGCATATACATAATTTGATAACATGATCCATATCATATTCTTCTTTTATTGAGGTTGTTGACAAATATAACGCAAGTAATGTCATTTGCCAACTATGCGCTCCTACTGTTTCAGGATTGTCAATGTTTTCTCTTAACCATCCCGTTCGCGGCAGATGTTTAATTCTTTCTGAATATTTCAATAATTGTTTCATTTTACCCCTTTACTCTTTTGGCGATATGCTAACTTTGTTATGTTTGTTAATCAAGTTCATTTTTTCTAATATTTGAAGTATTTCTTCCTTTAGAGGGCAGCGCCTATTGTAAACTATTCTTCCGTTAATCACTATTTGCGGAGGATATAAGATACGTAAGCGATATAAATCTTCCATTCTATTTATTCTTTCTATTATATATTTTATTTTCTGTTCCTGCAGAACCTTTTCTATAACTTGATAAGTTTCCTCATAATCAGGATGCGTTGTCGGACAGTATATTTTCACGTTTAGCATTTGTATTCTCCTATTTGCTTCTTATTATGCGTAAATAGGTGTTTTTGTGAATTATTTCTTATTTTAACATAACATTGTATATACTTTGTATTTTTTGAAATTTTTTTTGTGACTTATTTCTTAAGAATCGCTTCTTTTTGATATTTTTTGAAAAGACGTATTTTTACATATTTCGGTTTTGTTTTAACTTTTTATTTAATTTCTCACTCAGACATTTATTAATACAAAAAGGAGGCACTTTTGTCTGCCTCCTTTAATCTCGTATGTGCATTTCTACAATCGATATGTGGCTTCATTACCATATTCATCATAGAAACGAACCAACGCACTACCATTCCCTGTGGAAACCTCTATGTAGGTATAACCGGAACGATACGTAGCCGTCTGATAGCGATACAAATCCAGATATGATACACTGCTACCTATTTGTACCTTTAAGGTACTATTGTATCGCGTCAATGTCATATCTCCGATATCCAATCTGGCCGGGGCATCCAGTGCTCCCCAGATATAATATCCTAGCAGACTGTCAAAGAATCTGTTGTGATACAGCCTATGACAGATAAATCTGTTAGTGTATCCTCCCCATCTATACCAATACCAGTCATTAAAAATACAATTATAATGATGGTGAAAAAGTCCATGATGGTGATGAAATATCGGTCGCCACGGACGATGCGGTGGTGGCGGAGGAGGAAGATGACGACGCGGTGCAGGGCCTACATGTCGGCTTGGAGCCGGTGCATGACGAGATACTGCCCCACTGCGTGTTTTATCTCTTCGCTCATCGCGCTGTGCAATACCTGAACGAGTTGAGGTTGGGGTTCTGTCTACACGTTCATAACGCCAGCTGTTGCTTGAGCTTCTCACGCTACTACGGTTAATCGTTGTGGTGCGAGAAATCGTTGTTCGCGTAGTGGTACGCGATGGTGTTGTGTATGTTCTGGTTCTCGGTGCTGCACTGCGACTTACTGTCGAACTGTGGCGTTCCACTCTTGTACTTGAGCGTCCGCCTCCTCTTTCTCTCTGCGCGTAAACTTGAACTGCAGAAAGAATCATAACCAAAATAGTTATGATAAAAATTTTTCTTTTCATATATATATGTATTTAATAGTTTTCTGCTATTAAAGTAACATATATTTTTGCCAGAGTCCAGACTTTTTTGTCAAATTAGCACCTTGAGCAGTAAATCACTCCACTTTGTTACACCGGCTTGCATATCATTAAATTCTGTATCTTTGATTTCAATCACAGCATTTTCAAGCCCAATATCCTCTCCGCAAATTGCTGCGGCACCTGTATTGTATTGGCGCATATCGTAAGGAACATTCGCATCTACTTTCAATCCCTCATGATTTTGTAAGCCCTTCAATAATTTTTCTGTTAAATTATTTGGAGTTACATACAAAATACCGGCATTCCAAGGACGATATGTGCCACCGCGTAACTGTGGCGTAAAACCGTGAATCGAAAAGATTTGTGGCTTTATCCCCTTATTTTGCAACTCGGCTATCTTATTCTTTATCGCCTGATAATATGGGCGATGATAGTTTTCTATACGATATTTACGCTCTGTTTCGCTCAAATTCTGATTACCGGGAATAAGTACTTTATCGCTTTCATCCAAAATCAAACTATCTTCATTTTCTCGACGATTGTAATCAATAAAAAGTCTTGAATATCCGGCAATAAAAGCTGTGCATCCTAACTTTTGTGCCAAAGCTTCCGTTAGTTCTTTGCAACCTTTATCGCGTGCGATATGAGTGTCTAATTTATCTGCCGATAGTCCCAGATTGTTATAAACATCCGGTATTCGTGATGACGCATGTTCACAAGTTAATATCAAACCGCTTGTGCTTCTTGGATTAATTACATCAAATACTTTATCTTGCTCTTGCATCTCTTACCCTCTTTAAGAACCAACTGTTATAGTATCCAAATTTTCCGGTTGCATTGATTGCATCCGCTACATGACGCGCATATACATTTTCTTCATAAATTGTGTGCGCATCAACTGTTTTTTCAGGACGATATTGGTCATATGGCTTTTGATAGTAGTAGCTCAATTTGCCCAATACTGTCTTATTATCTTCAACTTGATTTTGCATCCAGTTAAATTTATTGGCTATCGGACGATTAATGTGTGTTCCCTCATTGTTTACCGCACTGTTTACAAAATCTCGATTGAATTGCAAAAATGCTTCCACATATCTGGCATTGAAATTCGCATTCATATAACGGAACTCAACGGTCTTTGACGGCATTATGTTTAAGGTTTTGTATTTATGTCCGAATCCGACCATTTCTCTTAATTCTGTTAAATCATCGCACATATCGGTCATCACACACAAAAACGGATAGTCGCGTTTGCCGTTTGAACTTAAATTACGGCTTATATATGTGGCATACAATAAATTATTGTTACGACGCTCAGGTGCTGCAAAATTTCCGACAATCATATCTTCATGTTGCATCATGCGTTTTACTAATCTTTTATATGTATTTAAATCAAAACCTTCGGCTGAAACATGTTGGTGCAATGAGCAATGCACATTGGCGTGACCTTTATCAAAAGAATCCATAATGCGTAAGCATTCTTTTTCATCTTCTTTAGATTTCATAATACGAGAAGCGTATTCTACCGGAGCTAAGCCTTTCATTGCGGCCAAACTTTCATCTCGTTCAATCACTCCAGCTGCTTCGTTGTCCGTATAAACTTCCGGATTTTTGCTGCTTGTATATACCTTTTTCCATCCATGTTTTTGTTTTAAGTATTCTATTAATTCGGCATAGTTTCCATATTCTTCCGGAACGTAAAATTCTAATTCGAATCCATTTGGACGGTATTTTCCGTAACTCATGCCTGATTTTGTTTCTATCTGGAATTTTTCTTTATAGTCACGATATTGTCCGGTTTTATACTCTTCACTCATGCGATTGCGTAACTCTACAAATCTTTTGGTAGATTGCTTTCTATACTTATAACTGTATCTTTCGTTATAACGATAATCTTTTGCCATATATGAACGCAAATAGTTATCGGTTACATAACGTGTTTTTTCTGCAACTTTATCATTGTTAAAAGAAGCGTAATGTTCGGAAATTTTGTTTAAGATATCAACGGAAATGGCTAGGCCATGCATATGGGAATAAGGATAATTCGGCTTAAAAGTCCAGTTACCAAACTCGGCAACATAATCGTGTTCACTCATAAAACTATAAGCGAATTGGCGAAATTCAAAACTAAACGTTTCTATTTTATCAATAATTTTTGATAATTCTGCGTCTTTGTGTAAAATTCCTGATTTTACAGAACAGAACTTTTCACAATCAATATTATAAGTATTTACGCTATCGGCATATTCTTTTACAAAATTATCAAAATGCTCACTCGTATTTTCAGGATAATGACGATTAAAGTATTCTGCTAATTCTGCAAAAGGCTCTATCATTGCATCGATATGCCAATCATAATAGAACTGCTTAAAACTTTTACGTCCTGCTGTTTCAAAGTAATCGGCAAAGGCTTTTTCTGCTGCGGTAACGACTTCTGGTTCTTTACTCGGCTTATTTTCATTTGACTTATTTGACATTTTATTCCTCATCTTATGATTTTTAATTAAATATTCCCTATTGATATCTTAAAGCCCTCGTTTTATCCTCTAAGTGTCCGGGCTTTAAGCTTGAGCGAAAAGCACTTAGAGCAAGTAGCTAATAAGGAGAGCAATCATAATGAGGGGAAGAATGCGCAACAAAGAAGATGCTTGCAAACGCAATGCGCTTAAAGCTCCTTCTAATCTGATATTGTTGCTAACGGCTGTCATCTAATTAGCCTTTTCTTCCTTTTTGTTCAAACTAATGGATAGTTTAGAGAAAAAGCAGGCTATTTGTCAATACTTTATTTTATCTGTTGAAAAAAAATTTAACATTTAATCAAACTTATAATTGGAGCATTGAGTTCTAATCCATGAGATAACTCTGTCAACTCAATTAAAAATAAGTATCCCGCAACCTTACCACCTGCCTTTTCAATGATTTTATCTGCCGCTTTGATTGTTCCTCCGGTCGCCAGTAAATCATCCACAATTAAAACTCTTTTACCTTTTTCTATCGCATCTTTATGCATTTCTAACGCATCCATACCATATTCCAGCGCATATTCTTCTCGGATGACTTCTGCCGGTAATTTACCCGGCTTACGCATGATGATTAGTCCGGCTCCTTTTTGATATGCCAATGGAGCTCCGATTAAATACCCCCTACTCTCAATGGCTGCTATGTAATCTATATCCATATCTTTTATTTGTTCATATAGATTATCTATGATTGCTTTATATGTTTTTGCATCTTTAAGAGCTGTGGTGATATCCTTGAATATAATACCTTTTTTAGGAAAATCTTTAACATTACGAATATGTGATAATATTTCTTCTGGCATCATGTTTCCTCGCTTTCTTATTTATTTTATTCAAATTATCCAAAAGCTAAATAAAAAAATGTGAAAAAATTAAAATTAAATTGTTGACAATCAAAAAAGGCTCGTATATAAGTTTTTTCGTTGACGATGCCGACATAGCTCAGTTGGTAGAGCTACTGATTTGTAATCAGTGGGTCCGCGGTTCGAGTCCGTGTGTCGGCACCAGTTTCAGGCCTCCTTTGTGGAGGCTTTTTTCATTTGGATATCCCTTCTTTATCCTTCAAATGTTTTAGCAATTTCTTTCATCCATTTGCTGATTTCTATGTGCTGCGGACAATGTCTTTCACACATTTTGCACCCCACACAAGATGATGCTTTTCCATGTGTTTTTATCAAATTAGCGTAATACATCCGCTGAGCATTGAACGGCTTATCTTTGCGCTCTTGTTTCTCTGCATTATACAAAGCGAAATAATCCGGTATCGCAATTTTCATCGGGCAAAATTCTACACAATATTTGCATGCCGTACAGGGTATCGTTACCGCGGCATGCAAAGCCTTTACTGCTTCTTCTATTACTTTCATCTCTTTATCGTCAAGCGGTTTAAAGTTTTGCATATATGACGTGTTGTCTTCCAATTGCTCCATATTGCTCATGCCACTGAGCACCATCATCACTCCATCTAAACTTGCCGCATAACGAATCGCCCATGATGCAACCGACATATTCGGCTCGGCTTGTTTAAATATCTTTTCCACACTTTCGGGAACGAGAGCCAAACTTCCCCCCTTTACCGGCTCCATAACAATTACTGGCTTATTATATTTCTGCGCAACTTCATAACACTTGCGCGACTGAATACTAACATTATCCCAGTCTATGTAGTTGATTTGCAACTGAACAAAATCTACTTCTGGATGCTCTTTCAACACTTCTTCTAGCAATTCTGGTTTATCATGAAATGAAAAACCGATTTTCTTTATCTTGCCTGCTTTTTTCTTATCCTCTATAAACTTAAATGTTTGATATTTGCGTGCATTATCAATCGTATTGGCGTTTACATTATGCACCAGATAATAATCAAAATAGTCCAAGCCGGTTTTCTCCAGCTGTTTATTAAATATTTCCTCTTGGTCTTCTTGCTTTTTCAAATATCCTATCGGCATTTTGCTGGCTACCGTATATTTATTTCTCGGATGACGTTCTACCAGAGATTTCTTGATGGCAACTTCACTCTCGTACCCCATATACATCCATGCTGTATCGAAATATGTAAATCCTCTCTCTAAAAATGTATCAACCATTTTATTTAATTCTGCATAATCTATAGATGTTTGATCTTCCTTATTTTTCAGAGGCAAACGCATAAAACCGAATCCTAATTTATTTGTTGGATTTATTTGTGCTTTTACAGACTCAGATACTGCAATTTTTTCTGCCAGTGTCAACTTTGGTAGTGCCGACAAAGCAAATACAGCCAAGGTACTCATCAAAAACTCTCTTCTATTCATCTTTATATCTCCTCTTGGTATCTTATTTGTTTGTAGTATATTTTTTAGAGGCCACTCTAAGTCAAGCTCTTTTTTATCACATTAACAAAATCTTAGCTTATATAATTTTATTCTATATTTATGTTGTATTTTCTTCTTTATGTGGGGTTTATTTCATGACAGAACGAGTTAAATTTAACACCAGTGTTAGTTTTATTATCAAACAAGACACTAAAATTCTTCTCTTTTACAGAACTGACGGTTATTTTAAAGATGGATGGTGGGTTCTTCCTGCCGGTCATGTTGAAGAAGGCGAAACAGCTACTGAAGCCGTTATTCGTGAATGCAAAGAAGAATTAAATATTGGAGTTTCTGCATCTTCCGTACATTTTGCTCATATCGTCTATAATCTATCCGGTGAAAATAAACGAATGGATTTCTATTTTTATGTACAAAATTATAATGGGATTTTACGTAATTTAGAACCTGATAAATGTGAAAAAATGGCGTTTTTTGATTTAGATAATCTGCCACCCATTGATAAAATTGCCCCCACTACTTTGCTCGCTTTGCAGAGTATTCAACAAAATATTCCTTATTCAGAAAGAAAATAATACGTCCTTTGTTAGAAATACGCCTTTTTAATTTATTTTTTACACTCTTTCTGTATTTTTAATCTATACTGAAAGGATTTATATGTCTGATTTTACTGTTACAGAATTACTCTTATTACAACTTTTTTTGATTATTCTTAATGCTGTTTTTGCTTGTGCTGAGATTGCCGTAATTTCCATTAATGATACGAAACTTAAGCGTTTGGCTGAAGGGGGCGATAAACGCGCGCAAAGACTCGTTTCTCTTACATCTCAACCGGCAAAGTTTTTAGCGACTATTCAAGTTGGCATTACTCTTGCCGGTTTTCTCGGAAGTGCTTTTGCTGCAGATAACTTTTCGGATAGAGTTGTTGATTGGATGATTGCTCATGGCTCGACCATCTCTCCGGCGAAGTTAGACGTTTTAGCCGTTATCGGTATTACTTTGGTTTTGTCTTACGTAACGTTGATTTTAGGTGAGCTTGTTCCGAAGCGTATTGCCATGCAACATGCCGAAAAAATCGGTCTTACTATGTCTGGTATGATTTACGTTATCGCCAAAATTTTTGCACCTCTTGTTTGGTTACTCACAGCTTCAACAAATATTGTCCTTAAAGCTTTAGGAATTAATCCCGATGCCAATCAGGAAAATGTTACAGAAGAAGAAATCCGTATCATGGTCGATGTCGGTAGTGAAAATGGTGCTATTGACGATATGGAAAAAGAAATCATCCATAATGTTTTTGAATTTGACGATAAGACTGCCGAAAAAGTTATGACGCATCGACTCGATATTACTTTTTTAAATACCGAATCCTCTCCTGATGAATGGGAAAAAATTATGATTAATTCGCGTTTTTCCGTTTATCCTGTCTGCGACAAAAATATTGATGGTATTCTTGGAACGCTTAGTATTAAAGATTATTTTAAATTTAAACACGAAGGACGTGATGCCTTATTACAAAAAGCTATGAAGCCGGCTCAATTTATTCGAGGTACACTTCATATTGATGAACTCTTTGCGTTGATGCAAAAAAGCAGAAATCACTTTGCTGTTGTTGTTGATGAATACGGCGGTGTCGAAGGTATTGCGACTATGAATGATTTACTTGAGGAAATCGTCGGCGAACTTGAAGATGATAGTTCTTTACCTCCGTCTTGTCCTGATATTACTCAAAAGGATGAAAAGACTTGGATTATTCGAGGAAACACTCCGATTGAAGATGCTGAGGAAAGCCTTAAAGTTCATTTGCCCGAAGGTGATTATGATACCTTTGCTGGTTTTGTTCTTTCTCTTTCAAATGAATTTCCGTCTGAAAAGAAAAATATGGAACTCACTTTTCAAAACCTTTCCATAAAAGTGCTCAGCATTAAACGGAGAAAAATAGAAGAGGTTTTAGTTAAATTGGTTGATTAGGACTTATGATGCAAAATGATCCTTTAGCTAAATTTGCAAATTCACCTTTTCGTAGTCGTTTTAAGCTCTCTTTGCAAGATAAAGCTTATATTCAGCAAAAGGGATTGGATACTATCCGCCTACATGCTCAAGATTTTATTAAAACTCGGTTAGCTCCGGCGGATATACCCAATGATGGGAAACAGACACCTATGCGCCATCATCCCGTTTTTGTTGCACAACATGCTACGGCAACTTGCTGTCGAGGTTGTTTATCTAAATGGCATCACATTCCCGCCGGAACACAACTCACTGATGCTCAACAAGAGTATATTGTCAATCTCATTATGCTTTGGATTGAAAAACAACTTCTTTAGTTTTCCCTTTAAAAAGTCTTTTTGATAATTATATATCTCTTTAAATATCTTGGGAGGTTGGCTTGATAAAAACTTGGTTTAATATTGATGAGAGAATTCGTTTTGCTTTTTTGGCTTCTGTTAATATGACTTTGCGATTTCTGATTTTTGCTTTGCTTTGTTTTTTATTTTCTGCTCATAATTATCAACTGCTTTTAGCTTTTACTTGGTTTGTTTCTTCTTTTATCGCTTTTGCTTCTTATAAATTTTTGGTATTTTCTGCGCAAGGCAATCATTTACATCAATATCTAAAATCTTTGCTTATTTGGATTTTTAGCTATTTGGTCAATGTGCTTATTCTACAATATCTTATTGAAACTTTAGCTTGGTCTCCTTATTATGCGCAGGCTTTGGCTATCTCTTTTTTACTTGCAACAAATTATTTGTTGTTCAAATATTTTGCTTTTCATCATCATCCTAAATCATTTTTAGCTCGTCTCTTTGATTTTTTTGATTAAAAATGTTGAAGTCCCTTAATTTTTATGATAAACTTATCTTAAATAGAAAGTTATCGGGAGATGTGCTATGGAAAATAATGAATTGCATAACAAAACACCAGAAGAACGCAGAGCTGCTTTGGAAGAAGCTTTAAAACGTGTGCGTCCCGTTGTACTCGGACATAATGAACCTGTCAGTAAGCGCTTGGAACAGTTTGCTAATCGTCCTACAAATGAAGATTCTTTATCTAATGATGCTCTCAAAAAAGAGAAAAAACCTCTTTCTTTGGATGAATTGGCTAGAAAAGGTGCTGAACTTGAGAAAAAGGCTGAAAAAGCCGGTATTGATTTAAAATCTCCTGTTTCTTCTAAAGATATAGAGGAGAAAAATAAAGAAAAAGAAAAGGAGAAGGAAAAAGATAAAGACAAAGAATTGTCTCCTGAAAGACAAGAACAAAAAATGAAAGAAATGTTCTCTAAGGTTACTCTCCCAAGTGGTCTGGAAATTCATCAAGAAGGACCTAGTTGGGTTTTGGTTAGCAAAGACGGAAAAGAGCGTACTGATGTTACCGATGTCATGAATACTATTGATAAATATAACAAGAGTGTGGATGTTGCTAATGAAGAAAACAGAATGCAAAATGCAGCACAAAGCGGCGTAGATAAAGCTGCTGGTGAACATAATAAAAATATGGAAGCTAAAGGAGTTGATGCCATTCACGAGGATAAAGTTTCTTCTGTTGAACAAGCTTTGCCTTCTGTTAAAGATGTTAACGGAAATGATGTCTTTAAACCTGAGGATATCAGAGCAGTTGCCGAAACTGCCGTTAGTTTTGCAGAAGAAAAGTCTATGCTCGAGAAACTTAAAGATCCGAAGGCTTTGGAACAAATGCGCAAACGCGAAAAAGATAATGAAGAAAAAGCTGAAGCTCGCCTTAAAGCTATGCAAATGTATAATGCTCGTCAACAATCTCGAGGCGGGAGAGAGATGGGACAATAATTTTATTTCATCTTTAATAAAAAACTCATCTGACCAGATGAGTTTTTTATTGTATTTAGAAGTATACATTAAAAATTTTTCTTATGATATTTTGTTTCAATCAAACCTTTTGTATCGTATAAAAAAAGACCGGTGGTTAGCCGGTCTTAAATGTGTTTTTTTCGGTGTTTTTCTTCGTTAACAATGTTAATCGGTTGGGGCATCAAATGTAGTTGATTTCGTCCGTGTAGACAAGAGCTTCTACAGTCACATCATTTTCATGAGCAAAAGCTTCTACCTTTGCACCGGAATGTGCAATCAGACAAATTACGCTAACTTTGCACCCCTGCGCCTTGATTTGTTCAATCTGTTCTTTCAGTTTCTTTCCGCTGCGGAACGAATGCTTGATGAGTATGACATTTTCTGCCGGCATTCGTAAGCTTTTGATTTGTTCCAGATTTCCGGTTACCAGGGATTCAAACTGGAGAGTTAAAGCGAGCTCATTGATGAGACTTCCAAGTGAATTGTCACTTTCTCCACTTTTGAATGACGGAAAAAAGATACATGCATGAGGTATCTTGGCTACCCTCTTGACAACTTCTTTGACTACTTCACTACGGAACTTCTTGTCCTGAGACAATCTTTCCAAATCAATTTCAACACCTTTTTCGTTTCTTGCTGCATAATGCGCAACAATGTTTTTTAAGTCCATAATTGTAATGGTTTTTAAAATTATTAAACATAGATTTATTTATCACGCCGCTTAATTTGACAGAAAATATTCAATTTGTCAAGTTGTTTTTTATCAATTTTTATATAAAAAAGCAGGCGGGAAAACGGTTTGTTTTTTCCTGCCTGTTTTGAGTTTATAACAAAGCCTCCCTGCACGCTTCTTATAATCTCACAATTCATAAAATTTTACGCTGTTACGCGCCTCTTTATACCCTGATGTTAACCTTTAGAGTTATTCCGGTATAATAACAATATTTTAGCTTGAGGATAGCTAAAACGCCATTTAATATGGTATAATTGTATGTAAATAATTCTTACTTTTTCGTTAATTACGACACCACAAAATTTCTTGTAACTCAAGCAAAAAAACAACTTATGAAAAACTATTTTTTTTACATTTTTTAAACAACTGATTTTTGATAAAAAACTTTTTATAATCCTGTTTAAAAATTTCTTTTCAAAATTTTATACACGTTTTGTACTTAATACATATGGAGCTCGCTCTCGCATACTAAAATAACCATTC
Source organism: uncultured Alphaproteobacteria bacterium (assembly GCA_949297415.1). Taxonomy (GTDB): domain Bacteria; phylum Pseudomonadota; class Alphaproteobacteria; order RF32; family CAG-239; genus CAG-267. Next base: position 95,593 of record CASFSV010000014.1, read on the forward strand.
GTTGTAATTATCAAATGATCTTCTAACTTTATTCCTACAACATCTAAGGCTTGTGCAAGCTGTTTTGTCATATCTACATCGGCATTTGACGGTGTTGTATTTCCTGATGGATGATTATGCGCTATAATTATAGACAGTGCATTATTTTTTAATGACTTTGCTACAATGTCTCGCGGACTTATCATTACTGCATCTACCGTGCCTACTTGCTCTATATTTTTTGTAATAAAACGACCTGCCTTGTTCAGATATATTATCAGTAAGTTCTCTTGCTTTGAATAGCCTATACAACTTCGACAATATTCTACTATTGCTTCCTTATTCGTTAACATCGGAGCATCTTTATTCTCTAAATTCTCCCAACATATTTTATTGCAACAGGCATGGATAAGACTGAAAAGAACCGCTGTATTATTGCTTACGCCTCCATCTTCTATTACATCGCTTGCAGGAGCAACCAATACGTTTACTAAATTTGAATATTTTCGAATAAGCTCTTTTGCTATCGGTTTTACATCGCGTCTTGGAATCGAATATGTCAATATCAATTCCAATAACTCATAATCCGGCATACTCTTACCTAAGTCTGCTAAAAAACGCGCTTTTAGGCGTTGGCGATGGCCGAGATAATCTGGCTCACTATTTTCTTCTTGCTTCGTTATTTTCTTTTTAGTCTTCTTGATATCGTCCATCGTCACGTTCCTTCATTATTTCTTATACGGAGGTTTATCCAGTCCCTTTGGCGAATATGTAAATACCTCGCATCCGTCTTTGGTTACGCCTAATGAATGTTCAAATTGGGCTGATAAAGTTCTATCTTTAGTGACTGCTGTCCAACCATTAGAGAGAATCGTCCCATCCGGTTTACCGATGTTTATCATAGGTTCAATTGTGAAAAACATGCCTTCTTTAATAACCGGACCGGTTCCTTTGCGTCCAAAGTGTAAAACATTCGGTTCATCATGGAAAACTCGCCCCAAACCATGACCGCAAAACATTTCTACGACCGAATATCCGTATTTATGTGCATACTCTTCAATAACTGCACCGATATCTCCAAAGTGTGCTCCCGGTTTTACAACATCTATACCGCGCATTAAGCATTCATAAGTTACTTCGCACAAGCGTGTTGCTTTCAATTTTGGTTTGCCAATATAATACATCCTTGACGTATCCCCAAACCATCCATCTAATGTTACGGTAACATCTATATTCACAATATCGCCGTCAGCTAATTTTCTGTCATCTGGAATACCATGACAAATCACATGATTGATTGATGTACAGATTGTTTTGGGATATCCGTGATAGCCTAAACAAGATGGAATCGCGTTGTGAGAGATAATAAATTCGCGACACAAATCATCCAAATGCTCTGTGCTCACTCCGACATCTACAAAATCCGTTATATAATCCAAGCACTCAGCTGCCAATTTTCCGGCACGACGCATTCCTTCAAAATCTTCTGGACTATATAATTTAATCCCATTCTCGTCCGTTTTGATTTTTCTTTCTTCCTGCTTTGACAATGTTTTACTCCTTAACTTTTTGTTCTACTTTTGTTTATATATCTCATTATTTAAAATTGCAATTTTTTTTTAATTTTATTTCTTCCCTCTTTTTTTTATTTATTGTATGAATATATATCAACATTATCAGAGGAGGTTGTTATGTTTGGTAAACTATCTAATATTCTTTATAGTTTTTTTCTTGTTCTTATTACAGCTTTAGTGGCTAAGTATTTTACTTCTCAAGGCATGAGTGTATTTTACGAAACTTTAGATATTCCGGCAACAACGCCTGAAAATCATTATTTTTCATATGCATGGCGCGGATTATATTTTTTACTGTTCCTCAGCTTTTGTTTAATCCTAGAATCGAGTAAAGATAAAGAACAACTTTTAGATGCTAAACTTCTTTTTATCTGCCAGCTTTTTATGCAGATTTTGTGGACCTTCAGTTTCTTTTACATGGAACAGTTAATTGCCTCTGCCGTGGTTATTATCTTGCTTGATATTGTGGTGGCTCTTATGATGCATACGTTCTTCTTTATCAATAAATGGGCTTTTGCTCTTACTATTCCATATATCGTATGGCTCCTATTTGCTACTTACTTAAATGTTGCCATCCTTTTTCTGAATTTTTAAGAGAATCGTATCTTCCTTTTAAATTTAAACTAGACATTCGAAAAAATGTGCTGTAATTTTGTGCGGTTAAAAGTTTAATTTAATTTTTTTGGGAAGAAAAAAATGACAACGAGTGTAAATCAAATAAGAAAAACTTTCTTAGATTATTTTGAGAAGAATGGACATAAAATTGTTCCTGCTTCTTCTCTTGTTCCTGACAATGATCCGACTTTAATGTTTACAAATTCGGGTATGGTACAATTTAAAAATATTCTAGCCGGTAACGAAACCAGAGATTACACTCGAGCCGCCACTTCCCAAAAAAGCGTTCGAGCCGGCGGAAAGCACAATGACTTAGATAGCGTTGGCTATGACGTTCGTCACCATACATTTTTTGAGATGCTCGGAAACTTCTCGTTTGGAGATTACTTCAAAGAAGAAGCTATTTACTACGCTTGGGAATTACTCACAAAAGAATTTATGATTCCTAAGGAAAAATTGGCTGTTACTATTTTTCATACTGATGATGAGGCTTATAATATTTGGAAAAAAGTTTCCGGTCTTTCTGATGAGCGTATTATTAGAATCGCTACAAAAGATAACTTCTGGCAAATGGGTGATACTGGTCCTTGCGGCCCTTGCTCCGAAATCTTTTATGACCATGGTCCGGAAGTTTGGGGTGGATTGCCGGGAACGCCTGAAGAGGACGGCGACCGTTTCATTGAAATTTGGAACTTGGTATTTGACCAATATGAAGATCTACCGGATGGTTCTCGCATTAACTTAAAGAAACCTTCTATTGATACAGGTATGGGGTTGGAAAGAATTGCCGCTATTTTGCAAGGGGTTCACTCTAACTTTGATACAGATACTTTCCAACATATCATTAAGGCGATTGCTGACATTGCCAATACAGATCCGAAAGGTCCGTTGCAGGCTTCTCACAATGTTGTTGCCGACCACTTGCGTGCAATGAGCTTTTTAATTGCAGACGGTGTTTTGCCATCTAACGAAGGACGCGGTTATGTTTTGCGCCGTATTATGCGTCGCGCGATGAGACACGCATATTTGCTCGGAGTTAAAGAGCCGATGATGTATAAACTTCTTCCGGTTTTACAAAAAGAAATGGGCGATGCTTATCCTGAATTGTACCGTTTTGAAAAACTCATTACCGAAACTATTAAAGCAGAAGAAACTCGTTTTGGTAGAACTCTTGATAAAGGTATGCGTTTGTTAGACGAAGAAACTTCTCATCTTAACAAGGGCGACACTCTTAATGGTGAAACCGCATTCAAACTTTATGACACCTATGGTTTCCCACTTGACTTAACACAAGATGCTTTGAAGAATAAAGGCATTAATGTTGACGTTGAAGGCTTTGATGCAGCAATGGCTAAGCAAAAAGAAGAAGCTCGTAAAAATTGGGCTGGCTCTGGCGATGCCGGTACAGAAAAAATTTGGTTTGAAGTTAAAGAAAATATCGGCGGAACCGAATTTTTAGGCTATAACACCACAAAAAGCGATGGCATCATCAAAGCTTTGGTTCAAGACGGTAAACAAGTTGCTTCCGTTAAAGGTGGAGAATTTTATTTAGTTGCAAACCAAACTCCTTTCTATGGTGAATGTGGTGGTCAAGTTGGAGATACCGGTATTATCGTTTCTAAAAACTTTAAGGCTGAAGTTTATGATACCAAACGCAAACTTGATACCGTATTTGTTCACTGTTGCAAATTGATTGAAGGTGAAGCTAAGTTAGAAGATTTTGCGTCTTTTGAAGTTAATGAGCAAAATCGTAAGCAGATTTGCGCTAACCACTCGGTTACACACCTTGTTCATAAGGCATTACGCACAATCTTGGGCGAACATGTTACTCAAAAAGGTTCTTTGGTGGCTGCGGATAGAATGCGCTTTGATATTTCTCATCCAAAGCAAATTACTGCTGAAGAATTAAAACTTGCCGAAGATATGGTTAATGACGCTATTCGTAAAAACTATCATGTTAATACGGTTTTGATGAATCAAGACGAAGCTATTAAAACCGGCGCTATGGCTTTGTTCGGTGAAAAATACGGTGACGAAGTTCGTGTGGTTATGATGGAAAAAGACGGCGAAGTTTACTCTCGTGAACTCTGTGGCGGTACGCATGTTTCTGATACCGGCGAAATCGGATACTTCAATATTCTTTCAGAATCCGCTGTTTCTGCAGGTGTTCGTCGTATTGAGTGTGTTACCGGTAGAGGAGCTGAACAATATGTTGATGCTATGGAAGATAAAATCCATTCCGTATGCAACACCCTTAAAACTAATGTTAATGATTTAGAAGCTCGCATTTCTAATTTGCTTGAAGAAAGAAAGAAACTTGAAGCAGAAGTCTTTAATTTGAAAAAAACACTGGCAAGCAGCGGCGCTTCTAAAAATAGCGAAGTTGAGATGGTTAATGGGGTTAAATTCATTGGTAAAGTTATCCCTGATGTTCATCCAAAAGAGCTAAAAGCCTTTATAGATGAAATGAGCCAGAATATCGGTTCCGGCGTTATGGTTTTGGCTACCGATAAAGACGGTAAAGCATCTATTGTCGTTGGCGTTACCAAAGACTTAACCAATAAGTATTCCGCTGTTGATTTGGTTCGCATTGCTTCCGGTGTTGTTGGAGGTCAAGGCGGCGGAGGCAGACCGGATATGGCGCAAGCCGGTGGTCCTGATGCAAGCAAATTAACTCTTGCATTTGAAGAAGTTAAAAAGGCCATTTAATCCGTTTTAGAGAAGTGTCACTATGGCACTTCTCTTTTTATGTTTCTTTCCTGTTTTATTGATTAAATTTTGAGGAGCTTTTATATGAAAGTCGGTATTAGAAAGCCATCTCTAAAAAAAATGATTGCCGCGCGTACGTCTGTTAAACGTATTGTTCGCCATAATCTGGGTATCAAAGCACCTCGTGGATTTGGATGGCTTACGAATCCGAAAAAAGCGCTTTATAACCGTATATATAATCGGACAACTATTGATGTATTTTCGCTATTCAAGAAATTGTTTAAGTGATTTGATTTATAAATCTTTTTTTTCTTGCATTTGATATTCAATTTCTGCAGCTCTTTTTTCGATTTCATTCTGTCCTTTTTCTGTGCAAAGCAGATATGCCGGAGCAAAAGTCAATATAGCATTTCCGCAAAGGATATAAAAATATTTTTCAAATATTTTTAAATTATTATAATCTTTTATTGTAATATCTATTGCGAAAAACATTATCCACATGGCAATTGGAACTATATTTCCTATAAAAATGAGCCACAAGGGGATTTTTACTTTTCGGATGGGTGTTGAAGGGATCATCTTTTCGGCAATCCAATAAAAACCTGCAGCGGTTCCTAACATATATGTTAATTGGCTCAATGTCCAATCACGCATTCCTATTGGTGTAAAATATCTTTCCAACCATGACAATATACACCCACCAATGTATGATATTGGAATAAAAAATATCCAACGGACAATATTAAAAATTTTCCTCATTACTAACATCCTTGTTATTTCGTTCAAACAAAAACCCGCTTTAGAACATCTAAAGGCGGGCGGATGCTAGAAAACCGTATACAACTTAAGACGGCTCGGCTTATTGGGGCAGAGCCTTATTCGCCGACATCCACCCCAAATTGAGGTATGACATCGGCACATTTTTTAAAGTCATGTGCACTGACTAAGTTGTATTTTCCAAGGGTTTTCTAGGCCCTAAGTTTTACACTTTTCTAGAGAATAAAACTTGTTGTTAAATTAACTCTTTTTTTGAATAACGCAAGAATTTTATTGCCTTTCTTCTATTTTTCAGACATTGTGACGTTGTTTTTGAAAGGATTTTAAAAATGGCTTTTGTTTTTAATCATTTTAATTTTAATGTTGCAGACTTGCAAACTAGTCTTGATTTTTATGAAAAAGCATTGGGCTTTCATGAAGTCGGACGCATTGAAGCTGAAGACGGGGCTTATGTTATTGTTTATCTCGGAGACGGAAAATCCGATTTTCGCTTAGAATTAACTTGGCTCAGGGATCATCCGCAAAAATATGATTTGGGTGAATGTGAATTTCATCTGGCGCTCACTACTGATAATTATCAAACATCTTTTGACTTTCATCAACAAAATGGTTGGGTATGCTTTGTTAATGACGCTATGGGTATCTATTTTATTGAAGATCCTGATGGCTATTGGATTGAAATTTTACCACCGCAAAAATAAAAGAGGGAAGTTTCTTCCCTCTTTTTATTTGCTTTACGGATTGACTTAAAAGAAATAATATCTGATACCAACCGTAAATTCTTGAATATTTTTCTTGAAGGTATCATCTTCCGGAAATACATAGCGATACATAGCACGAATGCCTATGTTATCTGTCGGATTGAATTGAGCACCGATACCGGCTCTGTATACTTCTCCTTCAAAATCACTCATCTTTTTATCTAAATTGCCACCATCTAAAGTGTATTTTCCGTAGCCCACGGTTGTTAATAATTCAACAACGCCTAAATTTAATGTGTCTGATACTAAATCAATACCATAAGCTGCCGGTTTTGTTTTACTGCCACCAAAGGCATCTGTGGACGCATATTGTTGATAGAAACCTTCAACAGACAAGAAACCTAAAACTTTTACACCGGCACTGACAGCTCCACCGTTAAAACTGTCAAAATCGCCATATCCGTTTGGTGTTGATGATACATAATCTATACCGACATGCGGAGAGATTATAAAAGCATGCGCATTAAACGAAATCATTGTAGCCAATAGAGCTAAATATAATTTTTTCATGAAAATATTCCTTTTCTTTCTGGTTATGCCAATTCTTTTATCACAATATCTCGGGAATCGGCATCATAGACTATACATAATTTTCCTTTGCGAAATTCTTCCGCTGTTTTGCCGAATACGTCATAACGCCAGCCTTTTAATATGTGATTTTTGGCTTTCGGATTTTTGATGTATTCCCGCAGATTTTTCTCGCTGGTTATTAATCTCGACACTACTCCAAATTCGTTGCTCTTTATTTTTAGCAATAATTTCAGAACTTCACATAATGAATGTTGACTTGGAGGAATTGTTACATCTCTTTCTCGGTCAAATCGTCCTAAGGCTTTATCAAATTTATCTCCCGTTAAAGAGGCTAATAGTTCAACCATTTCTTTGGCTAATTTACTCTTGGCCACATCAGGACGAATCCCTCTTACCTGTTTCATCTCTTCCATATCTTTGGGAAAGGCGGTCGCAATATTTATCAGAGTTTCGTCCTTAATTATGGTCTGGCGCGAAACGTTCTTTTCTTTTGCCATCTTTTCACGCCATTCGGCTAATACTTTTAATGCATTTAAAAACGTCAGAGAATGTCCGTTATGTCTAATACGCAACCATGCATCTGCCGGATTTTGCTCATAGTGCGAAGTATCGACTAAATCCAGCATATCTTCCTCTATCCAGCTTTCTCGATTATTTTCTTTCAGATAGGCGGCGATTTGTTTATAACATTTTATCAAATGTGTCACGTCTCCGGCGGCATATTCCAATTGCTCGTCACTTAACGGACGCAACTGCCAATTTGTTAAACGGCAGGATTTGTCCAATTCTATCCCGCAATATACTTTGACCAAATTTTCATAACTCACAGCCTCCCCTAAACCGCAGGCTTGCGCTGCTATTTGTGTGTCAAACACCGGTGTTGGTACTTTGCCCGATAAATTGTACAGTATCTCAATATCCTGGCGGCCGGAGTGAAACACTTTTAAAATCTTTTTATTTTGTAAAATGGCAAAGAAACTCTCATAATCCATTTCTTTTGCCAAAGGATCTATCAAATACGCCCCGTTCTCATATCCGACTTGGATTAAACAGGGTATCGGATAATACGTTTTTTCACGGATAAACTCGCAGTCTATGGCGATGATTTTTTGCTTTTTTAATGTCTTGCAGGCGTTTTGCAGCTCTTTTGTGTTATCGATTAAATTCATTGGGCTGATTCCTTTTCTTTTTTTAAGATTTTATGAGGGATTGTTTAAGATTTTTTTAATTTTAGCTTGCATTTATGCTATTTTAGAGTAAAAATGGCGGCATTGACGTTGTAATACTTATTCAGAGGAACATCATGTTAGAATACAGAACGCATACCTGCGGTGAGCTTAGAGCTGCCGAAGCAGGGAAAAAAGTAAAACTCTCCGGTTGGATACATCGTAAACGTAATTTGGGTAATTTGTGCTTTGTCGATTTACGCGACCACTATGGCATTACTCAATGCGTGGTTGATAGTTCCAGCGATTTGTTCAAACAACTTGAAGATATTCGTGTGGAAAGTGTTATTACAATTGATGGCGATGTTGTTTTACGTGAAAGCGTTAATAAAAATATGCCGACTGGTGATGTGGAAGTTAAAGTTACACACGTTGAACTTCACTCTATGGCTGACGTACTGCCGATTCAAGTTTTTGGTGAAGATAATTCTCCCGAAGAAATGCGCTTGAAATATCGTTTCTTGGATTTGCGTAGAGAGAAAATTCACAACAACATTATTTTGCGCTGCAATGTTATCAAAAGAATGCGTGAATTAATGAATGAACAAGGTTTTTTGGAATACCAAACTCCAATTTTGACAGCTTCTTCTCCTGAAGGAGCAAGAGACTTTTTGGTACCATCTCGTTTGAATCCGGGACGCTTTTACGCTCTTCCACAATCTCCGCAACAATTCAAACAATTGTTGATGGTTTCTGGTTTTGATAAATATTTCCAAATTGCACCGTGTTTTCGTGATGAAGATCCTCGTGCTGACCGTAGTCCGGGTGAATTTTATCAACTTGATATGGAAATGTCTTTCGCTACTCAAGAAGATGTTTTTGCCGTTATGGAAAAAACAATGGGAACGATTTTTAATGAATTTGGTAATGGTAAAAAAGTTGACCAAGCACCGTTTATGAGAATCGCTTTCAAAGAAGCTATGCTTAAATATGGTTCTGACAAACCGGATTTGAGAAACCCGCTAATCATTCAAGACGCAACTGCGTTCTTTAATAATTCAGGATTTGGCGTATATGACACTAAAGCTGCAAACGGAGAACAATTACGCGCCATTGTTATTCCTAGTGCCGGAGAAAAGCCTCGTTCTTTCTTTGATAAATTAGATGGTTTTGCTAAGGAAGAAGGTTTTGGCGGTATGGCTTATGTTGCTTTATCTACTAATGGGGCTAAAGGTATTGCCAAATTCTTTTCTGAAGAAAAGATGGCTGAACTCAAAAGTCTATTCGGTCTTAAAGATGGAGACGCTATCGTCTTTATGGGCGGTAATAAAAAGCTCATCAACAAATTCGCGGGTAAAGTTCGTACTAAATTAGGTGAAGAACTTAATTTGATAGAAAAAGACGCTTTCAGAATTTGTTGGATTGTTGACTTCCCATTTTATGAAGAAAATGAAGAAACCGGCGCTGTTGAATTTTCTCACAATCCGTTTTCTATGCCACAAGGTGGAATGGACGCTCTCTTAAACATGAACCCGTTTGATATTTTGGCTTATCAATATGATATGGTTTGCAATGGCGTGGAGCTTGCATCCGGTGCCGTTCGTAACCATAAGCCGGAAATCATGTATAAGGCTTTTGAACTTGCAGGTTATGACAATAGTGTCGTTGATAGTAAATTCGGCGGTATGATTAACGCGTTCAAATATGGAGCTCCTCCACACGCCGGTTGCGCTCCGGGAATTGACCGTACGGTTATGTTACTTCTTGATGAGCCGATTATTCGTGATGTTATATTGTTCCCGCTTAACGGTAAAGCACAAGATTTATTGATGCAGGCTCCGAATACGGTATCGGAACAACAGCTTAAAGATTTGCACATCGAAATCAAAGCTGATGCGTAGTTCAAACAAAATAAGGCAGTCAAATCTCTGACTGCCTTAGCTTTTATGACGGATTATTATATGGTTAAAGATTTTTCGCTATCATTCTCTAATAAAATTATATACGGTTTGATATGGTGTATTTTTGTTGCTTTATCCATGTATATTGCGCCTTATCACGAATTGTGGGCTGATGAAGTTCAGGCTTTTTTGATTGCTCGTGATGCCCCTGTTTCTGATATCTTATCGGTTATTCCTCATCAAGAAGGACAACCTTCGCTTTGGCATTTACTCCTCAAAGGTCTTATTTTCTTATTCGGAGAGAATCTTAATATTACTTACGTTTCCATAGCTGTCATGGCGTTAGCTGTCGGTATCTTTTTATTTGGATACGATGTTCCTATTATTTATAAAATTCTTATTCCGTTCGGGCACTATTTTCTTTATCAATACAACATTATTTCTCGCAACTACTGTTTGGCTTATTTAGCGTTAGCTTTTTTGGGATATATCTATCCGTTACGACATAAATATATTTGGCGGTATTGCCTCACCCTTTTGTTACTTGCCGAATCGACCTCGTTTTTAGCTCCTGTTGCGGCGATTTTGAGCGGACTATGGTTTTACGAAGCTCTGCTTGCTCATAAGCTTAATTTAAAAAAATATTATGCACCTTTGGGAATCTTATGCTGTTTCGGGCTTTTATTACTGTGGCAAATTCTTCCTATTAATACCGTGCAATATAGTATCCGCGTTGAAGATATAAAAAACTATCCGTACAACGTTATTGCCCACTTTCCCGAAGCCTTTTTTGCCGGTAAAAATCTTGGTATCAATTTATTATTCTTAACTGCATTAGCTTGGTTAATCTTGAAATACGTTTTTTCTTCTGCCTTTGATAATACTCTAAATCGTCATAAAAATTCTATCGTTTATATGCTCTTGGTGTGGCTTATTTTTATTGTCGTTTATTTTGCCGTTCGTCCGATGTTTTATCATCAGGGGCTTATTTGGGGGCTTTTCCTTTGTTCCGTATATATGTTTTTTCCTCATTATATCCAAAACAAACGCCATTACCTTTTTATCGCTTGCTTGTTGATGCAAATTTATTGGAGCTTTGTTAGTATTTCTTTTGACTTCAAACATCCCTATTCCGCGCAATTTGAAGTCCTAAAAATTTTGCAGAAACAAAATCTTTTACAACACAAAATTCAGACAATCGGTTTTCATACTTTACCCTTTCAAGCCTTGCTTTCAAGAGAAAATCTTTATCTTACTTACGATACTCCCTTGTATTGGCTATGGACGCAAGAGGACATAAAACTTAGATATACGGATATTCAAAAAGCTGTTGATGAACATCGTGACATTCTTGTTGTTGACGCTTTTGAAGCTCCGCGAATCGACCTTTCTTATTATGAAAATCCTGATATTTTTTATATCTACAAAATTCCGGCAGCGGCTGTTTATAAAGGTTATCTTTTTTATGAACAGGGATTAAATTTATACATCAAAAAATCTCTTATTTCGCAAACTTTTTAATTCTTAATTTTAAATTAAAAAACACTTTACTTTTTAAAATATTGGTGTATAAACTATTGCGAATAACAGAGAGGGCTAATGGCATGCCTTACTGTTATCTTGAATCCAACTTAATTTTTGAAAGGGATTGAAATGCCTAAATTAAAAACTAAAAGTTCTGCTAAAAAACGTTTTAGCGTTACCGGTACCGGTAAATTGAAAAGAAATTTTGCGAAAAAGAGACACTGCCTCTTCTGCAAAACTCAGAAAATGAAAAGACAAGCTCGCGGCACAACTTTGTTGTCAGAAGTTGATGTTCAGATTGTTAAAAAGTTTTTACCTTATTTGTAGTTGTAGGAGGATTTGTAAATGTCTCGTGTTAAAAGAGGTGTAACAGCTCACGCTCGCCATAAGAAAATTATCGATATGGCTAAAGGTTATAGAGGACGTAATAAAAACGTTTTCAGAGTTGCTGTTGAAAAAGTTGAAAAAGGTTTGCAGTATGCTTATCGTGATAGAAAAGCAAAGAAGAGAAACTTCCGCTCTTTGTGGATCCAACGTATCAATGCTGCTACTCGTTTGAATGATATGACTTATTCTCGATTTATTAGCGGGCTCGTTAAGGCAGGTATTGAGCTTGACCGTAAAGTGCTGGCTGATATCGCTTACAGAGAGCCCCAAGCTTTTGCTAAGTTAGTAGAAACTGCCAAAGCGGCTCTGGCTAAATAATTTTTTTAGTATAGTTTATATCAGTTTTTAAGAGTCGTCTTGGGCAACCAAGAGGACTCTTTTGTATTTAAAATTCTTTTGCAACTTGGCTTTGCTTTTGTCGACTTGATTGCAGAAGAAATTTCTAAAGAGTGCTTTAGGAGATATTATTGGAAACTTGGGCTAATTGAAAAATTTTACATACGCTAAATGTTATGTGCTTGTGTTTTTTATTTTAGCTACGATGAGGATTGAGGAGATTGTGGCTCTTAACCATATGTTAGGATGATGAAATGAGTGATATTGATAGTATAAAAAATAGTATTATTGAGCAGATTAACTGTGCTGACAGTGCTAAAGCTCTAGACGACGCCAGAGTGGCCGCATTGGGTAAAAAAGGTCAAATTACCGAGCTTTTGAAAACTCTTGGTTCAATGCCTTTAGAGGAGAGAATTGCTTTTGGTAAACAAATCAATGTTGTGAAAGCTGAATTAGAAGCAAAAATTGCCGAAAAAAAGCAAGCGTTAGAAATTCAACTTCTTAATGAAAAGCTCAAAAAAGAAGTTGTTGATGTAACTCTTCCTTGTCGTCCGGAAGTACAAGGACGCTTACACCCTGTTTCTAAAGTCTATGAAGAAATTGTTGCTATTTTTGCTCAAATGGGGTTTGAAGTTGCAGAAGGTCCGGATATTGAAGACCAATTCCATAACTTTAATGCCTTAAATATGCCGCCTAACCATCCTGCTCGTCAAATGCAAGATACTTTCTATATCAACAACGATGTTAACAATGCTTTTGATATGGATAATGCTTATGTGGTCAGAACCCATACTTCCGGCGTACAAATCCGTACTATGGAGAAAAAACAGCCGCCTATTCGTATCATTGCTCCCGGTAGAACGTATCGTTCCGACTATGATGCTACTCATACACCGATGTTCCATCAAGTTGAAGGTTTAGTCATTGATAAAAAAACAACTATGGCAGACCTTAAAGGCTGTTTGTATGACTTTATGAAAGCATTCTTTGAAGTTGATGAATTGCCTATTCGTTTTCGTCCCTCTTACTTTCCGTTTACCGAACCGTCTGCCGAAGTTGATATCGGTTGCTTGAAGACTAAAACAGATTTGATTATCGGCGCTGGTACAGATTGGTTGGAAGTTCTTGGTTGTGGTATGGTTCATCCGAATGTTTTGCGCGCCGGCGGTATTGATCCTGATGAATATCAAGGATTTGCATTTGGTGCCGGTATTGATAGATTGGCGATGTTAAAATATGGTATCCCTGACTTGAGAACATTCTTTGAATCTGATGTTCGTTGGATTAAAAATTATGGTTTTACACCACTTGACTTTTCGGCAATGACAAGCGGTCTTAGCAATAATGGAGGATTGGCTCGATGAAATTTACACTTTCTTGGTTAAAAGAACATTTAGATACTGATGCCAGTGTTGATGAAATTAGCGAAACACTGACACGTATCGGTTTGGAAGTAGAAGAAGTTATCAATCCTGCTGCAGCTCTCAACGATTTCATTACGGCTAAAATTGAAAAAGTTGAAATGCACCCTGACTCTGACCATCTTCACGTTCTTGCCGTTAATACAGGTAAAGAAACCTTGCAGGTTGTTTGTGGCGCTCCTAATGTTCACGAAGGACTTGTCGGTATTTATGCCCCAACAGGTGCCCTTATTCCTGCTTACGGCGAACGCCTTAAGGTTGCAAAAATTCGTGGCGTTGAAAGTATGGGCATGATGTGCTCCGAGAAGGAACTTTTAGTAGGCGACGACCATAGCGGTATTATCGAATTGTCTGCAAATACTCCTATCGGAAAACCAGCTGCGGAAGTATTGAATATTGATCCGGTTATTGAAGTTTCCATTACTCCAAACCGTGCAGAATGCCTTGGTGTTCGTGGTATTGCAAGAGATTTAGCCGCTTCCGGCTTAGGTAAACTTAAACCGCTTAGCATTCCTGAAATCAAAGGCTCTTTTAAAAGTCCTATTACCGTTTCTGTTGACTGTCCCGAATCTTGCCCAACTTATACGGCTCGTTATATCAAAGGTGTTAATAACAAAGCTGAAACTCCTAAATGGATGAAGGATAGATTAACGGCTATCGGTTTACGTCCGATTTCTGCTCTGGTTGATATCACTAACTACATCAACTATGATTTAGCTCGTCCTTTACATGTTTTTGATGCAGACAAACTTAAAGGTAACATTAAGGTTCGTATGGCTCATAATGGTGAAGAATTTTTAGCCCTAAACGAAAAGAGCTATACTCTTGATGATAAATGTTTGGGTATTTGTGATGACGAAGGTGTTCAGTGTCTTGGTGGTATTATGGGCGGCTTAAATAAGGGAAGTTATGAAGATACAACCAATGTTCTTCTTGAATGCGCTTTATTTACACCGATATGTATTGCTCGTACAGGTCGTAAATTACAAATTGACTCAGACTCTCGCGCTCGTTATGAACGTTGGGTTGACCCAATGTCTAACATTTCAGGCAACAATTACGCCACCCAGATGATTTTGGATATTTGTGGCGGAGAAGCTTCTGAAATGGAAATTGCCGGAGCTGAAAAAAATGATGCGAAACCTGTATATCTTCGTCCTGAAAGACTTAAAACATTTATCGGTATGGAGGTTTCTAAAGAAAAATGTGAAGAAATTCTTTCTCATTTAGGCTTTGCTCTTGCGGAAGAAGATGGCAAAATTAAAGCCGTTTCTCCTTCTTGGCGTGGCGACATTGAATGTGAACAAGATTTAATTGAAGAAGTTGTTCGTATGATTGGTTTGGATAATATTCCGGCTACGTCTATGAAAACTGCCGATTTTCCAAAACCGGTTTTGACACCTCTTCAAAACAATATTGTTATGGTTAAGCATGAACTTGCTTCTCGCGGTATGTTTGAATCTGTTACTTTCAGCTTTACCGATAGTGATATTGCGCAATATTTCCGTCGCGGGCAAGAACCGATTTTATTACAAAATCCTATTATCAAAGAACTTGATGAAATGCGTCCATCGTTATTGCCAAATTTACTTATCGGTGCTAAAAACAATATTGCCAGAGGTTATGCTGATTTAGCAATATTTGAAGTTGCACCAGAATTTTATGGCAGAAATCCCGGCGAGCAGAAAGCTGTTGCTTCCGGTATCCGTGTTGGCAAAACGTCTAAGAAAGATTGGACGGGCTCAATGCGTGCTTATGATGTGTTTGATGCTAAAGCGGATGCTCTTGCAGCTATTGCTGCGGCAAAAGGACCGATTGAAGCTCCGCAAATTACAACCGATGCTCCGTCTTATTATCATCCTGGTAGAAGCGGCGCTATCCGTTTGGGTAAAAATGTTTTGGCTTATTTTGGCGAATTGCATCCAGCTGTTTTAAAAGCGCTTGATATTAAATCTAATGTGGTTGCTTTTGAAGTATTCTTGGATAACATTCCATTACCGAGAGATGCTAAATCTAAAGCGAAGAAGAAACTTGAACTATCTCAGTTGCAAGCAGTTGATAAAGATTTAGCCTTTGTGGTAGCTCGCAATGTTTCAGCTATCAATATTGTCGCTGCGGCTAAAAATGCTGATAGAAATAATATCGCTGATGTTCGCGTTTTTGACGTGTACGAAGGGGATAATTTACCGGAAGATAAAAAATCTGTGGCTATTTCCGTTACTTTCCAACCAAAAGAAAAAACTTATACAGATGCCGAACTTGAGGCTTTGATGAATAAGGTTATTCTTGAAGTTGGCAAGAAAACAGGTGCAACATTGCGATAATTTTATCCAATAACCACTAAAACAAAAGCCGCAGAAAAATCTGCGGCTTTTCTATTTTATAATATCAGAAAATTATTTTTCTTGATATTTCAAACTTACACCATTTCCGCTTAATTCCAAAACCTTATCCTTCAGGCTAAAGGTTGTAACTTTGCTCAAATCTTGGAAATAAGTTTGTTCTTTTTTCATTTCAGCCTCTGGACCTGCCATCATTGTAGAAGCTGTTGGACCGAACTTAATGTTATTTTTTTCAATTGTGTATGAACCGAAATAATTATTCAGCACTTTGCCGTAATACTTATTTTCTTTCGCATCAAATGACAAAGTTATTGTATTATCATTTGCCAATACAAAATTTTTCCCGTTCAAAGACACAGGTTTAGACTCACTACAAGCATTTAGCATAAGGGCTGCAACCATCGTTAATAAAATCTTTTTCATAACATCTCTCCTTCGTATTTATCCTAGCCTCGGTATATATATTACACAAAATTACTTATATCAATATTTTTTATTTGAAAAATATCTTGACTTTTTAATACATATCATTTATTATATATATTGTATTTAATATATATTTATGGAGCTATAATATGAAATTTTTGATATTGCTATTCTTATCCTTATTCGCCAATGTTACTGTGGCTTTTGCTAACCCTGCTTGTGTGGTTTGTACAGTTGCTATCGGGGCATCTCTTGAAATTGCACGAAAACTCGGTATCAGCGATAATATTGTCGGCTTATGGGCTGGTGCATTATTTGCACTTTTAGGATACTGGCTTATTCTTTGGTTTGATAAAAAAAATTGGTATTTTCGTGGACGTGACTCTATCTTAATGCTTTCCAGTATTGCTATGATTGGATTTATTTATATGGGGGAACTAATTTATTCTCCTCAAATTATTGGTTTTCTTTATATTGATCAATTTCTGTTGGCTTCTCTTTGTGGCGCGGGTTTATATATTTTTTCACAAAAATTTTATGCTTTTATGAAAAAGCGCAATAATGGACATGCACACTTTCCTTTTGAAAAAGTCGTATTGCCATTAGCCCTTTTATTTGTTGTTAGTTTTATTTTAGATTTTTATTCTTTATAATTTTTACGAGGGAGACTTAAGATGAAAAAAGCTGAAAATGTTAAAGAATTTGTGGAACGCATTGATGCGACTAA
The DNA here is from genome assembly GCA_949297415.1 of uncultured Alphaproteobacteria bacterium. Taxonomy (GTDB): domain Bacteria; phylum Pseudomonadota; class Alphaproteobacteria; order RF32; family CAG-239; genus CAG-267. The sequence continues at coordinate 112,769 of CASFSV010000014.1, forward strand.
AAAAGTTAATCCGAAAGATTTATCTTCCGATCAAGATTTAACTATTGCTATTATGAACCTTATTTCTATTGAGGAACATTTGGTCTTTTCAGGTGCTAAAACAAGCAAAACCTCTTTTTACGATTTAATTGAAGATGTTCGTGAAACTCGTAAAAAACTTATGATGAAGATTATTCCCAGTTATGAAGGGGAAGTTTGGTGCATCTCCAAACATTTACTCGCTAGTTCCATGCGCTTGATGGAAGTGGGAACTAAACAACAAAGTTTAGGGAATAAAGAACAAGCATATGATCTTTTTAACAAAGCTTATGATTTGTATTGCCTGTTCTGGGGGCTTAATATGAATATGCTTGATGTCAGTAATGTTAAATGGATTGAAAATAGCGTTAAAGATATCAAAAAAATCAGTGAAAAGATTGATGCTGTCGGTGTAGTTACGACAACATCTTCAGAAGATACTGTTGCTTCAGAGCCTGTTGCCGATGCGGAACAAAAAACAGCTTTTGCCAAAATGAAAACATTTGTGCGCAAGGCTGTTGACTGTTGCATTGAGTAGAATTATTTAGTTTACGGAGGTATTTTATGAAAAAATTTTTCTATTTGTTAATTGTTTCTTTTCTTACCATTGTAGGGCAAGTTAGAGCAGAAGATGAAATCTCTGCCGATAAAATTTATTTCTTTACCTATGATGGTTGTCCTTATTGCAAAATGGCAGATGACCATATCAATAAAAAGCATACCAATCTCAAGATTGAAAAAATTGATATCTATAAACCAGGGGGAATGTATTTATTCAAAAAATGTGCAGAGAAATTTAATCTCGGACGTAATATAGGAACTCCGCTCTTCTGCATGGGAAGCGATTATATTATGGGGTGGTCTGAAGACAATCAAAAACGTTTTGATGAATTAAGTGTCCACTTCAAAAAATAATTTTCCTTTCCCATCCTTGAAAATCGCCTCTATCATCGGGGCGATTTTGTTTAAGTTGACTATTGAGACTTTTTTATTTAAGCTTCATTTATATAAGGAGTTTTGCTATGAAATTTACAACTATTTTTGGAGAACTGATTGATACCCCATGCGTCGGATGTATCGTCGCTGATAAAAGTAAATTCAAAGAAGGACGTATTTTTCAAACCAAATTATGGGATATAAGTCAAGATTTTGAAATTCCATATCCGGGAATGATTGTTATTTCACCCTTGCGACATGTTTCCAATTATATGGACCTTTCTAATGAGGAACTGCAGGAACTTTATCAGCTGACTGTTTTCTGCAAAAAAGCCATTACGGATATTTTTAACTGCCAAAAAATCGCCTATATGTTTTATGAAAAACCGAATGGACATGTTCATTTTGTAATTATTCCCCTACATGGTTTGGTTGAAATTAACGATAAATATGCGGTTTTGAGCGAACTCTTTGCTAAAGCCCCTTTTCTTCTTAAAAATGAACAAAATATGCAACATGTTATCAAAGCCATTGATTATTTAAGAACTTATTTTCAGAATATTGTTCTTTAATTTCTTTCGTTTTTCTTTTGCTTCAAAAACAAGAAATTTTGTTGCATTCGTTATTCTTTGAACTATACTTAGTTTAGTTTTGAAGGAGTTTTTTATGGATAAACCTTTACCCATTGAGATTATGAAAAAAGCAGTGCGAGGAATTACCTATATTTCTCATCCGCTGAGACTGCGTATTCTTGAATATCTTGATGTTCATGGAGCTTCTTCGGTTTCTGCCCTCACAAAGGCTCTTAATGCTGAACAGGCTATTATTTCGCAAAGTCTTAAAAAGATGCGCGAAAATAATTTGGTCAAAACAACTCGACGCGGAATTTTTATTTATTATGATATTTGTGAAGAGTATCCGGCGAGTATTTTCGTTTGTCTTCGCAAACTTTATGCTTATATGACAGATTGTTTTTTCTTTTTGCAAGATGGTGTTAAAGAAATGCTTCCTGCCGACTACACTATGATGACTGCTAATCGTATGAAACTTTTTGCTCATTTTGATAAAATGCGAATCTTGGAGTGGTTGACTCTTTATGGACGACAGAATGTTACGGAAATTGTTAACGGTATCGGTCTTGAGCAACTCAAGGTATCACAATTCTTAAAAAAACTTCGTGATGACGGCTTTGTTACTTCCGAACGACAAGGGCGTTTTATTTTTTACAATATTACCGATGGTGTGCACAAAACTTGTATCCAATGTATTCACAAAAGATACAACGCTCTCAAAGACAAAAACGATTTTTAATTAGAACAACTGTTTTTCATATAAATTTGTTGTGATATTTTCGCTATGATTTCGGCATTAGTTTCATCGGTTTCATAAGAATCGGATACCATAACTGCCAGATAATATTTTTTATTACCTTTGTTTATAATTGCGACATCATTATCGGCGATTTTCTTTCCGTCTTGCAGTCTTGATGAGGAACCGGTTTTATGCGCCACGTTTACAAATTGTGGTAAGTATCCTTTTATCTTATTGGCTCCGGTTACTGTGCTTTGCATAATTGACAACAATTCTCTATGCAATTCTTCAGAAAATAATTTTTTCTCATCTATCTGTTTCAGTAACTCTAAAATTTCATAAAGCGGAGCCCTATTTTGATATTGAGTCATATCTGCTCTATTCATTATATCTTCGGTTACTTTTATTTCTGTTTCAGACAATCCTATTGCGTGAATGTATCTTTCTACCGAATCTATTCCTCCCACCCATTTGATTAAAATATCACAGGCATTGTTATCACTCTCAGCCACCATATAATATAAAAGTTCATACAGAGATAAGTTTAAATTTTTAATACCATATTTTTCACGAAGCGGGCTATATGTGTTTTCTTTTATATCTGCTGAAGAAATCTTTATTTTGTTTTCCAAATTTAATTTTTCACGATTGATTTTATCTAAAACCGTAACTGCAACATGCAACTTAAACACACTTAATAATGGATACTTTTGGGATTTATTTTCATAGGTTATTTTGTCGTCCGCATACCCTATTCCGATATTTGCTTTATAGCCTGCATATTGTTCGCTGATTTCTTTTAGTTTTTGCTCTGTTGCAGAACTGTTTTTTGTAGAAGGTATTTCCCAAACTAATACAACAGCTACTCCTATTAGCAATATTCCTAATATCTTTAACACTTCTTTTCCTTATAATTAAAAAACCGTTCCTTATTGCTAAGAAACGGTTTTTAGTGGCTCCGACTGCTGGGCTCGAACCAGCGACCAATCGGTTAACAGCCGATTGCTCTACCACTGAGCTAAGTCGGAATAATCCTTAGTGGAGGCCGGTACCGGAATTGAACCGATGTACAAGGATTTGCAGTCCTCTGCATGAGCCACTCTGCCAACCGGCCAACTCAAAGTACCAACGTCAACGTGGTGATTTGTATTTATACATAAAAAATTTTCAACGTCAATAGATTTTTTTTAAAAATGTGATTTTTTTTTATCCTGTGCATATCTTACAAAATAATTCCCTAAAATTCTTCATTTTGTTAAAACTTCAATAATATTTTTTGAGGAGTTATAAATATGAAAATTGCTGTTGCTTCTGATCATGCCGGTTTTGAAATGAAAGATTTTATTGCTAAATCTCTCTTGCAAAAAGGTTTTGATGTTTTTGACTTGGGAACCTCTGATTGTTCTTCCGTCGATTATCCTACTTATGCCGATAAAATGGCTGCTCATATTTTAGCCAGAAAAGCTGATTTGGGTATTTTGGTCTGTGGCACAGGTATTGGTATTTCTATTCGCGCTAATCGTCACAAAGGTATTCGTGCAGCCCTGCTTTATTCCGATGAAGTTGCGCAAATGGCTAAACAACATAATAATGCTAATGTGATTGTTTTTGGCGGACGTACAATGGATAAACATGATGTCTTACGCAGAATCGATATTTTCTTAGATACTCAGTTTGAAGGCGGAAGACACCAAAGAAGAATCGATTTACTTGATTTGTAATCAGATGTTATTTGAGGATTGAGATGAATACTTTGGATTTGAAAGATTTTGATGCAGATATTTATGCTGCAATTAACGATGAACTTGCTAGACAACAAAACAACGTCGAACTGATTGCTTCTGAAAATATTGTTTCTAAAGCTGTTTTGGAAGCACAAGGTTCTATCCTTACCAATAAATATGCTGAAGGTTATCCTAATCATCGCTATTACGGTGGTTGTATCTTTGTGGATAAAATTGAACAACTGGCTATTGATAGATTAAAACAGTTGTTTAGTGCCCAATTTGCCAATGTTCAACCTCATTCCGGTTCACAAGCTAATATGGCAGTCTTTGGCGCACTCCTTAAACCCGGTGATACTATCCTCGGTATGAGCCTTGATGCCGGTGGACATTTAACTCATGGTGCAAAAGTTTCTTTTTCCGGTAAATGGTTCAACTCCATTCAATACGGTGTTGAAAAAGAATCTGGTTTAATTGATTATGAGCAGGTTCGCAGTTTGGCTCATCATCATAAACCGAAACTTATTATTGCCGGTTGTTCTTCTTATCCGCGACAAATCGATTTTGTTAAATTTAGGGCTATTGCTAATGAGTGTGGAGCTTTCTTGATGGTCGACATGGCTCACTTTGCCGGTCTTGTTGCCAGTGGTCTTTATCCGAATCCTTTAACTTTTGCCGATGTTGTCACTACGACAACTCACAAAACATTGCGCGGTCCACGCGGCGGTGCTATCTTAACCAATAATGCTGATATTGCTAAAAAAATTAATTCCGCTATTTTTCCAGGAATGCAAGGTGGTCCTCTGGAACATGTTATTGCCGCTAAAGCTGTTTGCTTCAAAGAAGCCTTAAGTGACGAGTTCAAAGCTTATTCTGCTCAAGTTATTAAAAATGCAAAAGTTTTAGGCGAAACCCTGTTGCAACGCGGCCTTAAACTTGTTACGGGCGGAACTGACACTCATTTGCTTTTGGTGGACTTAACACCTAAAGGAATTAACGGCAAAGAACTTACTGAGGCTCTTGAATTAGTTAATATCACTGCAAATAAAAACGCTATTCCGTTTGATCCGCTTCCACCATCAACAACTTCCGGCATTCGTCTTGGTACTCCTGCCGGTACAACTCGGGGTTTCAAAGAAGAAGAATTTAAGCTTATCGGTCATGCTATTGCCGATATTGTTGATGCACTGCACACATCTGATATTGGCGAAGTAACGAATAAAACAAAAGCAAAAATCTTAGAACTAACTTCTGCTTTTCCTATCTATAAAGATTAGTTGTTTTTAAGAGCTTTCTTTGAGGCTAAAGTTCTTAAGCGGATTTTAGCCTCTTTTGTCACTTGATACGAATCGCAAATCTTACTTATACTCTTCTTAAATACAAATTCATCTAAAGGAGTATTTAGTAAGAATTTTTCTGTTTCTTTAGGATACTTCACATACATCATCGATAAGAGCCACGCCACCGCCATTTTATCATAAAATCCTACATATTTTTGTTTCTGAATGAGTGAAAGTATTTTCTCCAAATATTCGTCATTTATAAAATAGCTCAAAGCCAATACATAGAAAAAACGTATTTCGTATTCCTTTGAACTCTGGGTATAAACATTAAAAGCATCCCAATATATTTGTTGCTGTTTTTTAGCATCCTTTAAACATGAACAAAATATATCACATACTGCCCAGCTATTTATATGTGGAACAAAATTTTTTATTCTTTCAATTTTATTTGTTTCTTTATTTTGTGCAACCAACAATGAATATAGCATTAACTCTTCTTGATACTCCAATTCGCACACAGGAATTCGCAGATATTCTTCTGCCAGCTTTTCTTTCAGCATTTGTTTTGCTAATTGTCGTAATTTAGGTATGCGTACGCCTAACAACTTAATATTTGGTGGTAAAAGTTTAGCGGAGAATTTTTGATATTCACTCTCCGCTTCTTGTTGTAATTTTGCTAAAATATCAGTACGCATTGCGTTCTATGTCTTTTAAATAAAGTACGGTGTCTTGTTCTAACTTAGAAGCCGCATCTTCATCACAAACATATATACCGTGACGGTGCATCTGCAATGCACTTACCGCCCAACGATGATTGACACTTCCTTCTATTGCTGCTTTTGTCGCTTCTGCCTTCGTTTCTCCCGTTGCCAAAATCATTACCTCTTTGGCATCCATTATCGTTCCCGTACCGACGGTTAAAACCGTATGTGGAACTTTATTTATATCATTATCAAATAATTTTGCTTTGGCTTTCATCGTTTCCGTTGTTAATGTTTTTACACGGGTGTGAGAATCTAATGATGAAAAAGGTTCATTAAACGCAATATGACCATCGGCTCCTACACCCCCGACAAATAAATCTATTCCTCCTTTTTGACGAATTGCCAATTCAAAATTTGCACACTCTTTTTCATAATTTTTTGTTCGCCCATCCAAAATATAAATATTTGCTTCTTTGGTATCCACATGCTTTAATAAATATTCATCCATGTAACTACGGCAACTTTGCGGTGCATTCTTTTCTAATCCGATAAATTCATTCATGCAAAATATAACAACATTGGCAAACGATAATTTTCCGGCGCGATTTAATTCTACCAATTTTTTATACATCCCTTTAGGGGTATCTCCCATCGGCAACCCTAATACAAAAGGTTTCGTTGATGTAGGGCGTGCTCGCTTAATACGATAGGCTATATACGTTGCAGCCCAATCGGTTACTTCTTCATAGTCTGATTTTATTATGACGCGCATGGCTCTTCTCCCCTACATATTCTTTTGTTTTATCGGTATGCTTTAATATATAAAAAAATTAGTAAACTTTTTGCTAATGTTTATCTACATACTCAAATGTTTTTGTGCGTACATTATATCGGCAATCATAGCTCTGATACTCGGGTTTTAAGATATACAAATCATCTCGATTTAGAGGTATATACATTTCTTCCAACAGATGACTACTTATCCAGTGTATGGGGTGAACACCAATCTCTCCACGGTACTCGCGGTATGTATCATAGTAATTTTTACCATAAATGATTTTCGGGCGATACTTTCTAATCAAACTTTCTAAATCTGAGGTCGGACGAATACCTATTGTCGCTGCAATAACATCTATTTGTCCCTTTAAATTCCAGATAAAATCAATATCTTTATTGAATAAATTGTACCCTATTCTATATCCGTTTACAACATAATCACACGGATTGGTTAGCCTTAATACAAATCCTGATGCACCATATTTATAATCATCGCCAACCGTGATGCGTTGTCTGTATATATTGGCATATATCCCGCCTAAAATGATAAAGTAGCTTAGAAATATATATAAAAACCATGACTTCTTTTTTATTATTTCTGCAACAGCAACTCCGGCCAATGTTGATGCTAACGCATGCAATAATGCAAAATAGTACACAAACGGCGTGAAGTAATACATGCGTATCAAATATTCCATAATAAAAATTATCGCGAAAGTTTTGATGTATATGTTCCCCTCATAAACATTTTTTACCAATGCATATATCGCAAATAATATCGGCACCGTCATTTCTAAACTCGGATGAATAAAACGTCTGGTGTAAAATACATCAGGAATATGGGAATTTAGCTCGAAGTTTGCTTTTATGTACATTGTTAATACATCTTCGTAGTATAAAAATGCTAAAAACACAACAAATATAAGTAGTGGAATACTACCACTTATGACACAATCTTCTATTTGTACCTTCTTTTCTCTTATCAGCCACAAAATGATGATACCTATCCCTATGACAATTAAGGCTGCTTTTTGGGTAAACATAAATGAAGCAAAAAACAGCATAAATGAGATAAATAAAGCTAGCACCCGTTTGTTACGCATATAGCAAAACAGATAATATATTCCGGCTATAATTGCTGTAGCCATAAAATTGTCCGGTTTAAAATCTTTATTATATAAACTCTCTTGCGGCAGCGCACAAAACGCTGCTGCAACTAATCCGCCAATCTTATTCGATAAAAAATCTTTATGCAGACGATACATATACCATAACATTAGAAGAAAAACAGTTACGGTCAATATATTAACTGCATCTACCGCTCGTAGGCTATATTCATAATACCCAACTAATGGTGCTCCGATATACCATAATAATGGATTATGATGTTGAAAGAAATCTTTATACGGTAATTTTCCACTCCAGACTAACCATGATGTATGCACGTGCTCTAAAGTATCTCCATCTCCCGATCCACTATATATTACCGTCCAGTACAGCAGACCTCCGCAAAAGACTAAATATAATCCTAAAATTGCTTTTATTATGTTTTCCTTACTAAAAAGCATTACGTATCGGTTCCTTATAAAAATATTCCCAAGTATCTTTTAGTGCATTATATTGGCAACGGCGTTTGGCTTGATATTCTGGTTTTAGAATAAATATATCTACAAAAGGCGATTGCATATAGTATTTATCTCTTAATGAACTATCTACCCAGTGAACCGGAACTTCTATATGTTTTTGACGTAGTTTTTCATCCCAATAAGGCCCTGTATATATAATCCGAGGAAAATGTTTTATGACTACTTGATTTAAATTCGGCAATGGAGCTAAACCTATTTTATTCCCTATTACATCCAGTTGTCCATTTAAATTCCAATAATATGTGATGTCTTTAGTAAAAATGCCGTAAGTTAGTCCATAGCCATTTAATACTGAATCACAGCGATTGGTTTGTTCTATTACATATTTTGGAGTTACATATCTAAAATAGTTCGGTGGCAATTTTTTTGCTGTACAATATGAGCAAAACGCATACATTCCCATCAGCGATAAAGCTACAAAAATATATGCTGTCCAGTTCCGTTGGTTAATTAATTTTCCAGCAAACGCACCAACCATTATGCCATTTAGTATTTGTAACTGATAATAGTAATGCCTATCCAACGAGAAATAAAAAAAACGTTGTACTGCCTCTGCTATCCAGAGTAAGCATATTATTTTAACGCTGGTATTTCCTTTGTACAAAAAGTACCCGCAAGATATAAAAGCTATTGCACTTACAACATAAAATTCGACTCTTGTTTTTTCAACCAAACCACCATATACATCAGGTATGTATAGATTGAAAATATAGTTTGCCAACCAGTATTGCTTAATCATATCATGGTATAGTAGCCATGACAGAAAGAGTATACATCCTATTAAAGGTAAAACCAGTGCTTTAATAAAATCTTTGATTTCTATATTTTTCGCGTACAGTTGATATATGACAACAGCACCTACAAATGCTAACAGAAAAATAACTTTTTGCATAAACAGAAACGATATAAATAAGCCCCCAAACGAATATACTAAATCTTTGGTTTGCTTCTTTTCCAAATATGACAACAGGTAATATATGCCTACCATAAAGGTAAATACCATATAGTTATCCGGGCGAAAGTCTTCTCCGCTAAATATAACATATGATGGGAAAATAGATGCTATACCGATTATGGCGGCATACCAACTTTGTGCCATAAAACGTTTTACAATCAAGCCACTTATCAATAGACTCCCAAACATCACCAGAGTGGAAATTACGCGTACAACATCAAATAGAAATATGTCATAAGCCAAATATCCCGCTAATGGTGCAAATAGATACCACAATAAAGGATTATGATGTTGAAAAAAATCTATATACGGAATCTGTCCGCCATACACCAACCAAGTAGAATGCATATGCTCTATGTCATCCCCTGTTTCTGGTTGATGATTATACAGAACCCAAAATGCCGCCCCTATACCGAATAAAATTTGTAATAGAAAATACACTTTCGGTAGTAACTTTGATACCGTATTAAGTGAATTTTCCTCAATCGGTTCAGACATGCATCCTCCCTTGAGCTTATTATTTTATAAATAGTATATATTAAGCTTCGTCTGATGACGTATCGCTACTTGATGGATTTTCTTCAGCAGGAATAACATCTGGCAACATTCCTATTGCTTTTTTACGCTTCAATTTATTTACAAATTTAATTGAGCGTTGAGCATCCCACTTCTTTTTTCCTTCTTCACGTTGGAAAATATGCTTATATATCTCTATTGCTTGATCAAATTCAGATAATTTCGTTAAGCATGACGCTAGTCCATCATAAAGTTTATGATGATAACGGCCGTCTACCAAATTTTTAGCTTTATTATAGCACTTTAGCGCATCTTTGAACTTAAACATCTTTTGATACACAAAACCAATACTTATCCATGCTTGGATTTCTGTGCTATCTATATTCAATATTTTGGTAAAACATTTTAAAGCCGAATCGTTATCTCCCATCAACTGATAGGTTACTCCAATACCGTTCCATGCTTTTACATTTGATTTATCTAATGCTAAAACTTTCTTAAAATACCCGATTGCACGTTCATATTGTTTCAATTTCTGTAGGGTTACCGCAATACTTAACAATGTTTGCGGATGTTTCGGGTCTATCTGATAAGCTTGTTGTAAAACATCCAGAGCTTCCTTAAACAAGAACATATGTTGCAAAGCGATTGCTTTACCATTTAAAGCTTCCAAAGAGGTTGGATCGTTTGCATAAGCTTCTTCAAAGCAAGTTATTGCCTCTTTGTAACGACCGCGCATACTTAATGTTACGCCTTTATTGTTAAGCACTTCTACGGATTTCGGATTGATTGCTAAGGCCTTATCGAAACAGTCTACCGCTTCTGTATATTTACTCATCTTTTGATAAGCAAAACCCTTTGAATTTATTGCTTTCCATGAATCGGGCTGTTGGGCTAAAAACTCATCAAACTGAGCTATTGCCTCTCTACACATTCCTGAATCTAAAAGTTCCTGACCTCTCTTGTAGGCATTATTGTCACTTAACTTAACCATATTCTTTCTCTACATAGTTTTACAAAATAATTCATTGCGCATTATATGGTTACTTTTTTTCTTTTGTCAAGACAAAAAATACAGATTTTGTTTTTTACTGCCCTTTTTTCCTCTTTTTATTTGTTAAAATTTAGTTCTCCTACTTTATTGTTGACAAAAAAAGTTTTTGACTATATGTTGGATTTCACTATAATTAATCTTATGTTTCATTATTAAATTTTTTTATCATTATGGAAAAAACAAATGTGGGTAAACTTTCTTTTTGGAAGAAATTTACATTGTTGCGGCAATTGATTGAAGATCCTTCTTCTATTCCTCCTTATTATCAAGCTGCTTTGCTGAATGCTGTTTCTACGAAAACTTTTCGAAAATATTATTCGGAATTTTGTAGATTCAATCCCGAAACTTTTGATGTTCTTTTAGAGCCTCGCAACCATGGGAAGTTTTCTGTTTGTAAACATCGTGAATTTTATCCCTTTGAGCTTGCAAATGAATTTGCTCAAAAGGGAACTGATGAACAGGTGCTTGATGTGTTGGAAGAACATTGCTCTTCGTTAGGACATATCCTGCTTGAACGTCATTCTGAACTATTTGAAAGATATGTTCGGCGGCATGGCTCTATCCCTCTTAATTTATGGAAGGAAATCATTAAACAAAAACGCGAAGATTTAGTTTTAATGTTTCTTAAATTTAGAGACCAAGATTATGTCTTATCTGCACAGTATATTGATGTGCTTTTTGATTCTTCCTTGGAGAAAGGAATTAAAACTTATTTGGAACAAAATTCCGTTTTTGAATTGTCCAAAGTACGCTTATATATCTTGAAATCAGGCGATGTTGCTCTTTGCAAGAAAATGCTTGAAAATAATCCTTTAATTTTTGAGGATGAATTTCTTGAGCTTTTTAAACTTAATCAACCCGAACTTATCTTGACTCTCGTTAAACGGATGATACAAGATGAATTCGCCGATGATTATACTGAAATTCCTGCAGGCTTTGAAAATTCTCTGATACACAGTAATGCTACTGAAGCAATTATGCTCTATATGCAAAAAAATGAACTTGATTACGGTGCTACTATTTGCCTCTTTGAAACCGGAAATGAGGAACTTATTCGGTTCTATTTGGAATCAGATCGCTTTAAAGAGTGTAAAAAATTTCCAGTTGATGTGGCGGCTATGTTTCTTTTTTCCGGAAATAATGCCAGTCTGCAATGTTGCTACAAAAGTAAATTCGGTCTGCCTTATCAGTTGGAACGTAAGTTGATACTTTCTGAAAATGATAAACTCAATGCTTTTTTCAAAGATAAATATGCAACCTATATGCAAGATAACCTCATTAATTATATCGATACTAATGAGCTATATCCTTTGAACGCTGCACTGTTAATGGAAAAAGGTCCTATTGACGATGCTATTGATTATTTTCAAAAGTATCCGTTACCGGATATTGCTGTTGTTGCTCTGTTTAAAAACGGAAAAGACAATTTGCGGAAGGCGTACCTTAACTTCCTACTTGAAAACCATGCTATCGTTTGTGAAGCTGCGGAAAAGTATTTTGTTAAATTTGCTCCTCAAAAGAAATTGATGACTTATTTGCAAAATAATGCTCAATCTCCTCTTAAAAGTGTGGATGGTGAAATTGCTTTGTTAAAGCGAGAGGATGCTGAGTTGTGCCATTTTTATGTTGAAAAATTTGGTTTTAAAACTCAAGCGCTTGTTTCTTTTATTCAATGCGGTTCGGTTGATTTTATCAAATCTATTTTCAAAAATTATCTGCTGCCAGACGAAGTTTTAAGCGCCTTGATTGACAGCGGTAGAAACTCTTTGATGATTAAATTCTTCAAAGAATCTGACTTGGATAAAGAACTAGAACTCAAACTAATCCATTCCGATTTTTCTAAAAACGAAAGGGCCGTTTGTTTCTATCTGGATAAGTATGATTTGTTTGCTGATAATGAAGTTGAGTTAATTAAACTCAACAACAACAAAATGATTGATATATATTTGGCGAAACATTCTCTCTCTCAAAAGGCAGAAGAACTATACGCCTCTATGTATTAATTTTTTTTACCAGAACTGCTTCCGATTTTTCGGAAGCAGTTTTTTTGTTGACTCAAATGTTTTTTGGTTTACGATTTACCTAAATTATTAATTTTATGTCTTACTATTAATTTTTTTTATTTATTATGCGTACCAATCAATTAAAAACACCTTCTCTCTTAGAAACTTGGAGACAGGTCTTGCTTTTTCTGATTTTTCACAAGGAAATTGCTCCTCAATATCATTCTCAAGTGGTTTTGCTTCACGGTTGTTCAAAGAAATCTCTTTTTCTGTATGTGAAACATTTTCCGCTAACTGATGAAGCTTTAATGCTCTTGTTTCAAAAAGCTGACAAAGGCTTTCTTCAAAATTTTTTATCTCATTATTTCTGGGATTTTCCACAAAATGGCGAACCAATTCTTTTTGACAGATTTGGACTCGATTTTCTGATAGATAATTCAAAATGGACGTTATCTACAAAAACTGAGTTGACTTTACTGCAACTAGAAAATGCTGAGCTGATTGGAAAATACACTAATCAATGTACTTTTACTCCTGAGGCTGAGTTAGAATTTTTCAAGAAATCTTTTCCAGACTTGCAAAAAGCTTATGCCGAAAAAAATGATTTATGTGATAAGACAGAAAAATTTTTACTTGAAACGAAAAACTTTGATTTGCTCTCCACTCATCTTGTTAAATTTGGTTTGAAGGATGATGTGGTTGAAACTTTTTATCGTGATGCTCCTGATGATTTGGTTTTGACATACTTAAGTGAATTTGCCGGCTATCCTTCCGATAAAGAGTTTAAAACTCTTTTATCCAGATCCGTTACAGATTTTATCAAACAAATTGTCTTAAGATTTGATGATCTAATTCATCGTCATTTAAGGATGTTGTTAAAATCTAAATATGCTAATTTAGTGGGTGCATATTTAGAACAAAAAGCTGAACAAAAATCTCCCCTATCCGATATGGTGTGGAGTAGTTTGTTTAATGTTCCAGAATTTCGGTGTTACCTCAAATTTGCATTAGACCATTTTGATTTGCCTGAAGAATTTGAGGTCCGCTTATTTAAAACACAACTTTTGGATTTATTGGAATACTATACTCAAAATCATGCTTTTCAAAATTGGGGGTTTCCGATGTTGCTTGCTTTAGGTAAACGAGATCTTTTGTTGAACTATTTGACTTTTCATCAACTTTCTTGGAGTGATGAGTGCTTGTTAATTGAGCAAAATGACAAGGAACTAATTGATTGTTATCTTAAGAAACATTCTTTTAGTTCGTATGCTCAAGCAATTAGAATAAAAACTGCGGGTTTTTCAAATGCTCTGGCTATCGTCAAAGCGCTTGATAAGTTTGATGACTTTATTCTTGATGCTTTATTTTATCATAATGAAGAAGAATTCTGGGAAGTTTATCTCTCTCATTGTAACTACCAATTTAGAGAGGATTTGTTAATTAAATTTTGTAAACGTGCCAGTGTTGTTGTTATTATCAACTACCTTTCTTACTATTTAATTGACGGAAAACTTTCTTTAAAACTAGGTAACGACAAATTGGAAAATGATCTCTATCTAACGTTGTACAAACGACAAGATGAAAGGATTACAACCTTTTTGTTACAACACTCATCTCTTACATCTATTCATGATTGTTGGTTTATTCGTTATGCTTCTTATGATTTTATCAAGCAATTCTTAGAGAATTTGTTTAATGAGAATATTGAGCTTTCGATTCAAGCTGAAAAAGAATTAATTTGCAGAGAATATAAAGATTTATTACGTCTTTATTTTTCTCATTATTCTTTATATCAAGAAAATCTTGTTTGCTTGGCGCATTTACTTTCTCCGGAACTTATGAGAGATTATCTCTTAAGCCATAGAGAAGACAAAGATTTAATTCAAAAACTGTTATCTTAACCGTTTTACAGCCTTTCCTTCGTCAAGGGAAGGCTTTTTTATTTCTCTAAATTATTGACAAAAAACTTTTTTGAATTTAGTTTGGAAAATCTATTAGTAATTTTATGTTTCACTATTAATTTTTTTATCATTATGGAAAAAGAAGTAAAAAGATCTTCCGTTTGGGCTACCCGACTAGAAGTATGGAAATTTTTGCAAATGTATCACAGAAATCACTATTACGAAATTGATCCCAAACATCATTTGAACATGATGGAACTGAGAGGTTGTTCTAAAGATGCTTTAGCTAAATATTTAGAATGTAATCATTCAATTTCCGAGGATGTTATTCTGTTTTTATTGAAAAATAAAAATACGGAGATGCTTCAATTCTGGGCTGAACATGCAAAAAATGTTTCTCTGTCTCCGGAAACCGAGAAAGCTGTTGTTGCAAAATTCGGATTTGATGTATTGCTTAAAAACAATATTCATCTGTCTGAGAAATCTACATTAAAATTTTTACAGGGAAGAACCTTATCGCATCTTCCTGCATCGTATTTGCGTTGTTTGACATTTTCACCCGACACAGAAGAAACTCTGCTTAAGTTGAAAAATCCAGAACTTACTTGTTCCTATCTTTGTGATAACTTAGTTAATAACTGCAATCAACATCTCATTCTTCTTTATGATGATCCTGATGTGTATAAAGCTTTTGCTCGGCATAATTCCTTTGAAAATATCTTAGAGGATATTATCAAGACAAAATCTTTGGAAATTTCCAAAATTGCTTTGCTGAATACACCATCTCTACCTTCAGAAATTGAGAAAATTTTAATTGATGCTAACAATTTAACTCTGTTAGAGTTTTGTGTTGATCATATTAAATTTTCTGACGAAGTTGTTGATTATTTAGCGCAACATGCATCTGATGATTTTTTCGAAACTTATGTCAAACATGAAGATTTCTCTTGCATTGGCTGTCGTGACAGCATTTATCAAAGACTTTTTGAGCCTCGTAATCTAGAACTTCTTAAAGAACATTTACAGGAATACTGTATTCCTGGTAAATTTGAAGTTCGTTTGCTTGAATGCGGCAACAAAGATTTAATTGATCTTTATTTTAAAGATAATTTTGAACTTTCTTCAGAAGCAAAAGCTTGGCTTATGGAACACCAACAATCTGAACATGCTGCCAAATTACTTGAGCACGTTGATGATTTGGGTTATTTGGGAGAAGTCGCCTTATTTAAATCTGGTGATGATGTAAAAATTAAACATTACATTGCTTCACATTCTCTTAATATTATCTCTGAGACCGCTTTGTTTAGATTTGCATCTGCGCAGGTGTTAAGAGAGCACTTAAATTCGTGGGTTCCTGGCTGCTTAGCTCAAATAGCTTTAATTAAGAGGCATGATTTTGAGCTTCTAAAATCTCTTTGGACTGATGACTTTGAGTTTGATGATGCCCCTTTGAGAATTTTCTTAAACGAAGCTGATGATGATACAATCTTGACGTATCTTCAGTATCTGGCCGCTAATTATGAAGATTGTTCTCTTGGTTCTGATACCGACGAGGCCGAAAATCCTTTGCCTTTAAGCGAAATTTTGCATCAAAGACACTTGGATAAATCCGCAATGTTCTTTGTTTCAAACACTTCTCTTACAGAGGCTGATGAATGTGCTTTGGCTGTTTACGGTTCAAAAGAAGTTATTCTATCTTATCTTAAAGAACATGATTTGTGTTCGGAAGCTGAAAAATTATTGCTTTGTCGCGGAGATATTGATCTTGTTCGGCTATATATTTCTGAGAGAGAACTTTATAGCGACAATGAACAATATCTGTTTGTTTTTGATGATTGGGATTTGATAAACTTCTATCAGGAGAAACATGGCTTTTCAGACTGTGATATTACTGAAGCTATGGATAATTAAACTTCTTTTTTTAAGACTCCTCCTTTATCGGAAGGAGTCTTTTTTATTGACAATCTCCCTTTTTGTCCCTACTCTTTTGCTCAATTAAATAATTTTATGTTTCATTATTAAAATTTTATATTTATGGAAGAAAAAGTTTGTCCCGATAGGACGCTGTTATTGAAAAAAGCCAAATGGGCTATTCGCAAATCTTATTGGCTCAATAGTTCGCTACCTGTTGAGTATCATTCTATTTTGATAAATCAAGAATGCTGTTCGGAATATTGTATGCGTATTTGCTTACAAAATTGTTCTTTATCCTCAGAAACTGAGGTACTTCTTTTTGATAAATATGAAGCTGATAAACCTGATATTCTTAAAGAATATATTAGTAAACATGGTGCTTCTGATGATTTACTTATTAAAATTATTGAGTGTAAAAATCTTGAATTACTTAAATGCTTTATTGATTTAAGAATATCTCTATACTTTCGCAGTGATAGTATTTTACCGCAAAAAGTTCAGCAAGAACTTATTAAATCTAATGATTCTATTTTTTTTAAAAAAGTTCTTCATTTTGGTGTGTTGCTCAATTTTTCTGTTATTCTTGATTTACTTCAGCTTGGTAATTATGATATGATAGAGGTTTATTGCCAGTCTGGTTTCAAAAATAAAACAGGATCTTATTTATATGATACTTGGTTTTCGATGCTTGCACAACGTGATGACATAAAAAGTCTCACTTTGATTTGCTACTACTTTAAACTGCCTTGTTCTGCTTTATTGAAATTGCTGGAAATGAAGCATTGTGATTTTGTTATGGAGTATTTTAAAACTCAAACTATTGATGAAAAAGTACAGTACCATATCATACAGAGTCAGAATAAGAAACTTATTGCTCTTTATATCAGTGCTAAACCTTTTGTGAAAAAAGCTCAGATTGAATTGGTTAAGTCCGGTTTTAAAGATTTGCTTAAAATGCATTATCTTAAGTATGGTTTGGACGATGAAGCGGTTGTTTTTCAAGCCAGCCTTAATAACGTTAAGGCATATCTTGGCGTTTGATATTTTATTACTTCTAAAGCCCCGATTTCTCGGGGCTTTTTTACTTAGCTATTTGTAACAGCGATGGCGTTAGTACATAGCATCCTGATAAAACGTGATTATTTTGCTCAGCAAGAATATCTCCTTCTATATCATAGATACTATTTATGTTTTTCCTATATCCAAAAGGAGAATTCCCTGTATTGCGGATATTATCTAAAAACCAGTATAGCTCTAAAGAGACATGACCGCCGTAAATCTCTGATAACATCTTTGCTATTTGCTTACTTCCATGAAAAGCATATTTTCTTTTTCCTGAAGCAGTTGGATATTCAACCAAGACTTGTATTTCTTCTGGGTTAATTTTCGCAGCATCTTTTGCTCCTGCAATATATGCTGCTGCTCCTCCGTATTCGCAGCTCCCAGTATAGTGAAAATAGAAAATATTGTTTTTCTTTGATTTTAAACTTACCTGCATATTCTTTTCTATGTAGGAAAGAAACTTTTTTTCTTGTTCTAGGGTTATCATATGCGTATGTTTTTAATTGTTATAATAATTTTTTTACTGTTTTAAATTTTATATTCTTTCTATTTTTTGTCAATAACCTTTCTTGACAAATTCATTGTCCTCTTTATAATACGAGCATCAATTTAATTTTATGTCGTACTATTTTATTTTTTATAATTATGAAAGCTATTGAAATTTGGAACAATTTTCTTGCTGATAAGCAGCAGTTGTCTGATGATGACGAACTTATTTTTGTTCGTGAGGGCTTAGATGAATGGCTCTTAAAATATCTACAAGAGTTTTCCTTTGGCGAAAAAGCTGAACTGCTACTTATCAAATCTCGTTCTTTCCCTGTCGTTCTCGACTATATCTACTTTTCTGATGAGCCTTTTTTTATTCAATCCGAAAAAGCTCTGCTGGAACGAAAGGATACTGAACTTATTTTGAAGTATGCACATAAATTCTGTTTCGTACAGGAACTTCATCCCTTTATGGTTGAAAACTCTAGCGATGATGTATTACTTGGGTATTTTCTTGAGGAAGAACTGTCGTCAGACGGAGAAATAAAACTTATTGAGCGATATTCTGAAAAACTTTTCAAAGCTTATGTTGAAGAATATGTTTTAACCGAAAATGCCGAACATTTTTTGATTGAGCAGAAAAAGTATGACTTTTTCAGAATCTATGTTTCCGAACATAATCGCATCGCTCAATCTTCTTTAACTTTACTGGCTAATTCTCATGATGAAAAAATGCTCGATATTTTTCGGGAATTTTGTTTGTGTTAGAAATTTGCTCTTAAAAAAACTCTCTAACCTTTATGGCTAGAGAGTTTTTTATTCTTAAAATTCGGCTATAGCTTTTCCGCTTCGCCAATTCTGTTCTATCTGCTCTAACGACCGACCTTTAGTTTCTGGAATGTATTTCCATGTATAGAATAAACTGAAAATTCCGACTACTCCGAAAATACTAAAGGTTAATGCTTCGCCGATTGTAGAAAGCAATGTCGGAAAGATTAAAGCAACAATAAAGTTAAATACAAAATTGGACATTGTTGCTATACTCATTGCCGTTCCTCTTATTGCCAACGGCATAATTTCTGAGATTAGTATCCATGCAATCGGACCTAATGAAAAAGCGAAACTAGCTATAAATGTGATAATACTACCTACGGCTATCCATTTGGTATCATAGCCATAATTGCTGCTTAACCAGAAAGATATGGACAAAACAAATAAACTTACCGTAATACCGCTTAATCCTGCGTATAATAATGGTTTACGTCCTAATCTGTCTGTAAAAAATATAGCAACAAATGTCATTGCGAAATTAACAACACCTACTCCGACAGAGGCATATAGGGCGCCGATGTTATCTGTAAAACCTGCCGCTTTGAATATTGTTGCCGCATAGTAAATAATTGTATTAATTCCCGTACAAATCTGAATAAACATTATAAAAATTCCAACCAATACCGGTCGTAACATCCATTGTTCAAACACTTTTCCTTGTTTCTTTTCACTACTTTTTAGGGTTGCTTGAATTTCTTTGACTTGTTTATCCGCATCTTCTTCCGGTTCGATTTTTTTGAAAATTTCTTTGGCTTCATTATAGCGGCGACGGCTTATCAACCAACGTGGCGTATCTCCGAGAAAACTAATACCTACAAGTAAAATAACTGCCGGTATCAATCCTGCTCCCAGCATCCAACGCCAATTATATTCCGATAAGGCAAATATTCTGTTGATTAGATAGGAGAACAAAATTCCAGCCGTAATTGCTAATTGGTACAAGGAAACCAACATTCCTCTTACCTTCTGAGGCGATAACTCCGATAAATATAAAGGAATAACAAAATTTACCATACCAATCGCCAAACCCAATATCATACGACCGAACACTAACCATCCTACACTCGGGGCGAATCCGCAAATTAAAGATCCTATTGCGAAAATTGTTGCCGTGGCGATAATCACTTTTTTTCGACCATAAACATCTGCCAATACACCATTTACCGCAGCTCCAACAACGGCACCGACTAATGCGGAACTTACTACCCAACCTTGTTGCAATGTGCTTAGTGGCCAACTTTCGTTAATGTAGAGTAATGCGCCTGAAATTACGCCCGTATCAAATCCGGAAAGTAATCCTCCTAATGAGGCTATTCCTGCAATCACATATAATAAAAAGTGCTTTATACGTCCTTTGTTTTGAATTGTTGTATTCATAGCGGATGTCCTTTCACTCTTTCGTTTTTATTTTATTTAGCAAAAATAGTTTTAAAATTGTTTAATGATTTTCTCTTTTTGATTGACAAAAATCGACAAACTTGCTACTTTATTTTTC
The DNA here is from genome assembly GCA_949297415.1 of uncultured Alphaproteobacteria bacterium. Lineage (GTDB taxonomy): Bacteria > Pseudomonadota > Alphaproteobacteria > RF32 > CAG-239 > CAG-267. The sequence continues at coordinate 133,385 of CASFSV010000014.1, forward strand.
GGTTAAATATAATTTAGTTACAGCTATGAAACGATTAATTATTTTTAGGCATGGTAGTTATGACGAACACAAAAATTTAATTGAGACTTGTGCTCAAGATCTTTTTCGAAAAGCTCGTCACATACAAGAATTTGTCGGTCATCCCGCCGCTATTTTTGCTTCACCTATCAAAAGAGCATGGCAAACCGCTAATGTTCTTAATCTTGCGTTCGGCAATGTTCCTCTGTTTGCAAAAGACGAATTACGAGATTTTAGCGCTCTCAGCATTCCTTATTTTGCCAAAAGATTTGCGGTTGAAGCACAACAAAATTTTGCCGATAAAGATGTGCTTGCTTGGGTTACACACGAACCTTCCGTACACGAATTAGTCGGTATTACACTGGATACGTCTGAATGGATTGTGCTTGAAGCGCCTAAGTGGGAGATGATTTTTGAACCAAAGTTCAGAAAAATCTATCGTTCGATAAACTTTCTTACCGCACAAGGTTATTCAGCTAACGAAGCTTTCCACAAATTGGTGGAATGGACGATGGATGAACTTTCTGATGAAGAAGCACAAAAAATCAGTTCTCTTCTGAAATGATTTTTCCTTTGTATTTAAACTCTCCTTTTCGGAGAGTTTTTTATGTTTACTAATCTTTTTCTTTCGGTAATATATTCCTTGGTTTCATGATTTTAAGGTTTTGTAAAATGGATTATTTAGCGCAATCTCACCTCAATACATCTATGGCTCAGAAAATTATTAACGACAGCCGTATTATTCCTTTATGGCAGGCTATCGGAGCGCGTGTTAATCTGGTTGGTTCTCTTAGAATCGGTGTATTAGCCAAACACCTTGATATTGATTTTCATATTTATACACCTGAACTTGATATTTCTCAAAGTTTTACAGTTATCTCGCATATCGCGCAAAATCCTTCCGTTAAAAAAATTGAATTTGTTAATCTGGCGCAGAGTGATGAATGCTGTTTTGAGTGGCATGTTGGATATGAAGATAATGATGGGCGATTATGGCAAATTGATATTATCCAAATCAAAAGCGGTTCTTTTTACGATGGATATTTTGAACAGGTTGCCGATACTATTAAAGGTGCGTTAACTGATGACATGAAGCAAACTATTCTTAAACTCAAATTTGAAACGCCTGATCATCTCAAAATTTCCGGTATGGAATATTATAAAGCTGTTATTCAAGATGGAATTACAAATTTTAAAGATTTCTTAGTATGGCGTGCCAAGCATCCTTTTAATGGAATCATTGAATGGTAATTCGTTCTTATATTGCTTGTTTGCAGACATCAATCCATGTGGAAGTCGGAATATAATTTTTTAGTTCTTCAGGTGTTACCTCTATTGCACTATTGGAACTGCCACAGGCGGGATATACACTTTGAAATCTTTTTAACGACTCGTCCAAATATATTTCAACATTTTCAGGTACACCAAAAGGGCAAACTCCGCCTATCGCATGACCTACGCGTTCTATTACTTCGTCTGCCGTCAACATCTTTGCTTTGATATGAAACGCGGCTTTATACTTAGCGTTATCTATTTTACAATCTCCTGCCATTACTATCAGTATTGTTTTCTCTTTTATTGCAAAAGATAATGTTTTTGCGATGCGACATGGTTCGCAACCTAACGCTTGTGCAGCAAGTTCTACCGTTGCACTTGATACCGGAAACTCTAAAATTCTATCTTCCGCTCCAAATTGTTTTAGATATTCTCTAGCCTTTTCTATACTCATTATAATCTCCTTTAGTAAGGTTTTTGCCATGATGTTTTTAATTTGCAATCATAATTATTTTTTCCTACTTGTTCTCTCACAAAAAAGGGCCGCATTTTCTTGCAACCCTCTGAAAATATTTGATATTTTCGTAATACCAATTAACGTTTAGAGAATTGGTAAGAACGACGTGCTTTAGCGCGACCGTATTTCTTACGTTCTACAACACGATCATCACGTGTTAAGAAGCCAGCTTGTTTCAAAACTGAACGAAGTTCTGGTTCATATTCGTTCAAAGCTTTAGAAATACCGTGTTTGATTGCTCCGGCTTGACCAGACAAACCACCGCCTTGTACTGTGCATACTACGTCAAATTCGTTTTCACGATTTGTGATTTCAAACGGTTGGTTAATGATCATTTTCAAAACCGGACGTGCAAAGTATGTATCAATCGGTTTGTCGTTAATTGTGATATTACCTTTACCAGGCATAATCCATACACGTGCAACAGCGTTCTTTCTTTTACCTGTTGCATAAGAACGACCTTGTTTGTCACGAGAAGGTTTACGTTTTGCTTCAACAGTTGCTGAGGAAGATGCAACAGCTTCTTTGATTTCTGTTAAAGATTCAATTTTTTTATTAGCCATTACAATTCACTCCTTTTGTTCTTTTCATTCATTGACGCAATATCCAAAACTTCAGGATTTTGTGCTGCGTGAGGATGATTTTCACCGGCATATACCTTTAATTTTGTCATTTGTTGACGTCCCATCGGATTACGGGAAATCATGCGTTCTACTGCTTTTTCAATTACTCTTTCAGGGAAACGACTGTCTAAAATCTTGCCGGCTGTTGTTTCTTTAATACCGCCAATCCAGCCAGTGTGTTTATAATATTTCTTATCAGTCAATTTCTTGCCTGTTAATTTTACTTTATCTGCGTTGATTACAACAACATAGTCACCACAGTCCAAGTTTGGTGTGAAGTAAGGCTTGTTTTTACCGCGAAGCAAAATTGCTACTTGTGCAGCCAAACGACCTAATACGACATCTGTTGCATCAACAACATACCATTTTCTTTTGATATCAGATGGTTTTGTTGCATATGTATTCATTTTATGGTCTCTTTTCTAAAAAATTAAGTTAAATTCGTGTTTAATATATGGATATTTCTGCATTTGTCAATATAAAAATTTTATTCATTTTCAATATGTTATTTTATGGTAATATAATACCTTGAGTTAATATACTGTTTTTATTACATTTATTTTCTTTAAGATATTTTTAATTTGATTTTATTTATAATTAAAGTATAGTTTTTTTTGTGTTCCATGGTGATTTATGAAATATTTCTCATTCTTACTTTTATGCTTTTCTTTTATACTTTCAGCAACTTCTGACGGCTTTGCTCAGCAATATTCCTCAAAACAAATAGCAAATTATGTGCGCAGTGCTCCGAGCGAGGTTGAAAGAAATATTGCTCCTCTTGTTAAATATCTTACAGAGCCTTTTGATAATGACTATGATAAAGCTAAATCTATCGCCTTTTGGATTGCTTCTCATATTTATTATGATTCTTATCTTTACAACGGAACCGATAATAAAGATACTTATCTACGCAAAAGTTATCAAGAACAAACTCCATCTAAGCTCCTCAAATCTCGTGTAGGAATTTGTGTTGACTATGCAGCACTCTTTCAAGCTATGTGCCGTAAAGCCGGTATTACCGCGCGTACCGTTGATGGCTATGCTTACCCTGCTCATTTAGCATTATCATCTGCAGTCAAACGCAATTATGCTCATTCTTGGAATTATTTTTATTATAAAGGACAAAAAATTTATGTTGATACGACCTTTATGGCCGGAGGCTCTTTAGCTGCCGATGAGTATCCCAATTCAGCTAAACGCCGCCGTGCTTTGTATCAATTTAAAAAGCTGAATAAAGAACAAGAACAAACTGCCAGTATTTATGGATACTATTTTGACTTTTCTTATAAAGACGAAATTGTGAAAAAAAAACGTATTCATAAAGAACGATAACCTTTTCTTCTAAGTATAAAGGAGCAAGCTTTAGACTTACTCCTCTTTTTATTGTTTGTATCTATCTGGTATAGATTAATTCTTCTTGATAAGCTGCTTAACTTCTTTTACCAAATTTTCAGAAGTCAAACCAAAATGCTCATACAATTCATTCGCTGGACCTGATGCGCCGAATGTATCAATTCCTATGGTTCTTTGCGCAAATCTATTCCAGCCAAATGTTGCCGCCGCCTCTATACTTATAATAGGTTTATTTCCAAGAATATCCATTTGATAATGCAAACTCTGTTCTTCAAATAATTCCATACAAGGCATTGATACTACAGCCACATCAATATTGTCTTCAAACAATTTCTTTTGAGCTTCAACAGCAATCGAAACTTCTGAACCGGTAGCAATTATCGTGGCTTGTCTTTCTTTTTGAGCCGGAGAAATTATATACGCTCCTTTGGCTGTTAAATTTTCTTCTGCAGACTGACGTAACAATGGTAAACCTTGACGGGATAATGCCAAAATACTCGGACGATGCTCTTCTTCCAATGCCAATTCCCAAGCTTCTGCAGTTTCAACCACATCGCTCGGTCTAAATGTTAAAATATTCGGCATTGCACGATATGACGCTAAATGCTCTATAGGTTGATGTGTCGGTCCGTCTTCTCCCACACCGATAGAATCGTGTGTTAAAACATAAACTACTCTAATACCCATTAGTGCCGCTAATCTCATAGACGGACGCAAATAATCCGAGAATACAAAGAATGTTCCACCATAAGGAATCGCTCCACCATGTAATGCCATTCCATTCATAATGGCTCCCATTGCATGCTCTCTAATACCATACATAATGTTGTTTCCATGATAATCATTAGCTGTTACGGTTTTTAATCCTTCCACAAAAGTCAAGTTGGACGCAGCGAGGTCTGCTGAACCACCTACAATTTCCGGCACATGCGGAACAATGGCTTTTAGGCACATTTCTGATGCTTTTCTGGTGGCTACTTTAGTTCTCTCGGCTATTGCTTGCTGTTTTACGACATTCAAAGCATCATTCCAACCTTTAGGTAATTTATTGGCAATGAAATCGTGAAATTCTGTTCCTGCTTCTTGCGCGTTTTTCACCCATTGATTGTACTCTTCTTTATTTCTGTTTTGGGTTTGACGCCACATCTGCAAACTGTCTTCTGGCACTTCAAATGGCGCATATGACCAATTTAACTTTTGGCGCATCAACGCTGTTTCTTCTTCTCCAAGCGGAGAACCATGACACTTTGATGTTCCTGCCTTATTCGGTGCGCCAAAACCTATTGTTGTACGGCATGCAATCAATGTCGGCTTATCAGATTTTTGAGCTTGCTCTATTGCTTGTCTGATTTCTTGATAATTATGACCATTAATGCTAATGGTATTCCATCCCATTGCTTCAAATCTCATCAGCTGGTTGGTGGAACTTGCTTTATCTACCGTTCCGTCTATCGTGATATTGTTATTATCCCAGAATACGATTAATTTGTTTAATTTCAAATGTCCTGCCAATGAAGCTGCCTCTTCAGATATTCCTTCCATCAAACAACCATCTCCGGCAATTACATAAGTGTAGTGACTGCAGAGTTTATCTCCATATTTTGCATTTATCATTCTTTCTGCCAGAGCCATACCTACCGCTGATGAAATACCTTGCCCCAAAGGCCCGGTAGTCATGTCTATTCCTTCTAAATGTCCATACTCCGGATGGCCGGCGGTTTTGGAACCAAATTGTCTGAAATCTTTGATATCATCAATGGTTATATCTTTATATCCAATAAGATATAAAAGTGAATACAGCAGCATTGATCCATGCCCAGCAGATAAAACAAATCTATCTCTATCAAACCACTTCGGAGCTTCCGGATTTAACTTTATGTATTTTCCAAACAGAACTGTTGCCACATCCGCCATTCCCAATGGCATACCAGGGTGTCCCGAATTTGATTTATTTATGGCATCTGCCGCTAAAAAACGAATTGTATTTGCCATTTTTTGAAGGACAGTTGTTTCTATCATTGTTTCAGCTCCTTAATTGTTTTCGTGATTAATTTCAAATAAAGCTATAAGTTCTTGGTGCGGCGAATATACAAATTGATCAACCATCACAACTTTCTTAAACTCATAACCACTTTCTATCAATGTTGTTGCATCATACACAAACGTTTTGGGGTTGCATGATACAAACACAATTTTTTTCGGACGTTCCGATGAAGAGAATTTCGCAAGCATTCGGCATTGTTCATGTGCTCCCGCTCGCGGAGGATCTATCACTAATGCTTTTACTCCTTTTAAATCCGTTGCATCCATCGGATCTTTAAATAAGTTACGCTCAACAATTTTTACATTTTGAATCTGATTTCGATTAAGCGCCTTCTGTAATCCTTGTAACGAGGAAGATGAAGAATCGGATGAGATAATTTCATTTTCTTTATTCTGGGCCAATGGATAAGTAAATGTTCCTAATCCACAAAACAAATCTGCAATTTTCCCTGTTGTTTTTCCCATATACTCCAGGACTTTATTTATCATAGCAGTTTCTGACGCTTTAGATGCTTGTAAAAATACGCCTTGTGGAATCGGTATTGAAAATCCTGAAATATACAGTTCAGGAGATACTTTTTCCACCACCGTTTCTGCCGGCGTATTGTCTATAACCCACGATAAGCGCGCAATATTGGGAATTTTGTTTACAAATTCTCCTACCAGCAATCTATGTTCCAGAGAGGGTTCAGAGTTTAATTTTAAAAGAATATCTATACCGTTGTCTGCATATAATATTTGTATTGAACCCGATCTAATCGGTTCTTTTGGTTTGGCTTGTTTTTTCTTTTTTAGAGGGAGAGGACTTTGAGAAATAGAACAAAACTCTTGTAAAAAAACTTTAATCTCTGGCAGCAACCGATTGATTTCCGGCAACAACATCGGGCAATTATCTATATCTACCAAATTGTGCGTTTTACTCTCATTAAACCCTAAACTTAATTTACCTTTGACTTGCTTAAAATCCATCTCTGCTCGGCGACGATTACCATCCCCGATATATATCGTGTCTTCTATTATCGGATGTGCCCCTTTTATATTACCGATGGTTTGTTCAAAATCCTTTTGTTTACGTTGGCGATATTCATTCTCTCCTAATTCACGCAAAGGGCAACCGCCACATGTATGACAAGTTTGATTTATCATTGTTCCTCTCTTTTTTTCTTTTCTACAAAAAAAATATCAGAAACACAAGTAATAGTTTTAAACATTTCTGCAACAATCTAAAAAAAGAGATGAATATTTTTTTTAATGGTATATAATGTATCTGTAATTCATTTTTAGGGAGCTTTTTATGTTAGTCCATATTCCTGACCACTTTAGTTCAAAGCTAAATTTTAATCTTCAAAAGACACCCGTTTCTATTACGGATCGCTCATCGCTTTGGTTGGTTATTCTCGGATGGTTTTTCGGAACATTACTTTTATGTTTGGGTGTTTTTGAATTGTTCAGCTTTATTACTGCTGAAAAAGCTGAAGGACAATCATTCATTGTCGTTGAGATTTTCTCTTTCATTGTTATCATGATTGCTATCGGACTTATTATTGCTTCCTGTTTTTCTTTTGTTAGATATAAAAAATTCTTTTTTGACGGTAAGAATTTTACAATAATCTATCGTCCGGCCATTGGTGTTAAACATCAGCTAACCGAATCCGTCGATAATTATATCGGTGTACGCTTAAGAGTGCTTTTTGTTCAATCCGGACTTTTTAACCGCAGCCGTTATATCATTGATTTATATCATAAGGATTCAAACAAAATTGTACCTCTTTATATTTCAATGAAAAATAAAAATATTCGGAAAATTTGGGAAAATTATGCAAAACATTTTAATCTTCCGGCTTTAAGCGTTAGTGACAGAGGGCTTATTCAACGTGATTGTGCCGATTTAGATAAGTCCCTTAACGAATTGGCCAGAGAACAAAAATTACCATTTATCGCAAGCGGTAAGTTTCCGGCGCCTGTTTCTATTACTGTTGATGAACAACTTAAATCAACTTCCGTTGAACCTAACGGAATTTATTGGGATGTTTTTAGCACACTCTTTTTGTTAGTTGCTATTTTTTCTGTGCTTTTGTTAACTGCCGGCGGCGTTTACTTAACTATTATCGGAACAACCATCCCTCTCAAATATTGGGCTTTTGGTGCTTTCTTGTTGTTGGCTGTTATTTACTTTTCAATGAAGCTCTTTAATTCTTATAAGCTTATTATTGATAAAAATTCTGTGCGTGTTATTACTACCTTACTGGGCTCTCCTATTTCTGAACAAAGTCTTGATACAAAAAAAATTGAAAACATCGAATTAGCCTACAATCCAACAATCGACCGCTATAATCTGGCTATTATCAGTGATGAGAAAATTATTAACTTTGGAAGCAGACTACCTGTTAATGATTTGATTTGGGTTAGAGATTTCATTATCAGAAAATTAATTGGTAATTAAAAACACTTTTTCGTTGCGCTTCAATCTACGCTTTGATAGATTTGTGTAAACTATATATTTTAACTGAGGGATATGGTCATGGCAAAAGACATTAAACGTAATAGTGAAAAAAGCAAAAATGCTACTCAAAGTAGCAATCCTTATTTTAATTTGGATGCGGAAAAGGCTTTTTTTGAGGAAGTTGATGAAGAAGTCAGAAATGAAAAGTTTAAAGAACTTATCAATAAATACGGTGGCTACATTCTGACGTTTGTTATTTTGGTTTTGGCTTTTGCAGTTGGTTATGAAAAAATCGGTGAGTGGCGTGTTAATAAAGCTGAACAAACTAATGCTCGTTATGTTCAGGCTGTTTCAGCGTCTTCTGATTACGAAAACAACATTGCTGAATTAGAAGGTATTGTTCAAACAGAAACAGGTTTATATAAAGATATTGCTCGCTTACAAATTGCTAATATTTTACTTGACAATAATCAAACAGATAAAGCTTTGACTGTATTGGCCCAAATAAATGACGATACTGCTGCTAGTGATAAAATTAGGGAAATAGCAGCCGTTAAATTGGCTACTTATAAAATTGATTCTTCGTCATATAGTGAAATTGAAAGAATTTTGGACCCTATTGTAAAAAAAGGTGGCGCATGGGCTCCGATGGCTAAAGAGTTGTTGGCTATGTCGGCTATTCAAAATAAAGATATGGACAGAGCAAAGGCCATTTACGAAGAATTGCTTGCTGCCGGAAATATTTCTGAAGAATTTAAGGCCAGAATTAATGATATGCTGGCATCAATTAATGAAGCTCAATAATAATTATTGAGCTTTCTTCTTTCTTATATAGATAATGTAATTATATCTATCTGAAAGTATGTACTTGATAATTAATCTCTTTGAACGTTACTGTTGTTGTAATATTGCTTTAGGAGTTTTCTATGCGTTGGTTTAATAAAGGATTTTATATTTGTGGTGTGGCGCTTTGTCTTGTTGCTTGCGCTCAGGATAAGAAACTTCCTGAAGGTGTTAGAGTATCTGTACTTAATGATAATATGCCTCAAATTTCTATAGATAATCAAATGATTAAATCTTTGCCTACTCCTTATGCTAACACATCTTGGAGTCAAGCCGGTGTTAATCCTCAACATATTATCGGTAACCTTCAGGCTGGTTTTACACTTAAAGAAAAATGGATACAGAGTTTCGGAAAAGGGATTAATAAGCGTGATTTATTGTTAGCAGCACCAGTTGTTGGAAATAATTCTATCTTTGTAATGGATACTAAAGGGAAAGTTTCCGCATTTAATTTAGAAAGCGGAAAAATGCTATGGGAAAATCAGCTATCAGCCAATGTCGGTGGTTTTAAAGAAACAAAAAGCCGAGCTTCAGGTTTAGCATTTGATAACAATACACTATTTGCAACAACCGGTTTTGGCGGTGTATTTGCAATGAATGCGCAAACTGGAGCCCCTAAATGGCGCAAAGTGATGGAATCGCCTATTCGTATTGCTCCAACGGTTACCCCTAATATGCTTTTGGTACAAACCGTAGATAATCGTCTCTATGCTTTAGATAAGAGCAATGGTCAAGAAATTTGGCGCTTTGGGGTTGCGCACGAAGACACAGTTATCGCAGGTGGTGCATCTCCGGCTTATGATGCAGAAGACAATGTGGTTATTGCAGGATTTTCAAATGGGGAAATCGTTGTACTTAACGCTACTTTAGGTACGCCGTTATGGTCACAAATGCTTGTTTCTAATAAGCAAGCTCGCTCAACAACAGAAATTAATACGGTCGGAGCTTATCCAATTGTTGAAGAAGGTGTTATCTATGCTATCAGTAATAGCGATGTAATGGCATCATTTGATATGAGAACAGGAGACAAACTTTGGGAAAAAGAGATTGGCTCAATGCAGAATATGTTGCTTGCAGGTGACTATTTATTTGTCGTTTCTAACAAAAATATTTTATATGCTTTAGAGAAGTATTCCGGAAATATTGTATGGTCTTTAGATGTTCGTGATTATTTAAGTGACGAAGATACTAAAGCTGCAATTTACGCTGCACCGCCACTCATGTTGAACGGACATATTTTACTTGCCTTTTCGAATGGTAAAATCTTAAAAGTTGATGCTAAAAGTGGACTTGTTGTTGCTAAAACAGAACTTGAACTTGATATCAGCAACGGTTTAATTGCTGCCGAACAAAAGGTTATTGCTGTTTCTGATGATGCTGATGTAATTGTATTTGAATAAAGTGAACGGAGCTTATGATGGTTAAGATTGTTGAAGCCTCTACTGAAATTTATCATTTGGATAGTTTAGATAATTTGTGCACTCATATTGAGAAATGCGGACGCACTTGTTATAAATCTGAAAACTTAATTACAAATGAGACGGCTATTCCCTTTATTTCAGGCATCTTAAAAAGCGGACACGAATCGGTTATTGAGCATGCTAATGTTATTTTTTCCATGCCCAACACCGAAAAGAATCGTCATATTTTAACCATGAAAGATGTTCGCGGTATGAACATTTCTATTGAAAAAGATCCGCTTACCAATAAAGAGGTTATTGTTGTTTCCGGCAATATGCGCGCTTTCCGCGATATTGCTAGACAGTATGGAGTACATGACTTTTTAACACTTATCGGTAATCCGTTATTTTATATCAAACCTGATGCAGAACCTAGTTTTGAAAATCTTAAAATTGAAAGCGTACAAAGTTCGAGATTTTCTGAGTTGCACAATTACATTACAACACACTCTGTTTGTGATTTGGGTGCTTATAAAGATATTACCAGACATCGTTTAGCTTCCTTCTCTATTGAATCTACAAGATATTGCAACTATTCAAAAGGTAAATTTGGTAGTGAATTAACGGTTATAGAGCCTTGTAATATAGAGAAAAACTCTCCGATGTATGAAGAGTGGTTAAAGTGTATGAATATGATTGAAACCACTTATATGAAGATGGCTGACCTAGGTGGTAAGGGTGATCAACTTAGAATGTTGCTTCCGCACTCTATTAAAGCAGATATGATTATGTCTTCCAATATAACCGAGTGGCGACACATTTTCTCGCTTCGTTGTCATTCTGCAGCTCATCCGTCTGTACGCTTGGTTATGAAGATGATGTTAGAGAAATTTTATCAGATGTTCCCTGACTTCTTTGCGGACCAATACGAAACTTTTATCAAAAATCAATAATACTTTGAGCGTCTATCTCTTGTAGTCTTGTTGTGGCATTGCGTAATCGTGAGTGATTTTTTAGCATTTATTTAGCGCTTGAAAAATTTGCGCCGTTATGTTATATGCTTTAGTCAGTGTTTGTTTGATTTAACTAAAAGGATATAAAATGGCGCTTAAAGTTGCAATTGTCGGGAGACCTAATGTTGGTAAATCCACCCTTTTTAACCGCTTGGTCGGTAAAAAATTGGCTCTGGTGCATGACTTGCCCGGCGTGACACGAGATAGAAAAGAAGCAATTGCCAAACTTAAAGATTTAGAATTGACAGTTATTGATACAGCCGGCTATGAGGAAGCTCCAGAAGGGAAAATGGAGCAACGTATGTGGCAACAAACAAAACGCGCTATTGATGAATCTGATGTTGTACTATTCTTATTTGATGCGCGCGCGGGTATGCAGGCTTATGATGAGCATTTTGCCGATTTGGTGCGCAGAAGTAAAAAACCGGTATTGCTTTTAGCTAATAAATGCGAAGGGAAAGCTCAGGAGCAAGGAATTTTTGAAGCCTTTAAATTAGGACTTGGTTCTCCGATTATTTTTTCGGCTGAGCACAATATCGGTTTTGATGAACTTTATCTTCAACTGAAAGATTTTGATGAACAGATAAACTCTTCCAATAATGAAAAAAATGAAAATGATGTCGAGCCGAACGAAAATTCCATACCCGACAATATTTCTGAAGAAGATGAAAAAAATTATCTTGAAAATTTGAAAAAACGCCCGATACAAATTGCTGTGGTCGGACGGCCTAATGTCGGTAAATCTACACTTGTCAACGCTCTTCTTAATGATGAGCGTATGCTGACCGGTCCCGAAGCCGGATTAACTCGTGACGCAATTACTACTCGTTGGGAGTGGAAAGGTTGGACTATCAACCTTGTCGATACTGCAGGACTTCGCAAACAAGCTAAAGTTTCCGGCGCGATTGAAAAAATGTCCGTCGAAAGCACTCTTTATGCCGCAAATATGGCTCAAGTCGTTATATTGGTTTTAGATGCCGACGGTGTTCTCGATAAGCAAGATTTAACGATTGCGCGTAAAGTTCTTGATGAAGGGCGTGCGTTGGTTATTGCCGTTAATAAATGGGATATTGCCGATAAAAAAGAGGCTTTACAAAAGTTAAACGATAAACTGCAAACCTCTCTTACACAAGCTGAGGGCGTACCGACGGTTACGATTTCCGCTTTGAAGAAAAAAGGGCTGGATAAACTCTTAAGTGCCGTTATTAAAGTTTATGAGCGTTGGAATATTCGTATTCCGACTGCTCCTCTCAATAAATGGTTCAAGGATGTTCAAGAACAAAATCCGGCTCCGCTCGGTAAAAATAAACGGCGTATTAAACTCCGCTATATTACGCAAGCTAAAACAAGACCGCCGGCTTTTTTCATCTTTTCCAGTAATCCGGAGGGGTTGCCTGCTTCTTATTTGAGATACTTAACCAATCAGTTACGAGAAACCTTTAATCTTAGAGGTGTGCCGATTAGAATAACAGTTCGAAAATCTGATAATCCCTATGCCGATAAAGATTAGTTAAGAATATTTATCAAAACTAAAGAGTGCTATTTAAGCGCTCTTTTTTTGTTGCGTATCGCCATATTTTTTGCATAAAAAAGAGGTGCCGGCAGACACCTCTTCTTTTTCTTTAACTAAGCTGTGGCTTAGAAGTACTTCCAAACAACACCGTTCAAGTTATTAGCGCAAGCGCCGTTTGCATCAATAATGCTAAATGGTAAACCGTGATCTGTGTCACCAGGAATGTGAAGGTTTGTACCAGCTGCCAAGGTTGATGTAACACCATCAAGAGCATTCAAAGTACCGCCAGAAGCGCTACCTGCTACACCTTCACCAATCCACATAGCTGCCAAGCCTGAACCTGCGTCTCCACCCCAGTCAGTAGTTGCAATTGATACGCAAGCACTTTGTGGAATTTGGTCAACTGCGATTGTAAATGCCATATCATCATTAGCTGTTGATTGATCTACAACGTTAATTGCAACACCACCACCAAATGCGTTAGTAATTGTGTAATCACTGTCATATGCACCACCAGAAGATACAGCTTGATACATTTCACCTGGGATTAAACCAGCTTGTAATGCCATACCGTTGTTCAAACCAGCATATGTTCTTTGTGAAGAGAACAATGTTCTGATGTTTGTGGAAATCATTTGAATTTGATCACCAACTTTGTTTGTCTTAAATTTGTTCATTGCTTTTGAATAACCAGCGATACCACCAACTGACAAAACGCCAACGATAGCCAACACGCCGAGCATTTCAATCATTGAACGACCTTGCTCATTAACTCTCATATTAATTCTCCTAAAATATATGTACCTTAAACATTGTTTACTTTACATTAGAAAATGCTTTTTTACAATTATGTAAATAGTCATAGTCTTTAACTAAAGTAATAGATAAGGTTGTTACCTCTAAGTTTATTACTTACAAGCAGTCCTAAACTTGTTTTGGATTTTAAATGGTAAAACTTAATATTTCCCTAACAAAAACGAATATTCTTAATCTTTTATCCAAATGTACGACCGCCACTCGCAACTTGTGAAGCCGGCGCATTATTCAGAGAAATGTTGATATTATTTATATCATCTATTTTCAATTCAGCTTCTAGCAAATTTGTCATGGCTTCCACTAATTTATCTTTGTTACCTAAGCCAATAGAAACTAATTCTACTAAAGCTCCTTTATTTACACTGCTTCCCCCAAATGCCATATTGGGATTATAAATTACATTAGCTACAACATAAGATATTGGCTTTCCTAAAACATCTGCCGTTAGTTCAGATGTTTTTTCCGCTAATTTTTTGCCGTCCTTAATTTCAACATTAGTATAAATAGTTAAAAATGGCATATTTTTCTCCTTTAATTAACGAAGTTGTGTACGATATAGCGATGCATAAATTCCATCCGGCTTATCTATCAGTTCATCATGTGTTCCGATTTCTGCAATTTTACCATAATTTACAACAACTATCTTGTCTGCATTTCTGACTGTAGATAAGCGGTGAGCTATAATAAATACCGTTCTGTCGGCCATTAGATTTTCTATTGCCTGTTGAACAATGGCCTCTGACTTATTATCTAATGCAGAAGTTGCTTCATCCAAAATTACTATCGGGGCATTCTTGATAAACGCACGAGCTATCGCAATTCGCTGTTTTTGACCGCCGGACAACATCACGCCTCGTTCTCCGATTTCCGTATCCAAACCTTTATCTAAGGTTGATATAAATTCTTCCAAACATGCACATTTGACCGCATTTTTTATCTCGTCTTCCGTGGCGTCCTCTTTTCCTAATATGATATTATCGCGAATCGTACCGCAAAACAGGAAATTATCTTGGAATACAATCGCTATCTTATCACGCAACGAATCTATATCAAGCTCTCTAATATCCACACCGTCTATCATTAACTTACCGCCGGTTACATCATAGAAACGCGGCAATAAGTTTACCATTGTCGTTTTTCCCCCTCCCGAATTACCTACAAACGCTATTGTTTCTCCGATTTTGATTTTTAAATTGATATGGTCTAAGACTTGCTTACCCTTAATATAAGAAAAACAAACATCTTTATATTCAATGCAATCTTTGGGTGTTGATAATTGTTTCGGATTTTCGCAATTTATAATATCCGGTGTTCTCTCTAAAGCTCCAAAAACACGCTCCATAGCCATCAAGGCCATTTGCACACTGTTAAAGTTATTTCCAATACTCTTTATCGGATTGTAAAGCATAATCAGTGCTGCAATAAATGACACAAAGCTACCGGCTGTAATCTGATGTGTCACAATTAAGTACGATCCCAGCCAAATTACTGCAGCAACACCAAACGAAACTATGAAGTGCATCAAAGGAGATAACATGCCGGTTCTTTGTATCATTTTCATACCAATCTTAAATACGCTATCCAAAGTATTGCTAAAACGTGTATTTTGATATTCATATAAATTGTATGATGCAATAATCCGATTACCACTATATGTTTCATTAAAATGTGTCATTACTGCAGAACCTGAAAATACCGATTTATCCATTAGGGATTTTATGCGTTTACGTACTCTGGTTAAAGGAAATAATGCCCCCAATAAAACCGCTGTTGCTACTATTGCTAGTTGCCATGAGTTATAAAACAGCACGCATATCAGTGAAATGGATGAAAACAAACGCGTAGTAAACAGTTTCATATTATTTAGTAAACCACTGCAGGCTGAGTCTACATCATTATTAAAACGGAAAATAATGTCTCCTGATGTATTTTTATCAAAAAAAGCTGCGTTATAGCGCATTAACTTTCCGAAAAGTTTTTTCTTTACATCCATGGCAATACGTTGTCCAACCCATGTATTTAAATACGTCGCGCTATATGTCAGTAAACTTTGTAACAAACTAAATACAACTATCAGTAACGGAATTAAAAATGTCGTTGAACCAAGTGTACTTTTTTCAACCATTACTACATCCATATATGGCTTTAATGCCCATGCAATTACCGCATCCATACCGCCTATCGGAATTGTTATTAAAACAGCAGTTAACGCTCGCCATTTATACGGCAATACATAGGGTAAAATTTTACGATAATTTACAACTAAATTCAGACTTAAAAATTTCTCTTTTAGTTTCCGAAACATGGGCTTTCCTAAAAATCTATTACATACACTCAAATATCCGCTTCATTAGCGGATTTGCCTTTTTGTAACAGCTTTTTTATGAGATGTAAATATTAAAGCTCATTTTATGCCTATATTCTATTATAATTAAAAAGCCACCCTTTGAGATGGCTTTTTAGTTACAACTTTATTTTTATGACTACAGTACCACTATTGAGCCGGCAGCCATACGGCCTCTATCATCATAAATTTCATAGCTTACGCGTTGTCCTTCATATAATTTTCTTAGACCTTTCTCCTCTAATTTGGTTATATGTACAAATACATCTTTTCCACCATTTTCCGGCTGAATAAAACCATATCCCTTGCGTGAATTAAACCACTTAACAGTTCCTGTTGTCATTTTATCTCCTATCTTTAATAGTTACACCTACTCCGTTAGGTTACCCTAACGAGAGTTAGTTATAATACTATTTATTTTAGAGTCAATAAAAAAAAACTCTTATAAGTTGTTTTTTGATAAAATATTTTGTATCTGTGCTTTTATATATTCCCTAAATTCAGGATTTACACCCTTTTCTTTTCCTTTTTTTTCTAATATTTCTAATATTTCAGTTTGGTATTTAGGTTTATTAATGGCTATTCTCGCTAAATACCAAACAGTTCCTTCAAAAACTTGTTTTTCTTCGCTTTCCAAACCTTTGGTGATACTTTCATATGTTGGTGAAAAACGCTTTTTTATTTCTGTATTATTTAATACGTATGATGCTTTTTGAATTCGATGTGCTTCTGCCGGTGTTATATCTCCGGCTTTTTTACCTATTAAAAAATCTTTTATCTTCTTAAACATTGATGAGCTAACACCTTCTGTCATCTTTTGTCTCCCTTATCTTTTTGTCCTCTTTGAAAATTAAAATAAGCGGACTTTTTTCTTTTTGCAACCAATTTTTCTGTTGACTAAGTTAAAAATGATTGACTCTTATTTTTATTTATACTATCTAGTTTTCTCGTTAGATTGCTTCATCGTCTAATGGTAGGACAGCGGACTCTGACTCCGTTAATCTTGGTTCGAATCCAGGTGAAGCAGCCATTTTTAAGGTCGTCTTCTTAGGCGACCTTTTTTGTTTGACTTTTCACATACGGAATTCTATGCTTTTAGTGCTTTTTTTATTATTATTCACTTCTAAATCTTTTATATTATGAGGTTATCTAAAATTACCGTTTCTGGAGCTAACGAATTTACTGATGCTCAAGCTTTGGTTTCTCTTTGTGAAAAACATTGTCTGTCTGAAATCGGCATTCAAGTTTCTGGCGATAAAGCCTATTTTAGTTCTGCCAGATATTGGTGGATTTGGGCACTTTGTTCTCTTGCTTCTCGTCATGTTCAAATTGCTCTTCATCTAAACAAAGATTGGGCAGAGGATTTTTGTGATGGAAAAATTCCTACTGAAGTTCAGACTTTGCTTCACAATTTTCCAACTATCCGAACTATTCAGCTAAACTTTAAAATCGGACGTGAAAAAACACCCGATTTGAATACATTACTGGATACTATGAAGCGATGTTACCCCCGTAACTTTATCCTTTCTTACAACGATAGCAATAAGGAATTTATCAATCACCTGTATAACACGGGTTTTAAGTTTGCGTGCTTGTATGACAATTCTTTTGGTGAAGGAATTACTCCTGACACTCGCCCCGCTCCGGCTTTCCCTGATATTTATCAAGGATATGCTGGAGGTCTTTCTCCTGACAATATCGCAGCCGAACTGGATAAAATAAGAAAAGTTATTCCTTCTCAATGCGAATTTTTTATTGATGCTAAAGGAAAGCTTAAAGGCGATGATGGGCTCTTTTCTTTAGAGAAATGCAAACAATTCTTGGATCGTGCCATGGAATGGGCTTATCGTGATTCTGTTTTTAACCGCTAAAACGTTTCCCCTGTTCATCTTAAGTGATGTCAGGGGCTTTTTTATGCTTTACTCATTACTTTCTTTACTCATTACTTTTTTCATCAACGTCGATAATGGATAATCTGAAAGTCTATCCTTTGGTACAAAAAAGCTGTCGGGCCATAATGGCTTATCACTTTTTATTTTGTATATGCACAGCGTTAATTTTATATGCGTAAAAATGTGGGTTACTGTTTTTCCGCTATCTTCTGCGTTCTCCCAGATTTTTCCTTCATCTTTCCAAGGAAATTCATATAGTCCGGTTAACAATCCCGGCTCAGTTCGTTTACGCAACAAATATTCGCCCTCACTATTTTGTATTAAGTAGACGCTTCCATGTTTTTCTTTTTTCCCCAACTTTCGACGAATCGGTATTTGTTCTAAATCCGCTTTATCTTTTGATTGGCACACATCTTTTAGTGGACACAATAAACATTGAGGATTTTTGGGTGTACATATCATCGCTCCTAAATCCATAATTGCCGACGCATAATCCGCTGCGTTCTCCCGATCAGTTAACTTTATCGCCTTCTCGCGTATTGTTTCTTTTATCTCATCCAAAGGCTGGGTTAAATGATATAACCTACTGATTATCCTCATTACATTACCGTCTATTACAGTTTCCGGCTGATTATATGCTAAGGCTAAAAAGCTGGCAACCGTGTATTCTCCGATGCCTTTTAATTTTAATACTTCCGCTTTACGTTGAGGAAATTTACCGCCATATTCATTAACAACAATTTGTGCTGTCTTATGCAATGAGCGTGCTCTTGTATAATATCCTAAGCCTTGCCACATCGTATATACTTCTTCTTGCGTGGCTTTTGCTAAACTTTCTATTGTCGGAAAACGCTCCATAAATCGCTTAAAATAAGGAATAACCGTTTTTACGGTTGTTTGCTGAAGCATGAACTCTGATACCAAAATCACATAAGGATTGGGATGTGCTCTGCCTTTCACGCGCCAAGGTAAATCCCTGCCGTATTCTTGATACCATGCTAATAGTTTTTGAGATATTTCTTGATTATCCGACATCTTCTTTCTCATACAAAAAGCCTCCTTATGGAGGCTTTTTATTGGTGCTCTGGAGAAGACTTGAACTTCCACTGCCTGAGGCAACATGCACCTGAAGCATGCGCGTCTACCAATTTCGCCACCAGAGCAACGTTTTTTTAATACTTGTTTTTTTTATATTAGTCAATACTTTTTTATTTTGCTTGGCTACAACACATTGTACGCATCTAACAATAATCCTATTCCTAAAAGGATACGATATATTACAAACGGTAAATATGTTGCATAACGCAGCCATTGCATCATCAAAAATATTGCTAAAAACGAAAAGATAAACGACCAACTTATTGCTTGATAAGCCATTATTATTTGGCTTAATTCTCCGCCGTTATATATCTCGTGCATAGCTAAAATTCCAGCGGCTAAAATTGCAGGAACCGACAACAACATGGAAAATTTTGCAACTTCACTTCTGTTATAACCTAAAAAGCGTCCAACCGTTATCGTTACACCTGAACGGCTTGTCCCCGGTAAAAAGGCTAAACATTGTGCAAAGCCAATCCATAAAGCATCACTCATTTTCATATCTTTTAATGTTTTTTCTGTGTTAAATTTTGTATCGGCATACCATAAAATGACAGAATAAATTATCAACAGCCATCCGATTAATTTGGTACTTCTAACCCAATCCATCCCGATATATTTTAACGCACCGCCAATTACGATTGCAGGTATTGTGGCACATATAATAAAATACGCCAAACGCACACCGTCTACTTGAAAGTTTGGCTGAAATTTCTCTTTTATTAAATCCACCAACATTTCTTTGAAAGTTCGCCAAAAATATAAAACAACCGCTATCAACGAACCGATATGCAAGGCTATGTCAATTACCTGCCCTTGATCGGTAAATGACATATATTTGGAAAATAAAATTAAATGACCAGAAGAACTTACCGGCAAAAACTCTGTCAATCCTTGAACGACTGATAACCAAAATACTTGCATATCCATCTTTTTATCCTTTCTTTGTTTTCGTGAAGTATAGGGGGGATTGGTTAAAAATCAAATAAACTTTCTTGCTTATTTTCTTCTTTTTCAGTTATCTTTTTCTTTTTTATAGGTTTTATTGGGGTATTTGAATTTTCGTTTTCCGTTGACGTTTGTGGTGATATATAGCTTTTTATTTCTCCATCTGCAAAATGGATTGTCAATTCCGTTTCCTGCTCAGCAGAAGCTTTTCCGTAAATTGTTTGACCTTGGTTACCTTTAATCCATGCAAAACCACGTCTTAAAACCGATTCAACAGAAACTCCTTCCAACCGGTGACCTAGTCCTTGTAATCTTTCGGTATATTTTTCAACCATTGTATTAATATATACCGGTTTTATTTCAGCTAGAACCAACGCATTTTTTTTCTGCATCAAAACATTCTTAACTGCATTTAGCAATCTTTCCCAGCGATAATCTAACTTTTGAATATTCTCATTTAGAATTTGTTGTAAATTCGGAATACCTCGTCCTAAACCTTCTATTTTATTTTTATATTCTTCAAGGCTACGGCGCATTGCATTCCTCATGCGATTGTCCAAGATACTCATGTTCATGACCAATTCACTTTTGACTGGAACGGCAAATTCCGCTGCACCAGTCGGCGTCGGAGCTCTTTTATCAGAAACATAGTCTATTAACATAGTATCTGTTTCGTGCCCCACCGCTGAGATTATCGGTATATCAGAATCGTAAACAGCCCTTATCACAATCTCTTCGTTAAATGGCCATAAATCTTCTAAACTGCCACCGCCTCTGGCTACAATGATAACATCAGGTCTGCTGATTTCTCCACCTTTAGGCAATGCGTTGAAACCTTTAATTGCTGCTGCCACTTTTTCTGCTGCGCCTTCTCCTTGTACCGGTGTTGGCCAGAGCAAAACATAACTTGGAAATCTATCACGAATACGATGAATAATATCTCTGATTACTGCTCCTGATGCACTGGATACAACGCCTATCGTTTTCGGTAAAAATGGTATGGGCTTTTTGTGACTTACATCAAACAATCCTTCTTTGATGAATTGTTGTTTACGCTCTTCCAACAATTTCAGCAATGCACCTTGTCCTGCCGGCTCTAAACTTTCTATAACAAGCTGATAAGATGATTTTCCCGAAAATGTCGTGATTTTTCCAGTTGCAATTACCTCTAGTCCATCCTCTATTTTGACTTTTAGTGAAGAAGCTACACCTCGCCAGCATACTGCCGATAATACCGCGTTCTCATCTTTTAACGATAAATACCAATGCCCCGAATCTGCTCTTTTAGCACCAAAAATTTCACCTCTGACCAAAACATGATTAAAATTACCTTCCACATATCTTTTTATCTCATTAGATAATTCCGTAACAGTTTTAGCTTGCGGTTGTGTGGCTATTGTTTCTTTTTCCGGTGTTTTTTCTTCAAAATCAAAACTTAAATCCATCATAAATCTAATAATCCTTTTGCAAATTCTTCAGCCTTAAACGTATCCATATCATCAACTTGCTCTCCTACCCCTACATAATAAACAGGAATAGAAGTTTCTGATGCGATGGCTATTAATATACCACCTCGTGATGAACCATCTAATTTGGTTACAACAACCCCATTCACATCTACTAAATCCTTAAATGTTTTTACTTGATCTAACCCATTTTGTCCGGTTGTTGCATCTATGGTTATTAGAGTTTTATGAGGAGCATCTGGAATCACTTTTTTTATCACACGAACAATCTTTTGTAGCTCTTCCATCAAGCCTTTTTTATTTTGCAAGCGACCTGCCGTATCAATAAATACTATATCGTCCCCTTTTTTTATTGCTTTTACCAAACCATCATAACATAGTCCGGCACTATCACATCCCGTTTCACCTGAAAATACACGAATGCTATTACGAGCGCCCCAAATCTCCAACTGCTCCACCGCCGCCGCTCTAAATGTATCGCCGGCAATAAATGAAACTTGGTATCCTTCTTTGGCAAATTTTTTACCCAATTTTCCAATCGTGGTTGTTTTGCCTGCGCCATTTACACCCACCATTAAAATAACAAAAGGCTTTTTAGTTGTATCGATAACAAATTCCTGTTCGGATTTTTTTAATATTGCGGTTATATCTTTGCATAACTCTTGTTTGATTGCCGTAATATCGCTCCCTTTTTCAAATTTCTTGGAGGTAAAATTTCCAACAATCTCTGATGAGGCTTTGACACCCACATCTGCGCTATATAGCAATTCTTCCAAATCCGTTATCACATCTTCCGACAGGCTTTCTTTAGTGAAAATATCACTTATGCCTTGGCTTAAATTTTTTGATGTTTTCTTTAATCCCAAACCTAGTTTTTGAAAAAAATTGCTCATTTTTTCTCCTTTCGCAGGTTTCTTAATCTTTCTGCTCGTTCTCTTCTTATATTAACCGGAACTTGCGGCATTCTTGCGGCTGGTGTTCCGGGACGTTCCGAATATGGAAAAACATGTAACTTTTCTATATCGGCTTCTTCTACCAATTTCATCGTATTTATAAAATTTTCTTCCGTTTCTGTTGGAAATCCGCAAATAAAATCTGCACCGAATACACTTTCAGGACGAACTTCTCTTAATTTTTTACATAAATTTATCACATCTTCCCTACTATGACGACGTCTCATCCTTTTTAATATCAAATTATCTCCTGATTGTATTGAAAAATGAAAATACGGATGGATATTCGGATATTTCCTAACCAAATCAATAAACCGTTCATCAATAGCCGCTGGATCCAAAGAACCAAACTGTAATGATGGTAAATCCGGAAATTCTTGCAAAATCTCTGCCACTAATTCACTAAAACTTGGCTCATACGAACAAGCATCAATTCCCGTTAAACAGATTTCCTTAAATCCTTGTTGCAATAAAATTCGTATCTGTTCAATTATTTTTTCTTTTTTTACCGAACGATTTGCGCCTCTGGCATATGGAACTATGCAATATGTACAACGATGGTCGCACCCTTGTTGAATTTCAACAAAAGCTCTTTCTCGGCCTTCAAAACCTGTTATCATATAAGCGTCATAGCCTGCAAACGAAAAAATATCTCCGACGATTTTCTTTTCTTGTGAAACCAGATATTTTTCTATTTCGGTCTTTTCTTTATTTCCCAGTACCAAATCAACTTCCGGCATGGCTGCAAATCTTTCAGCGCTCACTTGCGCTGCACATCCGGTTACTACTATTTTTGCTTCAGGATTTTCTTTTTTCATTTTACGAATTGTCTGGCGGCATTGTCTTTCTGCTTCTGACGTAACAGCACATGTATTTATGACAACCAAATTGTCATAATCTTTTAATTTCTCTTTGAATACTTCACTTTCATAGCTATTTATGCGGCATCCGAACGTTACTACTTTTACCATGCTTTATTTCCTTTTTATATATTATTCGGATGATATTCGCTATTTCTGATTTGTGCAAGACAAATTAAAACATCTGCTGATATTTTATCGGTATTTCCTTTGTATAACTATACCATAGTGGTTTTAGATATGTATGCGTAAACCATGGTGTCCATGGCTTATGACCGGCAAAATGCAAAATTACGGCATTATCATAAACCTCTCGAGACGTTTGCGGAACACTTTCCTGAAAAAAATTGCTCAAAAAATCGGCATCTTTTTCTTCAAAAAATACGCTATTGCAGTTATACATATATGATAAAGGTTTAACATCCTTACCAAACACAATATTGAGGACATCTTGGTCGCCAAAGACTTCATTATGTGTGTTAAAATAAATGGTAGCTCTGCGGATAATATCGTCTTGCCGTATCTTATCTAAATTTAACAGCATAACACCGCTATTGAAATAAAAGTCACGCTCCGTCAGATTTATTTCTTTTATATGTTCAGGAAATTGATACATCAAACCATCTTTTACCGCTGCCGCATATTTATCTGATATATCCGTTTCATACATCTCACTCAAATCACCTTGTACCAAAGTATCCGCGTCCAAATATAAAACTTTATTCAAATACGGCAAATACTCCGCCAGAAATATTTTTTGTAACGACACTTTAAACGACTCGAAACGTCCTAAACGTTTATAGTCCAACTCTAATTCTCGGCTCGGATAAACTTCTATGCTGACATTTGAAGTTTTCATTGATTTCAGGTTTGCAATATCCTCTGCATCTATATCTTTCCCGACAACATGAATGTGATACTTACTTTCCGGTAATTTGTTTTTTATGGCTGAACTCAATGACACCATCATATACGGCAAATATTTAGTATCTGTCATATACACCAAATTAACAGCTTTGGGTCTTAAACCGAACACCGCTATGATTGATATAACAAATAAACCTATTATTCCATAAAATAAATATTTAACTTTTGGTGTCATTGAAACCTCATCATCTCATTATAAAATCTAAACCATAACTCTTTTAAAAATTCAGGACGATAATTTTCTTGCCATGGTTTATCTCCCGCATAGTGAATTATAGTTGAATTTTCATATATGTTGAAGGTCTGTGAAGGCAGATTTTCACCAAAGTATTTACTTAAAAAATTTAAATCATCTTCTTCAAAAAAAGTGCTTATACAGTTGTATCTATAAGACATCAATTTTAGTTTATTTCCGAATACTACATTAAGCACATCTTGATCTCCAAAAAAATCTTCGTGCGTTTTTATGTATGTTTCTAACTCTTCAACAATGTTATCTTCTCGCTGTTTTTTTAGATTATACAACATAACGCCGCTATTGAAATAAAACCCTCTTTTATCTAATCCGATTTCTGCCATTTCTTTCGGGAAACGGTAAAATATACCATCTTTTGCTACCGCTGC
Source organism: uncultured Alphaproteobacteria bacterium (assembly GCA_949297415.1). GTDB lineage: Bacteria > Pseudomonadota > Alphaproteobacteria > RF32 > CAG-239 > CAG-267. The sequence goes on from CASFSV010000014.1 coordinate 158,354, forward strand.
GTATACTTGTGAAACGTCTATATCGTACAACTCTCTTAAATCTTTTAAAACAATGGTATCTCCATCCATATAAATTACTTTATCTACATCTTTGAGTGTTTGCGGTAAATAAATCTTATGCATTCCGACTTTATATTGCATAAAGCGTTGCATATTTTCATAAGGAATATCCAACTCTTGTTGTGGAATTATTTTTACTCGCACTGTTTGAGGAGCCAGTTTTTCTAAACTGCGTAACATATTTTCATCTTGTTTGGTTATATTTTCCGCAATTATATAGAAGTTATATATGGTCGTGTCACATTTCGTTTTTATTGCAGAATACATTGAAGTGCTTGTTGGTGGTGTATAACGAGAATCGGTTATTAAAACGATATTCACTTCCTTTTTTTCATCGGTACACTTGTTTAATTGTAGCTTAATTTTTTGAGGTTGGCTTGGCTCGCTCTTATTTATAAATGCTTGTTCTTTCTTAACCTCTTGTTCTGTTTCAGTTTTAAGTATTTGCATTAGCACAACACCTATTGCTCCGACCAAAACAGCCGCCGCTATATAAAAAAACTTTTTAGACATATCTTATCTCCTTGAGTTTTTTTATCATGAAATTGTTAATTATTCGTGGATAATTTTTTTTCTGACTATAAATTCACAGAATAACTTTATAGATTGATGGTAGTGGATTTATTTTGCAGAGGTTGTGTCATGAATAAAAAATTAGCTTATGTTATTGCCACTTATTTTGGACTTGGGCTGTCTAAATTTGCTCCAGGAACCATGGGCTCGCTCGGCACATTACCTCTCGCTTATGCACTTATCTATTTTGGTGGCTTTTATGCTCTAATTACAGCAGCTGTGCTTATTTTTATTATCGGTGTTTTTGCAACCGATGCGGTTATTAAAGATTGTGGAGATGAAGATCCTTCCAAAGTTGTTATTGACGAAACAGTTGGACAACTCGTTACTTTTTCTTTTGTTGCTTTTATGGCGCCGGAATATTTAACCGGCTGGATTTCTGCTATTTACTATGTTTCGGGTTTTGTCTTTTTTAGATTTTTTGATATCCTTAAAATGGGACCGGTAAAGTATGCCGACTCTAAAATTAAAAATGCTTATGGCGTTATGCTTGACGATGTTTTTGCCGGAATTTTTGCTTCTATAGCCCTTCTTGGCGTGCTATGTTTCATGGTTAATCTCTAACCTTTGAAAGTTAAGCTACTGCGCTTGGTTTCATTTACTTAAATTCTAATTTCTCAAAATTAGTTTCTATTTTCTTTTTTGCTTTAATGCTCTGAATACATAGTTTTTCTCAAAGTCAAAAAGGCCTTGACGCACCAGATGTTTTGAACTTTGAGTATGAGGATATTTGCTTAAATCATATAATAACTCTAAAAATAAACGGTTTGTATTTTTAATGTCAGACAATTCAGAACTGAGCTTTGCCTGTGGAATCTTTTCTTTTTTTATCATTTTTCTTTCCTTTAGCTAAAAAGCGCAGTTGCTTAACTTGTCTGGTATTATACCTGTTTTAAATAGCCTCACTGATTTTTTTGCATTTCCAACTCAAGCCATTTATTTTCTTTTTCTTCGCGAGAAATCCTTAGTGTTTCCAATTTTTGGCTTAACTCATAGAATTTCTTTTCATTTTCCGCATACAATGACGGATTGGAAAGTTCTCCCTCTATCGCTTTTATCTCTTGTTCTATTTGTGCAATTTCATCCGGCAATACTTCATACAATCTTTGGTCTTTATAACTCAACCGCACCTTTTTTGTTTCTGTATTTTTTTCTGATTGTACGCGTTCATTGTTTTTTTGCTGCTATCTTGCACACTTTTCTTTTTTCCATCTTTTTGATGAGGCCCTATGTATTTTTTATACAGCTCCTCATAATTTCCTACATGTTCAATCACGCTTCCATCACCGCGCATATACAGCATAGAAGTTGTGATTTTATTTAAAAAATCTCTATCGTGACTAACTAACAAAATTGTTCCTTGATATTCATCTAAAACTTCTTGCAGTAAGTCTAATGTATCCATATCCAAATCATTTGTCGGCTCATCCAAAACTAAAAAATTTGATTCTTTTGCCAAAGACAAAGCCAACATTAAACGATTTTTTTCACCACCGGACAGACATGATACCGGACTTTGCGCTTGTTCCGGCGTAAATAAAAAATCTTTCAAATATGCAATAACATGGCGATAGTGACCTCGAACATATATGTGGTCACCCTCTCCGCATAATGTTCGCCATAGAGTTTTATTTGGATCCAGCATTGTTCTGTTTTGATCAAAATAAGCCATTTCCAGATTTTTTCCCATACGCACAAATCCTCTATCAGGTTCCATGTGTTGAGTTAATAACTTAATCAAGGTTGTCTTGCCAGCCCCATTAGGTCCCACAATACCTATTCTGTTACCTTTTAATACACGCAAAGAGAAATCTTTGACAATATCTTGCTCGCCAAAACTTTTGAATATATGCTTTGCTTCTATAACTAATTTGGATTGTATGGCTGCTTCTTTTATTTCCAAATCTATATTTCCGGTCTTTTTAATTTGATCGCGGCGTTCTTGACGTAATTGTTGTAACCTTCTTAGTCTACCTTGGTTTCGGCGCCGTCTGGCTGTAACTCCTTTATGAAGCCACTCGGTTTCTTCTTCTATTTTCTTATTTAGATTTTTTTCTTTTATAATTTCTTGATTGATAATTTCGTCCTGCCATTCTTCAAACGCTGTAAACCCTTTCTCATTTGAATAAACCACACCTCTGTCCAACCAAAGTGTTTTATTAGAAATATGTGTTAGAAATGACCTATCGTGACTAATGACTACAACGGCTCCTTGAAAATCTTTTACAATTTCCTCAAGCTTTTCTATTGTTGTGATGTCTAAATGGTTTGTCGGCTCATCCAACAATAATATATCTGGTTCTGATATCAATGCTCTGGCTAAAGCGGCTTTTTTTAATTCTCCACCAGATGCAGTTTGTGGCGATACCTGTTTTTTTATTTCAAAACATTCTGCCCATATATCGGCTTTGTATTTTTGACTTTCTCTTTCTTCTTCATCCAGCCCCGACAAGATAACATCAAAAAGGGTAGGATACGCCGAAAAATCTCCATTTTGTTCCATATAGCTTATTTTTATTCCGGGTTGAACGAATACTTCACCATTATCAGGAGCTTGTATACCGGATATGACTTTTAATAAGGTTGATTTTCCACTTCCGTTACGTCCGACCAGACATATCTTATCGCCTCGACTTATATTTAAACTAACAGATGTAAACAGAGGGCGAACGCCAAAAGTTAAACTAATTTCTCTTAAAGTATATATTGGAGCTTCTTTTACCATTTTTTTAACAGGATATCTTGTGTTTTAGAATTTACAATCTGTTCTTTATACTTTATTTTTTGTTGAAAGCAATATTTTTTTGCTCTATCTTGTTCTTTGGTTGATATTTGTCTGAGGGATGGAATTTTATGAAAAAATTTAATCTTGTTTTTTGTTGTTTGTATCTTTGTTCCGCATCTAATATTTATGCGCAAACTCATAATTCTTCCGAGGTTTCCTCTTCAATCGTTGATATTCAACAGATTACGTCTGATAATAAAATCTCAAAAACGACGACTAGTAAAGTTACTTCTACCTCAGGCGATACTCTTGAATTATTTGAACAGAATACTAATTCTAAGACTAAGAAAGATTTGACTTTAGAAGAGCTGCGCCAAATTGCCCTTAATGGCGATACTGAGGCGCAACTTGATTTGGGATATATGTATTTGTATGGTGTTAAAGGGGTTAAAGTTGATTATACTCAAGCCCTCTATTTTTATCAACTTGCAGCTGAGAAAAAAAGTGCCGTCGCTCTTAATAATTTAGGTAGTTTGTATTTCAATGGACTGGGAACTAAAGTCGACTATAAAAAAGCCATGGAGTATTTTGAACAGGCTGCTCATCTTGGCAGTAATGATGCCGCTGTTAATCTGGCAATCATTTATCTGGGTGCTGATTCAAAAAATAAGAGCAAACAAGACTTTGATAAAGTTTTTTATCTCTTAAATCAAGCTCAAAAAACGAATAACTCCGCAAAGTTCTTACTGGGATATGCTTACTATACAGGATTTTTTGTAGAACGTGATTACAAAAAGGCCTTTAAACTTATTAAAGAGGCTGCCGATGCTCAATATGATGAAGCTCAATTGGTTTTAGCTGATTTTTATATTGATGGATTGGGAACTACTAAAAATTATAATCGTGCCATTCAATATCTTGATGAATCTGCACAACAAGGAAATTCTGAAGCACTTACCCGTTTAGCTGATATTTATGCAACTGGTACACTCTATACAAAAGACATTAAAAAGGCTTATATGCTTTATAATGTTGCATCCGTACTTGGTATTGATGAAGCCATAGAGAATCGCGACAAATTAGAGAAATCTCTTAAAATCAACGATTTGTTACAAGTCCAAGCTGATGCTGAAAACTATAAGTTTAAACCTTCTGATTTAACGGCTTTTATCAGAAAGACTTTTGGAAAGAGTTTGCGGGCATATGTTGATTCTAATCAACGTTTTGATATTAAAACTGATGAATGATTTTTTTATAATGGAGTATAAAAGTGAATATTTCGACAATTTTAAATAAACTTGTTTCTTGGCTCGGGTTGTTCTTTTTTGCATTAGCTGCTTATATGATATACCGACAATTATCGAAATATTCACTGGGAGAACTTAAAAATGCTTTGTTCAGTATCCCTTTTAGTAACCTTCTTTATGCCCTTACTGCATCTTTTATTGGATATGTTGCTTTATCAACATATGATTATCTGGCGCTCAAATATATTAAGAAAAAATTGGTCGCATGGAAATGGATTTTAACTGGATTTGTCGGTTTTTCTATCAGTAATAACGCCGGACATGCTATTGTTTCAGGGGGAACAGTACGCTATCGATTTTACTCTCGCTGGGGAATTTGTCCCGGTGATATTGTTAAGATGGTTACTTTTTCAGGCTTTACTTATTTAGTTGCTTGCTTCTTTCTTATTATTGTTGGATATGTCTTGACACCAGAACACGCTTTTGGTGGAAATGATTCTACTAAAATGTCAACATTAATTACCATGATACTTTCAGTTATTGGTTTAGCTATCTATTTATGGGCCAGTGTATACTATAAAAAAGATTTGGTTATAAAAGGTATTGATTTTAAAATGCCTAATCTCAAGTTAGCTTTAGAACAGGTCTTTATTGGTAGTATTGATATTGTAATGGCTTCTTTGGTACTTTATTCTGTTTTGATTTGCTTCGTTGAGATTGATTTTGTAACCTTTATGGGCGCTTTTATCATTGCTCAAGTTTTAGGTGTCTATAGTCAAGTACCTGGCGGTTTGGGTGTTTTTGAATTAGTCTTTTCTAATATTCTTCCCGGACAAGATAATCAAGCTATTTTATTTGGAGCCCTTATCGCTTATCGTATTATTTATTACCTCCTGCCTTTGGTCTTGTCTGGTATCGTATTGGTTATATATGAGTTCTTTCGTAAAGATATTGATATCATTGATGCTTCTTAGAAGTAGTTTACTTTCTCCTTTTTTTATGATATACTTTTTCTATATATCATTAGGAAATGGATATGGCTACTTTGGAGGAAATTAAGAAGAAAACTAAAACAGCAGCGATGGTTGTTGCTTTGAGTGGTGTAACTGTGGCTCAGGCTCAAGAAAATTCTACATTTTCTTCCGAAACTGAGAAAACTCGCTCTGAAATGAGTTTTGATGCTCAACGTGCGGATATAATTCGTGAGGATCCTGAAACATACTTAGACGTTAAAAATAATGTAGAAAAAAAATTAGCCAGTCAATTTAATGCTCCTGTTTCAGATGCTAATAGACAACTTTCTATTGAGCAAACGGCTATCGGCCCTTTTCCGGGATTTGTTGCTGTGGATGAACTTGATACGGATTTTGAAAAGTATAAATCTAACTTTGCTTCCATTAATCCTGAAATTGCTCGCGAAACCAGAGAGGTTAATTCTAAAGAAGATTTATATCAATATAATGGAATGGCTCATTTTGATCCAAATGATAAAAAAATTCATCAACCCAAGTGGATTATATCTGAAGATCTACAACAAAAATTGCAATCTCTACCGCCTTCTTGGACTTCTAAATTACTTTTAAGTGATACTCCTGCCGATATTGCTACTTTTTACCATGAGAAAGGGCACTCTTTTCATGATGCGCGGGGACAAACTGACGCTATGCTTAGAGAATATCAAACTCCTGATATGCTTGTTGAAAAAAATTTCGTTACTGAAAAAGTAGCTTATACTATTCAATGTTTGTCTTTAGCTAATATTTGGAAACAATGTAAAGATGCTGGCATGGAAACTATTGAAATAAATGGAGAAAAACAACCTCTTTCTGATATATTTAGCCAGATTCCTGAACTTAAAACAGAAATAGAAAAAAATGGTTTTGATTATAATTCCAAAGAATCTCTTTCTCGTATTATCAATGTTGCATCTCTTAGTTGGGATAAGGATTATTTACCGGCTTATGCACAAAGTCAATTTATTGATGAGGCTCAAGATTGCGGATCGGCTAATATTATGAATCAGATTATTGCCGCGCGCGAACACAAACAAATTCTTATAGATATGACTAAAAATTTGGATATTGGATATGGTATTAAAATTGACATTCCTGAAGACTGTTTATCTTCCATGATGCCGTCTCAGGATTTTGCTCAGAATTTGACATCTAAATATACTGAATTTTCTCCCTCTACCGATGGATTATTAGCTATTGATGGTTATCTTGACGGCTTAAACCTAAAAAATGACGAAGCTAAAGATAAATATATTCGTCAGCAATACGAAAATATTGTTAATCGTTCTCCTGATGCTGATTTAAAACTAAAAGAGCTTATGCTTAATTGCTGTAACCCCAATAATAATATGATTTATTATACGGATAATATCCAAGAGAGGAATATCGGCGGTATACAAACTCTTTCCCCTGATTTAGGAAAAACAACTTATACTGTCAGCCGTTTAGATCAGCGTGATGATCTTGCTCAAAAAAGAGAAAAATCTTTGGAAAACTCCGAACATACGGTTTCTAAAACAAAAGTCTTAACTTCGGCCGAAATATCTCAGGCTTTATATCATCAGGGAAGATAGTTCTTCTTGTTAATGTAATTCCGAAGTACAATGAGGACAGCGTTTTGCTTGTACAGGTATTTCTGAACAGCAATATGGACACTCTTTCACTTTAGGTTCAGCTGCTTTTTCTTCTTTTATTACTTTTTTTTGCAATTTATTTATTGCCTTTATTAAGATAAAAACGGCAAATGCTACTATTAAAAAGCTAATCAACGCATTGATAAATAATCCATAATTTATGCTAACTGGATTTTCTCCTTTAGTTAAATCCAATTTCAAATCTGAAAAGTCTACCCTACCTAAAATCAATCCAATCGGTGGCATTAAAATATCTTTTACCAGCGAATCCACTATTTTTCCGAAAGATGCTCCGATAATGATACCAACAGCCATATCTATGACGTTGCCCCGCATTGCAAATTTTTTAAATTCTGCTATAAACCCCTTCATTTTCTCTCCTTTCATCAAAAATCCCCACCTTTATAAGATGGGGGATTTTCTTATTCAGTATCTTCAGACTTTAAATCTTTAGCAACTTTGGGATCTCTTAATAGTTGCTCAATTTTATCTACTTCTTCAAAAGATGTATCTATTCTGAAGTTTAAATCTGGCGTATAGCGGAGCTTTAATTTTGATGCAATAAGCTTTTTCATACCCCATGTTTCTGCATTTAAGTCATCTTCTATTTGACCTAAATTCTGCCCATTCAAAGTCATGAAGTAAACTGTGCAATATTTCAAATCCGGTGAAATATCTACATCTGTTATCGTTACTAGATTATCCAAGATTAAAGGATTTCTTACCATTCCTTTTTCCAAAGCTCCGGCTATAATTTTCTTTATCTCTTGAGCTATCCGCAACTGACGTTGAGATGGTTCTTTACTTCCGCGTATTACCATGACTTTATCTCCTATCAGAGTTTGGCTGCAATTGTTTCAAGTTCATAACATTCAATATAGTCACCTACCTGAATATCGTTGTAGTTCTCAAAACTCATACCGCATTCATAACCTTCTTTAACTTCTTTAACGTCTTCTTTAAATCGTTTCAACTGAGCTAAATTTCCATCATGGATAACAACGTTATCTCTTAATAATCTTACTTTAGCACCGCGTTTTACAAGACCTTCGGTTACCATACAGCCACCGACCTTTCCTACACCAGTGATATTAAATACGTTACGAATTTCTGCATATCCCAAGAACTTCTCGCGAATTTCCGGTGACAGCAACCCTTCAAGACCTTTCTTTACATCATCTGCCACATCATAAATAATAGAATAGTATCTAATGTCGATACCGTCACGGCGAGCCATATCTCTTGCTTGCGGAATTGCTCGAACGTTAAATCCGATAATAAAGGCATTTGAAGCTTTTGCCAAGGTTACATCTGATTCAGAAATAGGACCAACAGCAGAATGCAATACATGTACTGAAACTTCACTCGTGGATAACTTGTTAATTGTTCCTTCTATTGCCTCAATAGAACCTTGAACATCTGCTTTAATAATCACTGACAATTGTTTTGATTCACCTGATTTAATCTTATCAAGCATTTGTTCCATAGCTGATTTAGCGCTCTTTACCAACTTAGCTTCACGCTCTTTGCGAATACGATAGCTGGTTACTTCACGTGCTTGGTTCTCATCTTTTACAACAATAAAGTCATCACCGGCTGATGGAGTTCCTTGCAGACCTAATACTTCAACTGGAGTTGCCGGAGTTGCTTCAAACACTTTCTTACCATTTTCATTAAACATGGCACGAACGTGTCCCCATTCTTTACCTGCAATACATACTTCTCCAACCTTCAATGTACCATTTTGAACAAGTACGGTTACAACATTACCACGACCTTTTTCCATTTTGGCTTCAATCACGGCACCTTCTGCTGCACGGTTTGGATTTGCTTTCAAATCCAAAATTTCTGCTTGCAATAAAATTGCTTCCACCAATTTATCAATATTTATTCTCTTCTTTGCGGAAACTTCTGCACACAAACTTTCGCCACCCATTTCTTCAACAGCAATACCATGTTGCAAGAGTTCGGTTTTGACTTTCATAGGATCTGCTCCAGGCAAATCAATCTTGTTAATTGCTACAACGATTGGCACATTTGCTGCTTGCGCGTGACGTATTGCTTCAACTGTTTGTGGTTTGATACCATCATTTGCAGCAACAACCAAAACAACAATATCCGTTACTTTGGCTCCTCTGGCACGCATTTCTGAGAAGGCTTCGTGTCCCGGCGTATCAATAAATGTAATTTTTTGACCATTTTGCAAAGTAATTTGATATGCACCGATATGTTGAGTAATACCTCCGGCTTCTTTTGCTGCTACATTCGTTTCTCTCAGAGCATCCAACAAAGAAGTCTTACCATGGTCAACGTGTCCCATTACCGTTACAACCGGAGGACGCGGCAATAAATCAGCTTCTGTATCTTTGGGACCAGTCAATCCTTCTTCCACATCACTTTCTGCTACACGCTTAAATTTGTGTCCCATTTCTTCAACAACTATTTGTGCCGTATCAGCATCAATTACTTGGTTGATGGTGGCCATTACCCCAAGTGACATCAATTTTTTTATTACATCAGCACTTTTTTCTGCCATACGGTTTGCTAAATCTTGAACCGTAATGATTTCCGGAATTATAACTTCTTTTATAATTTTTTCTTGAGGAGCTTGCTGTTGAACTTGTGGTTTGGGAGCTTTCTTTTTATATCGACGACGTGGTGCTCCATATCCGTAATCATCCTCGTCTTCGTCCCCAAACATATATGAATTTATATTTATTTTTGTATTGCGTTTTGGAGTTTCAAAACTACGTTTTTGTATCTTTTTTCTTTCTTGTTCGAAAGCTTCTTCTTTACTCATTGATTTTCCAGATTCCGAAGACGATTTTTTGCTTTTTTTACTATAGTATTCCTCATCATCCTCATCATCGTCTTCATAATCTTCTTTTCTATGCTTATAGTTATGAAGCTTTTCTTCATTTTCTGGATAATCATTTATTTTATTATCTTGACGTTCTTTTTCTTTTGCTGCTGCTTTTTCTGCTATTCTTTTCTCTTCTTCAGCTTTTTCTGCAGCCTTTTTCTCTGCTTCTGCTCTTTCTGCGGCAGCTTTTGCTTCTTCTTCCTCTTTTTGCTTTTGTCTTAATAAAGCCTTTTCTGCTTCTTCTTGTTTCTTTTGGGCTTCGTGTTCTTTACCCTTATTGATAAGTTCAATCTTTTGAGCTAAAACTTCATCAATCTCAACTTTCGGCTGTGCCGGAGCTTGAGTATTTGTATTTACAAATCTCTTTTTTCTTACTTCTACCTGTACAATCTTTCTGCCCTCGGACTTTAATGGGGTATTTGTTTTTTTCAATGTGAGGGTCGATTTTCCGGATAATGTTAGTTTTTTGCCATTATCTTCTGTCATTCGTTATTTTCTCCGTTATATAAAAAGTTTTGATACTTCTTTAAATTTTCATACACATTGCGTGACATATCGCTTTTTAGTACAGCTATATGCACTGTATTTTCTTTATTTAAAGCTCTATCTAATTCATCTATACTAAATAAATTAAATTTTTCAATATTTTTAGCAAGAAATGCTATCTTTTCTTTACCATCTTCACCGGCATCTCGTGCTTCTATAATAAAATCTACTTTGTTTTTTTGAATTACCTCTTTAACTTTTTCAAAACCGCATACAAGTACTCCGGCTTTTCTTGCCATATTCAGACCTGTTAACGCTTTTTCTTTTATTAAATTTTCTACAATCTCAATAAAATTTTCCGAAATTCTTAAATTATGGCGACTTACTTTATGGAAAATCTTTTTTTCTATCGCTTTTATAACAGAGAGCCGATTGCAGCTTACATACATTCCTTTTCCCGGAAGTTTTTTATTAAAATCCGGCAAAAGTTCATTGTTTAACTCAACAAACCGCAATAACTCGTTGCCTGGTTTGCTTACGCCTTCTACTATGCATTTACGCTCAATCAGCTCTCTCGACATATTGACCTCGCTTATTGCTTATCCTCATCAGCAAACCAATGCTCACGAGCTGCCATGATGATACGATTTGCTTCAACTTCGGTAATGACTCCATCGCCTAAAATTTCAATCAATTCGTCCGCGGCTAGGTCAGCTAAGTCATCCAATGTCTTTACGCCATTTTCAGCTAGGCTTATTATCATGTCTTGGTCAAGACCAGAGATTGTCTTCAAGCTATCATCAACACCCAAGGTCTTGCTCTTTTCAACAAATTCTTCATTGCGTTTTTTAACGAATTCTTTAGCTCTGCTTTGTAATTCAGCTGCCAAATCTTCATCAAAACCGTCTATTGATGCTAATTCAGAAACATCAACCATCGCAATTTCATCAACTGTTGAGAAGCCTTCTGAAATAAGAACATGTGCAATCATTTCATCTACGTCTAATGCAGAAACGAAACGTTCAGATTTAATTCTGTTTTCGTTTGCACGTCTTTCATGTTCTTGTTCTTCCGTTAAAATATCAATATCAGCACCGACTAATTGAGATGCTAATTTAACATTTTGTCCGCGGCGACCGATTGCCACTGAATATTGATCTTCAGTTACGACAACTTCAATTCTATTGTTTTCTTCATCTAAAACAACTTTACTTACTTCTGCTGGAGCCAACGCACTTACGATAAATTGAGCTTTATCTGCGGAGTAAGGAACGATATCAATTTTTTCCCCTTGCAATTCGGTTACAACGGCTTGAACACGAATACCTCTTAAACCAACGCAAGCACCAACCGGATCAATAGATGAATCTTTTGCTCTTACAGCAATTTTAGCTTTTGATCCAGGATCTCTGGCAACCCCCATAATTTCTACTAAACCATCATAAATTTCAGGAACTTCTGACGTAAATAATTTAGCCATAAATTCTGGACATGTTCTTGATAAGAAGATTTGAGGACCTCTGGTTTCACGACGTACATCCAAAACATAAGCTCTTACTCTGTCGCCATTTTTGAAATTTTCTCTCGGAATTAATTCATCTCTGCGCAAAATAGCTTCAGTTTTGCCCATATCTACAATAACATTTCCAAATTCCAGTCTTTTTACCGTACCATTGATAATTGTACCAATCTTTTCTTTATATTCTTCATATTGCTTATTGCGTTCTGCTTCACGAACCTTTTGCATAATAACTTGCTTTGCGGTTTGAGCGGCAATACGACCGAAATCAATCGGAGGAAGAGGATCAATGATATATTCTCCGACTTTTACATCTGGATTTATTCTCTTTGCTTCTTCCAGTGTTAACTCTGTTGTTTCATTCTCGATCTCATCAACAACAGCTCTGTAGCGTGCCAATGTGATAGCTCCGGTTTTACGGTTTATGTTCACGCGAATATCGTGTTCAAATCCGTATTTAGAACGTCCGGCTTTTTGAATAGCCTCTTCCATGGCTTTGAATACATCTTCGCGGTCTATGTTTTTCTCTCTGGCAACAGTATCTGCAACCATTAGAATTTCCGGTCTGGGCATGTTTACAATATTTTCCATAGTGTCCTCGTTTGTTGGGTTTATGACATATAAAATTAGGCTTTTGATGTTTTATGAGATTTCAAATATCTTTCCCATAATTCATCGGTTAATACTATTTTTGCTTTTGTTATTTGGGAGAACGGCACTTTATACGTGTTTTCTCCTTCTTCTATGATTATTTCATCTTCCGCTGTTACATCTTTGATTATACCTTTGAAACGCTTTCTTTTTTCTATCAACTCACTTGTTTCAGCTTTAATCATTTCACCTTGATAGCGTTTGAAGTGCTCTATCTTCGTCAATGGTCTATCTAATCCAGGAGAACTCACCTCCAAGGTATATTTATTCTCTATCGGATCCTTTTCATCCAGTACTGCAGATATAGCGCGACTAACCGTTGCGCAGTCATCTACTGTTAATTCTTCTTCATAATTTTTATGCTCAATCATAATTTGTAATATCGGATTTGTTTCACCGATAGTGGTTATTCTTACAACTTCATAACCTAAATTTTCAACTATCGGCTCAATCATATCTGCCAAATAATGCTTTTGCATTTGTTTCTCCTTATTCCTATTAACAAAAAAGCGGGGCTTTTGACCCCACTTTCAAGTTTTATGAAAGATTATATGTGTTGTATACCATAAAAAAATTTAAAATAAAGTATTTTTTACTTTTTATCATAACTTTTTTATCTAACGCATTGTTATCTCTTTGTTTTATTTTAAAATTTATATTTTAATCCCACATCTACTTTTATTGGATATTCTTTTTCAAGATATTGCATTAATTCTCCATAGATCGAAATATCCTTGTAATCATAGTTCACTCTTGCAGAGATCATGCCTCTGTCTCTTGAATCTGAATTTTCAATATCATGTAACTTATATGAACCAATAGTGTCGTTTATACGTGCATCTAAGCCACGATACGGATCTGCAAACTCATGATAGTAACCAGCACCCAATCTTACATTTAGTTTGTGTTCAGGTGAAAATTCAATATCTTTATCCAAATACAATCCTAATGCACTTTCAAGTGAGAATATATGCGAAGATGCTATTTGTAAAGCTAAGCTTTCATCACCTTCATCTATAGAATCTTGGTACCATCCAACAGCATTTAAGCCTACAAATGGTGTTAGGCTAACAGACCCAAGATCCATCTTATATCGCAGTTCATTTAACCATCCATAGGTTATTTCCGTTGTATCTGCTTCAAATGTATGCTGATAACTCTTTCTATTATAATCACCATCTGCGAATCCTAACCGAGCCATTGATACGGCTGTAAAGCCATTTTTACTATATGTCAACGGTACATACCCCTGAACCATAAAACTCTTACGACTTGAATCGTTGTTGTAATCGGTATTGGTATGTGTAAAGCTCATTCCTAACCCCAAACGATATTCATTGTTCATCTTTTTGTCGTACAAAGCATACATACTTTGTGATGTAAGGTCATAACCTGTTAATGTTCCTCTGTCATCTCGGCCAATAAACATTGCATCTGCACCAACCATCTTTCTCACTTCGCCACCTTCTTTAAAGAGTTCTGACATCATGGTTGTATCTAAGCTTCTTTGAACTTTTAGATTTTCTTGTGCCATATTTGGTATAGTCGAAGTACCAAATATATCAGCCTCTCTTTGTTCATATTCTCTGGCCGAAGAAGCTGTTTTTAAGGCATTGAATAAATCACTGTTGTTCTCATTGTCATAATTATTTTCCAAATATGAAGCTTTATCTGCATCCGTTACTTCATTAAAGTCTTTCATCTCCATAACAACATCATATTTACCTTCTTCATTTTGAACCATATCTGCATTGTACAAATATGATTTTGAACTTAAATTTACGCCGCTAACATCTTCTGCTGACAATGCATCTTCAACTTTTGAAGTTGTATCAAAGGTATTAGTTACTACATTTGATGATACTTTCAAATCGCCACTAATGCTCTCTTCTGCTTCAAATTTTCCACCTTGACTCAAAACAACATTCCCTCCCCAGTCGTTTAAGTTCATGCTGCCTATACTTGTCATCGTACCACTATTATCAAATGTCGCACCATTCTCTAATTTAATTGCAGAACCATTATTGCAATCTCCTCCACTGCACCCCTCTCCGTTAATATTAATAGTACCATTGTTGCTTACTACTGCTGTTGCCCCTGCGGCATAGATACCAGTATTATTACCTATTCCGCTTACATTAATCATACCATTATTAATTACTGTTGCTTTTCCTGATTCCGTGCCATCTGATATTGCATAGATACCATAATTACTACCATCTCCGCTGACATTAATTACACCATTGGTATCATTAACTACTGCACCTTTATTCAGATATATACCGTATGCATCTGCTCCTTTGGTGGTTTCAACTGTGATATTCGCATCATTTGTTATATATGCTAAATCCCCTTTCATACCATAAGCTGTTGCGTTTCCTGAAGATTTTACATAAATTGAAGAACCTGATCCAGAATTGTCTAGTGTTGCATTACTACCATACATTCCAACAGCCTTTCCGCCATTTGCACCACCTACTACATTTACATTTATTTTTCCGACTACTGATGTATCTGGATTTGAACTATAGGCATTATAGGCCGTTCCATCTTGAATATAAATACCATAGTATTCTGCATCAGAATTCATTGCTGCATTCTTTGTTGTCACATTAATTGTTCCCGTTACAGATCCCTCCGATATATCACTGCTGTTTTCATAATATGCATTATATATGGTTTTCGGTTGAGCTTTTTCTGAACTTTCATCAGAGCTATAACTTGTTGCATATATGCCATACATTTTATTTGGGGCTCTTGCTGCCGTTGATTCTATATTTATATTACCCTCAACAATGCTTTTATCATTTACTAAGGCTGCATTATATATCTGACTTCCTTGCGGATTCATGGCATCACTATAAATTCCCGCAACACTTGATATACCATTTTTTACATCATTGACATTTATTGTTATATTACCTGTAGAGGTGGTTGTCGTATTTTTGTTTGTTCCTGTACTGTAGGCATTTGCAATTGTCGCACCATTGCTTCGAATTCCTCGAATGTTCACACTTCCTGATGTACTATTATCGTTGATTGTAATATTACCAACAGTTGTTAACCCTACATCCGATCCTGAATTTGCGTAAGAATTATATACATTGCCTTCCGCATATATGCCTATTATTTGCGATGTTATTGAACTATACCCTTCTACTACAACATCAATATTTCCTTCAGCTATTCCGTTACCGTATATTGCTGATGAACGAAATGCATTGTATGTGTTATTATAAAATACTTCGCTTTCACCTTCCTCATTCAGCCCCGTATATGTCTGCCTTACAGAATATATACCTATAGCACTTCCTCCGGCTGTGTTCATTACTTTAATGTTTCCGGTACTATTATATCCTTTTGCGTTGTATACACTGGTCTTTGTATTAGCAGAACCTTCTGCATATATTCCGTATGCCGCTCCCATATCACTATTGGCCGTTACCGTTATATTACCTTCTGAACTGAAATTCTGTATTATATTATAGTTCTTTTCAAATTGTGTTTCACTGTTGCTGATTGTACTATTTCCATATATGCCATATACATAACCATTACCGCTTACCGTGATATTTCCTTCAGCAACTGCATCCGAAACCGCTGAATTTAAGTAAGCATAGGAGTTGGATAACTTACCGTTACTGTTAGTTCCTTTTATTCCTACTACATCTCCAGTTCCTTTGTGCGTCAGATTAATATTACCTACGGTATGTACATTTGCATTTACGCCATCATTTGTGTATGCATAGCTGTTATATAAATTTTTTCCACCTTGCATACCTATTATTATTCCAGTACTTTCTTCTGATTTTGTTATATCTATATTACCTTCTGCATTATTATGACTACCGTCTACGTCTGTACCTGTTCCATAAGAAAAACTGTTATAGATATTATTCTCTGAGTTATTATACATTCCGTAGATTGTTGAGGACGTATTATCATCTTCTATCTTTATAGTGCCAGTTGCTATATTATTACATCCACCGCCGCAATTGCCTTTGTTAACCACTGCTCCATTGTATATGTCTGATTGCGAATAAATACCATATACAAAGTTTCCACCTGTATTTTTGTTACTTATATTTATGCTGCCTTCTGCTGTTCCTGATGATGATAGTGCATTGTATACACTATCAAAATATGTGACGTTTCCTTCTTCATCTACACTCTGTATTGGCTTCATGCCATATACATCTCGTAATGTTCCATCATTTTCCACACTTATGGTATTATTATTTATATTGGAATTGTATGCACCGATTAAGTCTTCTTCGACTTTTTCGCACACACCAGCTGCACTCATTCTCCAACCATTATCCGTATCACAACGGCATACGCCCGTTTCTGGATCTTTGATATAACCTTCTACGCCTGTGGTACATTCTGTCGTTATGCAGGTATTATCTGTCTGACTGAATTCATAGCCAGCAGCACAACTTATACATTCCGGATTTACTTCTATCGGTGCCCTGTTGTCTGCACATTCCAAACCGCAATGTCGTCCCGCTGAATCTACAGTTATTTTATATTGCGAAGGACATATATCACATTCTGGTCCCGTCCATTCTTCTGTGCATATATATTCTGATAACACACAAGTGTCTGTTGCTTCATCTAGAGAATATCCTGGTAAACATTCTTCGCAATTTTCATCAAAGTTTGGTTTACAAATACAATGATCTCCATGTTGCATATAATGTAACGGACATGAAATCTGCTCAATACAGGTCATTTTATCGTTTTCGTAATATTCTATATAGCCATTTTCGATATCACAAACACATCTGTCGTTTTGCTGAATTAAATGATTACCTTTCGATTCACATTGCAAATCTGGAAAACACATTCCGCTGAAATCTAAGTAATTTGCGCTACAACTTGAGCAATCATCTCCGGTATATCCTTTATAACATAGACACAATTTACTATCTACATCATATTTACCATGGGAGTTACAGTATAATTCGTTGTAATTATTCCACTCTTCAATATCTTCATCCCCCTCCTGATATTCTCCATCATCTGCTGTTTGAGAGCACCCCCCATTGTATGGATCCCCTGTATATCCTCTTTTAGCATCGCAAACGCATGTTGCGCCTCCGTCTGTCGGAACCGAGTTTGGATAATCTCTACATGGATTCTCATCATAGCATTTATACGGATCACCAAAAGTATCATATCCTGGCTTACATTGTTTACATATATTTTGTACTTGATTTAAACAATTCTCTATCGTTGCATAGCATTGGCTATCATCTCCATATGTTCCATACCCAGCATTACATTCTTGGCATATATCCATATATTGGGTTTTGCAGTTTGCTATATCGGGATAACATTTACTGCCATCGCTTCCATGTATACCATATCCGCTTTCGCACTGTTCGCATTTGCTTCCATTTTGTAATATACAATGATCTATTTGGCGATAACAAATATTTCCTTCTAAGAAATACCTTTCGTTACATTTTTCACATTTATCTTTCGTTTGAACACTACAGTTTGCAACAGTAGCGTAACAATTTGATGAATCACCATAATTTCCATAACCGCTATCGCATATACATATACCATCATATTCATGACTGTTTGGTGGACAATCTACCCCCGGATCTGGATCAGTATCGGTTCCTCCGCCACCGCTTTCATTACTGCCATCGGTATCTCCTCTAAATATATAGGCTGCAGCCACGGCTCCTGCCGCAAGAGCTGCTGTTCCTATCAAATAAGGAGAATCCGGCACATAACTTTTAACTGCCGTTTGTTGCGGAGATATACCAAAGAAACGACGATATGCACTATCTGGAATTTTTTTCAAACATTGCGGATGTTCATTGGCTCCGTAAGATGATAATACTTTATACGCTTGATGATTTTGGCGAATAACCGAAAGGCAGATTGCATTATAACCCCTTTCATCTACGCTTTCCAGTGAGTATCCTTTTTCTATTAAACTTTCAATTTTTTGTGTATTGTTTCTTCCTGCCAGCTCATAGAAAGCGCGCGCAACACTTATTTTTCCTCCTGCTGCATTGGACAACAGAGGTACACCACAAATCAAGACCATTAAAATGGTATATACTTTTTTATTTATTTTCATATATTTACCCGCAAAGTAAGCTATTTTCCATGGTTTTACATACTTTCTTGGTGTTTATTTTACCTGAAAATGTTTAAAAATTCAGTTAAGATTCATTGCCTTTTTTAAATTTGGCTTGATTTTGTATGTTTTTGTGGATAAAGTATGCGAAGTTTGTATTTTTGAGGATTTTTTTAGAAATGACTGAGAAGAAAAAATATTACCCCGAATTGAATGCTAAAATCAATTTTCCCGAAATGGAAAAAAATATTTTGAACTTCTGGGAAGAGGATAAAACTTTTGAAAAGTCTGTACACAATCGTGATGGTGCAGCAGAGTTCGTTTTTTATGATGGACCTCCTTTTGCAAACGGAACTCCGCATTACGGTCACATGATGGTTTCTTACGTTAAAGACGCTGTTGCTCGCTTCCAAACGATGAGCGGTAAAAAAGTTGAACGCCGCTTGGGCTGGGACTGCCATGGTTTGCCTGCTGAAATGTCTGCGGAAAAGCAACTTGGTGTTTCTGGACGTAAACAAATTGAAGCTTATGGTGTTGAGAAATTTAACGACTTTTGCCGTAAAGATGTTTTGAAATATTCAAATATTTGGGTTGATATGTTTAAACGTATCGGTCGTTGGGTTGACTTCAACCATGATTATAAAACCATGAACCTGCCTTTTATGGAAAGTGTTATTCATAACTTTAAAGAACTATACGATAAAGGACTTGTTTATGAAGATTATCGCGTTCTCCCTTACTCTTGGGCGGCGGAAACGCCTCTTTCCAATTTTGAAGTAAACCTCGGATATCGTGATAAAACCGATAATGCTATTACGGTTATGTTTACTTTGGAAAATGGGCAGAAAATTTTGGTTTGGACGACAACGCCGTGGACACTCCCTTCTAACTTGATGTTAGCTGTCGGAAAAGATATTGATTATGTCGTTATGAACGAAAACGGTCAAGATTATATCTTGGCTGAGGCTAGATTGGGAAGTTATAAAAAACAACTCGAAAATGCTACTTTGGTTAAAAAAATTAAAGGGGCTGATTTGGTTGGTATGAACTATACCCCGATGTTCCCTTATTTTTCTCATTTGAAAAATCAAGGTGCTTTCAAAGTTTTAAGCGGTGAATTTGTTTCTACCGAAGACGGTACCGGTGTTGTTCATATCGCTCCGGGATTTGGACAAGACGACTTTGATGTTTGCCGTGCTTATGATGAAAACTTCCCGGTTGCTTGTCCTGTTGATGAAGCCGGTAAATTTACGGCTGAAGTGCCTGACTACGAGGGTATGCAAGTTTTTGAAACCAACGAACCAATTATGCAATGGTTGAAAACTAATGGACTTTTGGTTAAAAAAGAGCAATACACACACACTTATCCGTATTGCTGGAGAACCGATACTCCTTTAATTTATAAGGCGATGTCTTCTTGGTTTGTTAAAGTTACGGATTTCCGTGATGATATGGTTAAAAATAACCAACAAATCAATTGGCTTCCTTCTCATATTAAAGACGGGCGTTTCGGTAAATGGTTGGAAGGTGCTCGCGACTGGTCTATTTCTCGTAACCGCTTTTGGGGCACACCTATTCCGGTTTGGAAGTCCGATAATCCTAAATTCCCGCGTGTCGATGTTTTAGGCTCTATTGCCGAAATTAAAGAAAAAACCGGCTTTGATGTTGATAATCTTCACAAACCTTATATCGATGATGTGGTTTATCCTAATCCTGATGATCCGTCCGGAAAAACTATGATGCGTCGCGTTTCCGACGTGTTTGACTGTTGGTTTGAAAGTGGTTCCATGCCTTATGCTCAAGTACACTATCCGTTTGAAAATAAGGAATGGTTTGAAAATCACTTCCCTGCAGACTTTATTGTTGAAGCCATTGACCAAACGCGTGGTTGGTTTTATACGCTTACGGTTCTTTCCACCGCTCTTCATAATAAACCGGCTTTCAAAAATTGTATTTGTACAGGTTTGTTGATGGCTGAAGGCGGACAGAAACTTTCTAAACGTTTGAAAAATTATCCTGATCCGAACGATATTTTGAAAACAATCGGCTCTGATGCTTTGCGTTGGTTCTTGATTTCTTCCCCTGTTCTTAAAGGCGGTAATGTTGCCGTTGATAAAGAAGGTAAAGAAATTGCCAAAGCTGCTCGTAAAGCGCTTATCCCGTTCTGGAACGCATATTACTTCTTTACTTTATATGCTAACGCCGAAGGAATCGAAGCTAAAGAAATCTCACAATCTGCTGATGTGTTAGATAGCTATATCTTGGCAAAACTGAAGGCTTTGTCTGATGTTGTTCGCAAAGATATGAACGAATATGAGATTGCCAGAGCTTGCGCTCAAATTGAGGACTTTTTGGAAATCTTAAATAACTGGTATATCCGTCGTTCTCGCGCTCGTTTCTGGGATGGTGAAGATTTAAGCGCTTTCAATACGCTTTATACCGTTTTGGTTAATGTGGCTAAAATTGCTGCTCCTTTAATGCCGTTTATGAGTGAATTTGTTTATAAAGGGCTGACTGGTCGAGAATCCGTACATCTCGAAGATTTGCCGGATTTATCCGCTATTGAAGATAATACTCAGCTCATTGAACAGATGGATTTGGTCAGAGCGATTTCTTCGGTGGCTAAGTCTATTCGCGAAGAACATAAATTGCGTAACCGTTTGCCTTTACGTTCAATGACTGTTGCCGGTGATAATGCCGAAACTCTTCAAGACTTTGCAGATGCGTTGAAAGATGAAGTTAATGTTAAGGAAATCTGCTTAAAATCTGATATTGCAGATGTTGCTAGTCGTTTTCTCTATCTTAAAACTCCGCTTATCGGTAAGAGATTAGGAGCGCATATGAAAGACATTATGGCTAAATCTAAGACAGACGATTGGTCACAAAATGAAGACGGAACTCTTTCTATTGCCGGACAAACTTTGTTTGCAGAAGAATATGAGTTGCGCTTGGTTATTAAAGATGGCATGAGCGGGCAAGCTTTGCCTGACAACACGGCTGTGGTTATCTTGGATACCGAAGTTGATGAAAATCTTGAAAAAGAAGGTATCGCTCGTGACTTTGTTCGTATGATTCAAGCTCTACGTAAGACGAAAGATTTTGACATTTCCGATCGTATCAAATTGGCTTATTCATCCAGCGATTCAACTGTTAAAGCTGCTATTACCGAATATGCTGACTACATTAAAGAGCAAGTTTTAGCGCTTGAGATTGCTGAAAATGCAAACCTTTCTGCGCCGACTGTTGATGAACTCGGCGGTTCTGAAGTTAAGTTTGATGTTATTAAAGCAGCTTAATCTTGATTATAGCAAATCTTGTATAAAATAGAGGGAGCAACTAGCTCCCTTTATTTTATACCATTGAAACATATCTATCTACCGACCTCTCATCTTTTGTTGAATAACTTGCGTTACGGTTCCTTGCAAAGTATCATCTTCGGCATATTCTTTCTCTTTTATGGCAAGAAATTTTTCTATATCTTTAGTTGCCGGCCATTTTTCTGAGATGTCATAGGCAATGCTATCTTTATTTTCTCTAATATTCATTTCTTCAAGAATTTCCGGGGACAAATCATTAAAACCTCTTATTACCTGAGCTATTCCTAAATATGGTGTTTTATAATGCTCAAAAGTTACGCTTTTCCCATTATGTGTAGTTTTATATGGTGTACCTAGCGTATCTTCAATATATGGGTATAATTTCAAGCTGTTTCGTTCCGAATATTGATTCACAAGATTTCGATATGTATGCTCCATCATCCAACCCACTATATTGGCGTGTTTCTCCACTGGTTGTTTGCGATACCCTTCAAATACTTCACATTGATATTTTTTTTGTTCATTCTGTTCTAAAGAAGAAATATCTTTTTTGCTTTCTGAATTTAGATAATACTCAGCATTCATTCTTAAAAGTTTTGCAAAATCATTTGGTATATCTTTTGCAGTTACACCTTGCTCTAAAAGATTTCGCATCCATTGAGCCGTTGTTTGAAAATAATAATGAGTTCCCTCATGTACCATAGTTTTTAAGCTACTATCATAAACACTACCCTCAATTTCTATTCCTTTTATCCCGCTTGAACTTATCCTTTTCTTATTCGTAATTGTTGTTTGAGCTAATAACTGTTCAAATTCTTCTTGGTTATCTATATTGTACGCTTCTTTTAGCATCAGAACATTTATCTCATACATTGCATCTGCGCGAGCGTTTAAATCAAAAGCGACGGCGGAACAATCTATATCGCCACTTAGTGCTAGGTGCTCCCCGATTTCTTTGCCTTTTTTGATTATCGCAGAATAATGCTCCGGTTCCATACGATAATTTTTATAAAGTTTAACAAATTCTTCTTCACACTCATTCACAAATTCATTGCGGAGAAATTGAGGATTATCAATTTTGATACCGATTTTATTAAATTCTTCTTCGCTGATTTGGTTATTTTGGAATTTTTTTTGATATTTTTCCCACACTAGACCTTTGTGGTAATAGCTATTTTGAATACAATCTTCTATTTGTTTATACATCTGCAACCAATCTTGTGTTACCCATGATTGTATCGACTTTTCATCTATTGTTTTTATCCATTGTCTAAATCCATCTGCATATAAAATTTTAGGGCATGGATTTTCTTGGTAATTGCTCATTTTTCTTCTCTTATATTCTGTATCTTTTCTTTTTCACAATTATTCCTATATTAACCGCCTTTGGGGATTTTCTTATATTTTCTAGTTTCTTTTTATTTTCTTGATTATCTTTTTCACTACCACCTATGATTATCGGCTTATCCTTTTTGTGAGTATCTATGTTTTTAACGTTTTGTGCCGCTTTATATTCTCGTATCTGTTGCAACTTTATTTGATTTTTTATGGCTTCAGTTGTACTCTTGGTATCCAGCGTTATAGGATCTATTTTTCCTTTTTGTTCTGAAACTTGTTTTTCTATTTGTTTAATCCATGCTTCATATTTTAACTTAAAATCTTCGTCATTTTCAAACAAGTTTAATACATTTTGGCTAAATGCTTGTTGTTGCTCTAACGGCCAACTTCTTATATTTTTTCCTTCTTTTTTGATAATTTTCTGAAAATCCTCAAAATTTTCAAACATTGTATTATTTTGCATATCTATTCTCTCCCCTTTTTCTGTAATTAAGGAGATTATACTATAAAAATACTCTTTAAACAAGTTTTTTATGCGTACTTGATTGCGTCTAATGCACCTTGTAAAATATAGGCTGCTGCAGTTGCATCTAATACTTTCGCGCGTTTTTTACGAGATAAGTCTACTTCTTTGATTAAGAAATTTTCCATTGCAGATGATGACAATCTTTCATCCCACAATAAAATCGGCAATCCTATTTTTTCTTTTAACACTTCTGCGAATTTACGAACTTCTGAAGCTATCTCTCCTTCAATTCCATTCATTTGCAAAGGCAACCCCATGACAATACCGCCAATTTCTTTTTCTTTAATTATTTGATTTAATTCGACTAAATCACTTTCTATATTTTTACGATAAATAATTTTATATGAAGTTGCGATTGTGCAAGATAAATCTGATACGGCTATGCCCATTCTCTTACTGCCATAATCTATTCCCAATATTGCTTTGCGCAACGGAAGTAATTTCTTAAATTCTTTGGTATTCATTGTTTCTCCTTTTTTACTTTTGTAACATAAAATTTTTTTTCTGTAAACTGTTGAATGTTAGGATAAAATAAAGATATTATATCTTATCGTTTGTTACACTCTTTTTTTGAAAGCGAACTTGTATGTGGAAAAAAGCGTTATCCTTTCTTTGTTTCTCTTGTTTTATTTGTCATGCGGCTTTTGCAGGCATTAAAAGTGTTGAAGAACAACGTAAAGAATGGGATGAATGGCTTAGTGAGCTTAAACAAGAGATGATTGATAAAGGCATCTCTAAAAAAACAATTGAAGAAGCCTATAAAAACGATTATTTCCATGAAGTTAAACAAGTTGAAATTCAAGATAAAAAACAAGCCGAATTTATTCTGACTTCCGACAAATATATTAATAAATTGGTTACTGCCAATAAAGTCAAAAGAGCTCGTGAGCTATATAAAGAGCTCAAACCTAAATATCAAAAAGTCAGTAAGCAATATGGCGTTCCGCTTAATTATCTTATCGCATTTTGGGCTGTTGAAACACATTTTGGTTACAATAAAGGTAAATATCATTTAATTGATGGGTTAACAAATTTAAGTTATAAGAATCGTCGGGCTAGTTTCTTTAAACGTGAACTTTATCATGTTTTGTTGATTATGGATGAATATGGTTTAAGCGATGACAAAATGATGGGCTCTTGGGCTGGAGCAATGGGGCATTTTCAATTTATGCCATCAACATATAACGCCTATGCCATAGATTATGACGGCGATGGAGTGGCTGATATTTGGGATAGTTTTGACGATGCGATTGCTTCTGCGGCCAACTATCTCTCTAAACTCGGGTGGAAAGCTGATGAGCCTTGGGGACAAGAAGTTAAACTTCCTTGGAATTTTGATTATAATCTTATCGGAGCTAAAAAATTTAAAACTGTTAAAGAATGGAAAAAAATCGGGGTATTTAGTGCAAACGGCAAAGGAATTAAACTTCCTAATGATGCTTCAGCAACTATTATTTTGCCTGACGGGCGGCGCGGTCGCGCTTATTTGGTTCTGAGCAACTTTCGCAGAATTATGATATGGAATCGCTCGACCAACTATGCTTTAGCTATTGTTACACTTGCTGATTATATTACAAATAATAGCCCGTATCACGCTCTTAACGAGAAGCCTTATTATAAGCTAACTAACGAAGATATTTTAACTGTTCAACAATTTGCTAATCGTGTTTTGAAGTCAAATCTTAAAGAAGACGGACGCTTAGGTTCGCAAACAGCTAAAGAAGTCAAAAAACTTCAAAAAAAATGGAAACTCCCTCAAGATGGTATGCCTGATTATATGCTGTTGAGCAAAATCAAAAATTACAAATCTCGTGTTGATTTTCTTGTACCACCGCAACCAAGAAAACCTCATTCTGCGAAAAAGTCTATAAAAAAAATCAAGCCGTAAACCTCTTTGAGATTTAAGTTTACGGCTCACTGTTTCAAGATGGATTATTTATTCTATTTTTCGCAAAATTATTGATGTTTTTTCTGGGACTTCATCGGAAATTTTTATAGCTTTACGCACAACTTCCGATACTAATGCGATTGCTTCTTTATCTTCCGCATGAATATAGCATAACGGTGTCTTAGGATTGACTTTATCTCCTATCTGACAAAAATCTGTAAATCCTGTCGTATAGTTAATTTGCTGTTCCGGACGAGTTCTTCCTCCTCCTAACATAATTACACCTAAACCCACCTCTCTAGTGTCTATACTTTCTACATAACCAGATGTTTCCGGATAAATGGCTTCAACATGTGGTGCTTGCGGTTTCTTTTGTTCATAGTTATCTAAAATATCCATATCCGCACCTAACATCTCTGCCATTTTGCAAAAATGCTCATATGCTGCACCGGTTGATATACTTTGTCTTAATTTTACTTCTGCTTCTAATTCGTCTTTAGCTATTCCGCTATTGATTAGCAGCTCTTTGCTCAAAGCCATCGTCACAGTATCTAACCTTTCATCGGCTTTTTTACCTTGCAAATATTCTATTGCTTCCGTTAATTCCAAGGCGTTTCCTACTGCTTTTCCCAATACGCTGTTCATATCGGTCAATAATGCTGATGTTTTTGTACCGGCGCCATTAGCCACTTCCACAATGGAGTATGCTAATTCTGATGCTCTTTGCATATTTTCCATAAATGCACCATTACCACATTTTATATCCATTACTAGATATTGCAAACCTGCCGCTAATTTTTTAGATAAAATTGAGGCCGTTATCAGAGGAATTGATTCCACTGTTGCGCACACATCTCTTATTGCATAGAGCTTCTTATCTGCAGGTGCTAAATCTGCTGTTTGCCCGATAATTGCGCAACCAGCCTCTTTTACTGCCTTCTTAAAAGTAGTAATATCCACATTGGTTTTATAGCCTTTTAAGGAATCTAATTTATCTAAGGTTCCGCCGGTATGCCCTAAACCTCTTCCCGCAATCATCGGAACATAAGCGCCACATGCCGCTAACATTGGTGCTAACATAAGGCTTACTTTATCCCCTACACCTCCGGTGGAATGCTTATCTACAATCGGCTTATCGGTTAGTTCTTTCCATTCAAGCTTTTCACCGGAATCTCTCATTGCCAGAGTTAATGCTAAAGTTTCTTCTCGGCTTAGACCGTTCATAAATATTGCCATACTCCATGATGCGGCTTGAATATCTGCAATCTCGCCAGATGTCATTTTTTTAATGAAAAAATTTATTTCTTCTGCACTTAATTGCTCATGGTTTCTTGTCTTTCTGATAATTTCTTGAGGTAACATATTTAATCCTCCTCTTTGATAAATTCTGTAACTAATGCACTCATGCGTGAAGAAGCCTTATCTGCTTCCGCTAATGTTTCTTGGTGTGTAGGTGTATTGTTCACTAACCCTGCGGCATAATTGGTTATAACAGATATTCCCAATACCTCTATTCCGCAATGTACTGCTGCAATAACTTCTGGCACAGTGGACATTCCGACTGCATCGCCGCCTAATATCCCAAAGGCTTTGACTTCTGATGCTGTTTCAAAATTTGGTCCTAGAACCATAAAATATGTTCCTTCTTTAACTGAAATATTCAATTTTTCAGCAACTTTTTTACACTTTTCTCTAAGATGCTTCGGATAGGCATTGTTCATTGCAGGAAAACGTGGACCATATTCTTCATTGTTTGAACCGACTAATGGATTTTTCCCACTAAAATTAATATGATCTTTTATTATCATTAGATTTCCGGGTTTCATGTCTGTACTTAAACTTCCCGCAGCATTAGTTACAATTATACGTTTTATCCCCAAATCTTTTAATACACGAATTACTGAAGCTATGGTCTGCGGCTCATGTCCTTCATATAAATGAAACCTTCCATTTAAACATATAACTTCCTCTGAACCGATATACCCGTGTATAAGTTCGCCTTTGTGCCCACTAACACTTGTTTGCGGAAAGCCTTTTATTTCTTTATAACTCAGGCTTTGACAATTTTGCAACTCTTGAGCAAATCCACTTAATCCAGAACCCAATATTACCGCTGTCTTAACCTGTTTAATCGGTAATTTCTTTTTTATTTCTTCGGCTATTTCTTTTGGATTATTCATTTTCCAATCCCTCCTCATTAAAAGCATATGGCAATAATTCTGCTAAAGTATGGGTTTCCCGGATACCTTTTTTATCTGCTACGTATATCACTGTTGATGGTGTTGCAAATTCTGCAATTCTTTGCAAACAAGCTCCGCATGGATATACTAAATTCTTCCCAAACGAAACAACCAATAACGCTGATATTTTTCTATCTCCTCCGGCTATCATAGCAGCTATTGCTCCGGCTTCGGCGCATGTTCCGCAAGGGTAGGAAATATTTTCGACATTACAACCGACATAATATTCTCCTTTTTCTGACAATATTGCCGCGCCTACTTTATACTTTGAATAAGGAGCATAAGCTTTTTCCCTTATTTCCAGTGCTTTTTCATAAAGTTTCTGCTTTATATCCATAAAAAAACGCTCCTTTTTTAATATTTTTGCAAAAAATATGTGAAAATTATCGTTTCGTTAATTTTTTATAATATACAATAACAAAAAAATTTAGCAAAGCTTATTTTTATTTTAGGAGAAAATCGTGCTAAAAAAGATTATTGTCGGTATTTTGTGCTTTATTATATTAGCTGCTACAGGAGGCGGTATTTATATTTATACTCTGGACTGGAATAAGCACAAAGCCCTTGTTGCTCAACGTTTTTCACAAATTACAGGGCTTAAAGCTGTAATTGAGGGTAATTTGGATGTCAAATTATTCCCTTCTCCTAAATTCTCTGCCGGTAAAGTTAAATTTTATAAAACAAACGGCGGTAAGACACCTCTGGTTGTTGTTGACGATTTAACTGCCAATGTTGATTTGATGCCTCTATTGGATAATAATTTTATAGTCAAATCAATGACGCTTTCTAAAGCTGTTGCTTATGTTGAAGTTAATAAAAAAGGGATTAGTAACTGGGATGGTGTTGGAGCGAACAGTAATACAAAGTCTGGAAATATTGAAGTTTCTTTCAACGATGTTCGTGTAACAAACTCAACGTTAAGTTATAAAAATCTTGAAGATAATTCTCAGTTTGATATTAATAATGTTTCGGCTAATATTTCGGCTTCAGCTTTGTCTGGACCCTATAAGACTAATGGTAAATTCATTCATAATAATAGTGAAATCTTATTCAAAGGTAATATTACCAAAAATGATAATATACTGCTTAAACTTGAGTTAACTAACGCCGCAACTGGTTCCGCCATTACTCTGGACGGTTCTTTAGGAGATAAAGCAAAGGGTACTTTTACTCTGGACACTCAAAGCTTATATGATGTTTCCAACATTATTTGGGGAAATGATACAATATCTAATAGATATAACGATCCTTTGTTCTTATCCTTTCAATATAGCTATGATAAATCTATCCTAAAGCTTGATAATTTTACTACTAAATTTGATAAAAATACTGCCGGTAGCGGAACTGTTATTGTTAATCGCTCTTCAAGCATTCCCCAAGTTAATGCTTCTTTTGATTTGACAAAGTTTGATCTAAATCTTTTTGAGAAATTAGTTCAAGATATTGTTGATTATACTAAAGCTGGAAAGAAATTCGCTCAATCTCCTTTTGCCGGATATGATCTTTCTTTTTCTGCTAAGGCTACTTCTGCTTGGTATAATAATGCTGAAGCTCGTAACTTAACTATGGCAATTAATGTGAAGCAAAATGTTATTGATATTGCTCGCTTAGGTGTTGTTATGCCTGGTGAAACAATTATTAAAACAGTTGGTAAAATTAATTTAAGTAATGGAATTGACTATATCTTTAATCAAGCTTTTGATACTAAAGATTTGCGGACTTTTGCTTCTGTCTTTAATCTTGATTTAGCTAAACTTGCTTCTGCAGATAATAAGAAATCAATCTTCAAGAAAGCTCAGGCTGATATTAAAGTTATTGGTAATATGGATAGTGTTAAAATTTCTATCCCCAAAGCTTCTATTGATGCTATTGATTTCAACGGAAATCTCGGCATAGTTCAAAAAGATAAAGTTTTTGTTTTAGCCGATTTGAATGTTTCTAAAGTTATCTTGGATAAATATTTATTAGGTATTCCTAATAATCTTAAAACAGCTTCATTGAAAGATAAATTTGTTTATCAAATGAATTTATTACCTTGGAATAAAAATCTCAGCGTTGATGCTGAAATTAATGCGGCTAGTGTCGTTTATAACGATATTCCTATGGAAAAACTTTATTTGCACTTCACTTCTGAAAAAGATGTTCTTGATATTGCTCAATTTTCTGTTAGCAATTTTGCCGGTGCTGATGTTAATTTGAAAATGAGTGCAAATAACATTTTTTCTACACCTTACTTTAATGAATTAAGTTTTGATGTAAAAACTGATAATTTTCCTTTATTTACCTCAACTTTGGGTATTAGTACAGGTGATAAAAACCTATTTAAACGTAAGCTTTTTGCTTTACAAGGTGCCTTAAGTGGTTCTTTTGATGATTTTAGTTTGAGCTCGGTTCAGAAATTTGGTGATACTGAATTTGCTTACACTGGTACTGTTATCAACAAAGCTAAAACTCCTTTGAGTATTGATGGTGATTTGGAATTAAAAACAAACAACTTTAATTCTTTTATTAAGGCGCTGAATTTTAACTATTCTGCAGATATTCCTGTTACAACTTTTGCTCTTGCTTCTAAAATTAAAGGCTCTTATGATATTTTTGATTTAAGCAATATCAGTGCATATCTTGGAGCTAACGCTATTAAGGGAAATTTGCATTTTGATAATACTGCTTTGAAGCCCAAACTGACAGCTACTCTGGATTTTGATAAATTTGATGCTGACAGATGGTTTAATTTAAATAAAAATTTAGCAAAAGTTCCTGCTCAAAAGGGGCGTGATACTTTTATAGCTAAGAACTTCTCCAATGAGAAAATTGATTTTTCTCCTCTCGGAAAAATAGATTTTAATATTAAAGCTGCTGCAAATCAATTAAATTTCTATGGGCAAACTTATACTAATGCAAAAACTGATATTACTCTAAAAGACAATCTTCTTAAAGTTGCCTCTTTTGATACCACTATTGATAAAAGTATTATCAATTTCCGTTTTGATTTAAATGCTGGGGACTTACCGAGAATTGATGGTTATTTCAATATCAAAGATGTAAAAACTCCAGAACTCGGCGGAAGTTTATATATTATAGAAAATGGTTGGCTTACAGCTGAAGGTACTTTTAATGCGCCAATCTCTTCTGAAGCTGACTTTTTTGAAAATCTTAATTCCAAAGGTAAATTTTCCTTTACTAACACTGCTATTCGCGGTTGGGATTTAGATATCATCAAATTTGAGCTTGAACAAAGAAAAAATATTGCTGGCTTCGAAGATACTGTTCAAAATAGTTTGAAATCTGGAAAAAGTAGTTTCTCAAGAATTAGAGGAAATTATAATATTAGTAAAGGCTTTGCTGTTGCTGAGAGTGTTATTTGGGAATCACCTGTTCTTAATATGAACCTAAAATTTGACTTAAATTTAAGTGATTGGATTTTCCATGCAATATTTAACGCTGTTTATCATAATGCGTCTTTCTCTGATATATTAAAATTCTCTTTTGATGGTGATTTTGCTAATCCTACACTTAAACTCGATTTAAGCGAAAGTATTAAAAGAATTAGCGAAATTGAAGATAAAATTAAAAATGCTCGCCAATATAAAGAAAAAGAAAAAATGGAAAAAATTGGTGGAAAACTTAAAGCTTTACAAAGGGCTATTGATGGAACTTTGCAAGATATTAGTCGTTTAACTTTGGATGTAGTACGCTTTAAACCGATTACAAATAATGAAAATGTTGTATCTGTTTACCAAGAAAATCTGAAAACAATAAATACTGTTGAAATCAACATTAAAAAAATGAAAGATTTGCTGAATACTTATCCGGATGAAAAAACTCTTATAAGTATTGAGGCTGATTTAGGTGCGGAAAAGGCTAAGTTGAGATATATTCCTAAAGTGTTGGAAGAAAACTTTATTGTTGATAGTAAATACATCTTTGATGATACATTTAACAAAATAGCTTGGGTGTACAATTTATCTCAAAATAATTATGCTTATCATCGTAGTCTAACTGATGTTTATATGGCTCAGGTTGAATTACTTAAATCTAGCACTACTCCTGTAAGTGACGAAGATACTAATAAATTGCTGGATGGTATTGATAAAACTAAAGAGGTTATGGATAATATCAGTGCTTTGCATGGTAAAATTCGTGATAATTATCTCAATATTATTGATTCTGCAAAAGTTTCTCAAATGAAGGAAAATAATGCTCTTGCTCAACAAGCTCTGGAAACTTTGCTTACTTATTCTAAGCAACTGTATAATGATATTGTTATCAATATTGATGATTTCAGATTGATTTTGGGAATTAATGCACGCGATTATGACCAGTTTATGCTTTATCCTCCAGAAACCACTGCAGAAATTGATATAAAGCAACCAACTGTAAAAAGCGGAAATGAAAATAATTCTATAGTTTCCACATCAAAAGATGTTCCGGATATTTCCGCTAATACAGGAGATGCTACAAAAGTAACACAACCTTCTTCGGATACGCAAAAATCTGAAGAAAAAGATAAAAAAAAAGAAGCTCTTAATTTAACTTTGCAATCTACTGCGACTAATGGACTTTCTGAAGTTTTAAGTAAACTTAAAGAAGAAAAAGACTTTCGTAATGATGTTAAGATTGCTTCTAATTTAGACTTTGGTGGTCTTTCCTCTCTCTTTAAAAGCAATATAGACGCTTCAAAAGATAAAACAGAAGTATCATCTTCTGCTGAACATTCTCAGAAAATAGTTGAACCTGAGCCAAAAAATCAAACTATTGAGATTGCTCAGAAAAGTAAAACATCAATAACTGATAAAAAAGCTGATAGAAATACTGTTCTTGCTCAAAATACTAATGTAGAGAAACATGCTAAAAATAAATCTGATGGTGATAAGCATGATCTGTTAATAGCTGCTGCAACAGATGATAATCTTTTGGCTAAAACTAAATCTGCCATTGCCAAAATTCTTTCTAAAATTAAACAACAAGAACAAGACTTAACAAAAAATGTTGCTTCAAACAATCCTGTTCCTGCTATTGTTTCTTCTAATAATAAAATTACGGATAATAATACTGCGAAAAAAGCTCCTTCACTCATAGCAAGTATTGCCTCTATTCCTTCACTGCCTACAGACGAAAAAAAAGTATTAGCTAATGATAAAGGTATTTCTTCTTTGAAAGTTAATCCTGTTGTTGCTTTAAATATTGGTAAAGAAGTTATCAATGATACTGTTACTGAACCAATAAAAAAAATAACACCTAGAGCTAAATTTAAAAAAGTTGCTTCTAATAATGATAAATCAGCTCTTAAACCTCTTTCTCAGGAGCAAATAGATAAGTTTTCACGATATCTTAATGAGGCTTTAGGGGAAGAACAAGATACTCCCAGTAGCACACAGTTGTTGATTGCAGCTTTACCTCGTCCACAAAAGTCTTTAGATACTGCAGAAGTCAATATATTAACAGATAACGCTCTTATTACTGTTAATACCCCTGATGAGAAAATTAACCATCCATCCAATCATTATGTTTGGCAAACAAAAAACACTGTTTCCCCGCAACTTAGTGGTACTGTTGGCAAAGAAATGCTAAAAACAGTTGCAGCTCCTAGTAGCAATAGTTCTTCTGAACATAAATATTTGTTTGCTGCAAATTCTACTCATCGTTTGAATTTTTCCGGTAATATTTCTAAGAATCTTTCTTTAACTGATTAAGTTCATTTGTTGTTAATTTGTCTTTTATCATTGATTCTCCAACTCTTTCAGTATAGTTTGTAGTATATTTAATATTGCATGGAGTTGACTATGTTTGCAAGACCTGAAGTTGTTGTTTTACCTGTTGCGGGCTTATCTACTAGAAATCTGCCGGCGACTAAGGCTATGCATAAAGGTTTTTTATGCTTAAATAATTTACCTATTATTCAATATGCTGTTGATGCATGTGCCGAAGCCGGTGTAAAAGAGGTTGTGTTTATTTATAGCGACGATACTTGCAGAAATATGTATGAGCACTATTTCACGCCCAATAAAAAACTCGAAGAAAAATTATTGAGAAGCGATAAATTGGAATTGTGGGAAGCAATTAAAAGAACGGTTCCGACGGGTATGAAGTTTTCTTTTGCGTGTCAAGATGAGCCCAAAGGAAATGGCCATGCTATTCTTTGTGCTAAAGATATTATCGGCGAACGTGATTTTATGGTGATGTGGGTTGATGATGTGTATGTCTGCCCAGGACAAGGTATTCTTTCTCAATTATTAGATGTTTATGAGCGCTTTGGTGGCATGGTGGAAAATGTTATTAAATTTCCTAAAGATCAGCTTTCTCGATATGGCGTACTAACAGGGGTGCAATGTGAGAATAACATCATTTTAGCTAAAGGTGTGGTCGAAAAACCTAAAGTTGAAGAAATTGATTCTGATTATGCAAGTATGGGACCTTATGTATTGCCGAATCTAATTCTTGATTTGTTGCCACAAGTTACCAAAGGTTCAAATGGAGAAATTAACTTGACCGATGCTATTAATTTAGCTGCACAGCAAGGATGCCCTCTCAGAGGTGTTGTAACTAACGCTGAACGTTATGATTGCGGTACCAACGAAGAACTGGCTAAGTCTAATATTCGCCTTTCTATACGTGAAAATAAAGTGCTTTATGATGAGGCGGTTAAAACTATTAAAGAGCTTAATCAGCAA
This sequence comes from uncultured Alphaproteobacteria bacterium, assembly GCA_949297415.1. Lineage (GTDB taxonomy): Bacteria > Pseudomonadota > Alphaproteobacteria > RF32 > CAG-239 > CAG-267. The sequence goes on from CASFSV010000014.1 coordinate 193,208, forward strand.
CTTTAATTAATTTGCATTTGCACTTGCTTTTGATTTAGGCGTAGTGTTGTTATAATAGAAAATAAAAGGTATAGCTCATCAAAATTTTGAGCTATTCTTTTTTTATTGATTACAGAACGAAAGAAATTTGAACATTCAAATGTATTTTTCTTTGTTTCTATTTTTATCATCACGTGTTGTTTGAAAAAACTAAACTCAATTTTTGAAAATGTGTCTTGCAGTTTCTCCATGTATTCCAACATAACAGGTGTTAAAATATAACGGGCTTCTATTTGATTATCGGAGTATACTTCAAATTTTTTTTCAAATTCAGGTGATTCTAGCCCTACTCGCTGTAAATTTTGATACTTTGTAATTATATTTAGCCATCCTTTATCCTTGACAACCACCGTTTTACCTTCAAATTGTTTATTCATTGCGGCATAAAAAATTAAACCTCTGTCTTTGGATACATATACGTTCTCTCTTCTTTGATATTCTTCATTATATCTTCGTTCCTCCTTGAAACGATGATACTCCATTATTCGTACAGCAACATCTTGATATGTTCCGCTAAAAGAATCTTCTCCTCGCATTTGGCCTTTGGTTCGAAATAACATCGATTCTTCCATTAGTTCTAAGGGTAATTCTGGATTATATAAATAAGAAAATTCCCCGAAAAAATTTGCTAATACCGGCAACATGCTCTCTTTACTGCGGCGGTAATAACTTAACATCGGCCAACATAGTAATAATATTGTTATACACCCAACAAGTCCGTACATTCCATTTCCTTCTGTTGCTCCGTTTATTCTTTCTTGAAGATGATTAACTGTATATCCTAACCATAAAATGAGTGCGATGATTATCAGCATAAATGTGTAGAAATAACGCTTTCTCGTTTTTTCTACGCTTTGTAATATCGGTAAAACTTTTTCTTCATAGTAATGGTTAAACTGATTTTGTGTATCTATATATTCAGGCGTTGCCATATATTTCCATTGCTTCGACATTCTTTCTTCCTTTGGCGATTTTTTAATCTTTTCTTTATATTATGAACACATATCTTAAATATTTGCTAAGCGGGGGATTATGATTAATATTTTATGGACTGGGATGTTTTTATGCGCAATTATTGCCGCTTTATATCAGCTCGTTTTTTTGCAAAATTATGATATTTTTTCACAAATCACTCAGGCTATTTTTCAAAATGCGCAAAGCGCTGTTGAAATTTCTATTGGACTTATCGGTATTTTAAGCTTTTGGCTTGGTGTCTTAAAACTGATTGAAAATTCTCATATAGCAGAAAGAATTTCCAACAAGCTTACTCCGCTTTTTAGAGTGCTTATGAAAGATATTCCTTCTAATAGTCCAGCTATTTCTACGGTTGTTCTTAACATGGCGGCAAATTTTTTGGGACTTGATAACGCTGCCACACCTATGGGGTTGAAAGCCATGGAGCAACTACAAGCCCATAATCCGACTAAAGATGAAGCCAGCGATGCGCAAATTCTGTTTATGATACTCAATGCATCTTCCGTAACGCTTATTCCTATTACTATTTTTATGTATCGTGCCCAGATGGGGGCTACCCATCCGACGGATGTTTTTATTCCGATTTTATTAGCTACTTCTGTTTCTACGCTAACAGGATTTATTCTTGTGGCTATTCGGCAAAAAATCAATCTTGCGGATAAAACTTTGTTGAAATGGCTTGGTGGTTTTGTTTTGCTTATTATTGCACTCACACTTCTTTTCCTGAATTTAGCACCATCACAAAGATTGGCTCTTTCTTCAGCGCTCGGAAACATTATTCTTATTCTACTCTTAGGGGCAGTTATTTACATCTCGCTAAAAAATAAAATTAAATGCTACGAAGTTTTTGTCGATGGCGCAAAGGAAGGTTTTTCTATTGCAATAAATATTTTACCTTATTTGTTAGCCATGCTGGTTGCCATCGGGGTTTTTAGAGCTTCCGGTATTTTAGATATGATTGTTGATGGTATCAAATCAATTTGTGGCTGGGTACAAATTGATTCAGGCTTTGCTGATGCTCTTCCTACTGCTTTTATGAAACCTTTATCCGGAAGTGGAGCTCGGGCAATGATGATTGAAACTATGCAAACCTTTGGACCTGATAGTTTTGCGGCTTTTGCTTCTTCAGTTATTCAAGGTTCTACCGAAACAACATTTTACGTCTTGACGGTTTATTTTGGTGCTATTAATATTTCCAAAACCAGATATGCCCTTAAATATGCCCTTTTGTCTGATTTGGCAGGGATTTTAGCGGCTATTGGGTTTGCTTATATGTTTTATTCTAAATAACATTTGGAGTTATTGGCTATGAAATTGTTAGTTCAAAGAGTATTAAGCGCTCATGTAGAAGTCAATCAACAAATTGTTGGACAGATTCAAAAAGGCTTGTTAGTCTTTTTGGGCGTGGAAAAAGGAGATACAACACAGCAAGCCGAATTTTTAGCCAATAAACTTACGAACCTGCGCATTTTTGAAGATAATGTCGGAAAAATGAATTTATCCGTTAAAGATGTTAACGGTGATATTCTTGTGGTTTCACAATTTACTCTTGCGGCAGATCTTTCGCGAGGGAATCGTCCGGGATTTGATAACGCTGAACTTCCCGAAAAAGCTAATGAAATGTATCTGTATTTTCTGGAATTATTGAAAAATAAAGGAATTTCTCCTCAAACTGGTATCTTTCAAACTGATATGAAAGTTCATTTGGTTAATGACGGCCCTTGCACTTTTTGGCTTTCAAAATAATCAGAGTTTGAGTAGGCTGTTCAACTTTCCTGATAGAGCTTTTATACTATCTTCTAATAGTTTTTCTATCAATTTATGAGCTATCTCTTGAGTATTTTGCTCTTTGCTAATGATGATATAGCGATTTTGTGTTTCCGAATCGACTAAGGTGCCGTCGTTTTTTCTTAATTCTATCATTACAGACATACTGTAGCGACTATTTGTTTCATTAATAGGTTCTATTTTAGATAAAACTAATTTTGGTGCAATAAAATAATCTGCCAACTCTTGGCTTTCTGTTACCAGTACACGTGGCTCAAAACTCAACTGTTCAGCTATTTTTGCTGTAAAAACTGAAGAGGTATTGCCATTGTAATATTCCATTTCCTTTATATACAATAAAGGATGTGTACTATCGGTTTCGTACATTGATTTAGGCAATATGGTATTAACCTGTTGAGCTATTTTTTCAACTTTATTTTCATTAAATTGTGGTAATTTTTCTGTGGTGGCTATTTCTGCTATTTTTTCTTTAGCTAATTTTCCATTTATCTCTAAGCATATTTTTTCACTGTCGTCTTGAACTGTAATTACAGTTATATCACTTAAAGCCTTATCCGCTATTCTATACGCTAATATGTTGTAACTGTGGTCATCCATATTTTGAGCAACAGACTTCACTTCCGGACATTTTTTTACTGCCATCAGTACTGCTTTGTCATATGCCTTATATCGAATTTCTGAACGAGTTTGTTCCTCATTTATTTCTGAACAAGCCGTCGCTCTTACGTCCACAAAAAAGCTGTCTGCCTTAGCTTCACCGATTACATTTATCAGCATCACTAAAACAGACAGTTTTATTAGTAAAAATTTCATCATCAAACTATTCTTGTACTTGTCTGATAATTTCTACCCATTCATTTACTTTTTTACCGTTTTTATCAAACATGGCTAACTTGTATTGCAATGCCGGTGTTGTATTATCCGGAGCAACATACCAATCAGCTGATGTTTCTACAACAAAGTCAGCATTATTTATATTATTTACAACTTCATATGTCTTGGAGCCACTGATAATATCTTTGGTTGCACCTTTCAATCGATGACTTCCATACGGTAAATCTGAACTCAACAATTTAGTATCTTTAATATAAATTGTTCTTGTTTTACCACTGTCATAAATTGCAGATGTATCTTGCAACATACGATTTGTTGCACGTGTTGCTACCACAATGTATGCTTCTGGAGAATATTTGGCAACACTTGCTGCATCAACTTTAGCATTGGCTGATTTCATTCCGATTACTTCTGAATGATATGGATTTTGTTTTACTGTTACTTCAACCAAATCTTCTGCTGGTGCTGTTTTTGGTGCTTCAGGGGCTGTTGGTGTATAACCACTGTAACTAACTTCTGCCGGAATAATCTCTTCGTGTGTTACAACTACAGGTTCACATACATCCTTGCCACATGGTTCTTCCATTGTAGTCGTTGTTGTGATAATTTTTTTGGTTGTGGTTACTTTGGGCTGTGGCATAGGCATTGGTTGGCATCCGCATGGTTGCATACATGTCGGTTGATAGCATGGCTGTGCTACTTCTGCACATGGACAATCATAAACAGGTTGCGGTGCTGGAATATATACCGGTTCCGGCTTTACCACTACCGGTGCCGGAGCTGGTGCAACAGCCATTGGCATAGGCATTGGTGTCGGTTCAATCATTGGGGCTTGGTCTTCATAGACCGTCTCATCAAAAGTTACGTTGTCTACCTCTTCCCACTGGTTGTCGCTGTGTGAACACGCTGCCAGTATTGTACAGGTTATGACACTTATTATTCTTTTCATCGGGCATCTCCTACTAAATTATTATTATTTATACTAATAGCGCTAAGCAATTAAAAATTTCTTAAGTTTTTGATTTACTTTTGCCTTTTTTTATGTTACTTCCCTTTCAAAGCTAACGCTTATTCGGAGTTGTTATGACGATTACTTTTGCATCTTTTATATTTGCTTTTTTATTCTTATTTAAAGCTGTACAAAAAAATACTTTTTTTATTCTTTACGCCACAGCCATGATTTTAACATCTTATTATTGTGAAAGTCAACTTGGTTGGCGTGTCAAACCTTTTTCTCAAACAGCTATTATGTTGTTTATTCTTTTTCATTCGCCTTTAATTAACTTTTTTACTTTTGTGGCTTATGGAAGAGATAAAAAATGTGCTCAAAAAGGTGAATGGCGTATTCCCGAAGTTCAATTACATACCTTGGAATTACTTGGAGGAACAATCGGAGCCATTATCGGACAGAAATTCTTTCATCATAAAAACAAGAAGAAATCGTATATGGCGACTTTTTTTGCAACTATTGTTATTCAAATCGGGGTTATTTTATATATTTTAAAAGCTTTGAAATTCTTGTAAATTCTACATAACCATCGCACTTGTATATAATGCTTGAGATGGCTCTATATTTTGGCGCATAACGGCATTAAATATTGGATAAACGCGCTCGCACTCCATTATAGATAGTTCTATAATTTTGCTTATCTTATGCGTAAACAACTCTTCATTATCTTGTAAAATCAGAGAGTGCTTGAATATAGGCATTTTTTGCTCGCTCCAATATGCAAAATGCCCCAACCATAAGTTTTCGTTTAACATTGCCAGTAATTCAAACATTTTGGCTCTGTCTACATTTGATGTTTCTATATTTAGCAAGCATGAAATATGAACACAGCGCAAATGTTCTTCATAAGCAAAAAATATAAGCATATTGTCCCATTTACCTTGAACTTCGGCAACCAATTCATTATCTTTTCGGCGATCAAATGAAACTTTATCTCGGGAGAAAATCCCTTCTATTGTATCAATCGGATTATATAAATCTTCCTCTACTGCTAAATTTATCACCGTTTTTCCCTCTTTTCCGTTGCCGCATTCATGTTTTTATTTTTTACGCAAGCACCTGCTTAAAACAACAATAATCTGCACTTTTCCACTTATTTAAGAATTCGGTAACCTTTTTATTTTTTATAAATTGCCTTTTATCATACACTTAGATTTTATAGAAAAATTTTTTTCTTTTTTATGTGGATTATATTTTTTTATTAATATAAATTTAAGTGTTTGCAGAGGCTTTTTTATTCGGAGTTTTGATATGTATTTTGATTTTCCTAATATATCTCCCGTTATTTTTTCTATCGGTTCTTTTTCTTTGCGTTGGTATGCTTTAGCTTATCTTGTAGGAATCGTTTCAGCGTGGTTGTTGACTAAAAGGAATATCAAAAAATATAGTTTAGGAATCTCTGACGAGCAACTTGATGATTTAGTCTTTTATGTCACACTCGGAATTATCTTAGGTGGCAGATTGGGATATGTTTGTTGTTATGGTGATGGATATTTTTGGAGAAATCCTCAAGAGATATTTGCTTTGTGGCATGGTGGTATGTCTTTTCACGGTGGTATCATCGGTGTTATTCTCAGTTTGTATCTTTTTGCAAAGAAATATCAATTTCCGTTTCTTAAAATAACCGACATTGTGGCTTTATATGTTCCTATCGGAATTTTTTTAGGGCGATTAGCAAATTTTGTAAATGATGAATTATGGGGAAGAGTTACTACTGTTCCTTGGGCAGTTAAATTTCCCGAAGGAGGATATTTACCAAGACACCCTTCTCAACTGTATGAGGCAGTGCTTGAGGGAGTGATGATGTTTATCGTTCTTAATCTATTATGGAAAAAATCTTTTGTTAGAAATCATACGGGAATCATTTCTTCCACCTTTTTGATTTTTTATGCCTTCTCAAGAATTATTGTTGAATTTTTCAGAGAACCAGATCAACAAATCGGCTTTTTATTCGGAGGCATTACGATGGGACAAATCCTCTCTCTTCCGTTTTTGTTTTTAGGAATTTACATTTTACATCGCGCTACTAAAAATCAACACGATTAGTTTTCTTTTTTAGGCTTTGATAGTAATATTGCGCGTAAATTTACATGCCTTCTGTAAATTTTCTTCCGCACGGATGAGTACACTCATAGCATCAGCATCGCTTCTTTTTTTCTCGCTAATACACTGCGATACTGTTAATTGCAGATTGTTATTTTCATTAAAAACAAAAATAGACTTTGCTATACTCCGACGGATATTCTCAGCCTTTTCGAAACTTTCTGATGCATTCATATTTGTAAAGGCTAAAATTAAAGCATCGGGCTTATAATTGTATAACAAAACATCTGCATTGACATTTCTGATACGTTCTAAAAACATCTTTTTTAATAGGAGCATTTTTCTATAGCCAAAACGTTTTTTCAAGCGTTCATATTCGTCAATATACATCAAGGAAATACTATATTTTAGCGGATATTTATTTTCCGCCTCTCGGCTGTACTCCTTATAATTATCTATATCAAGATCTTCATCACGTCTTCTGGTATATAGAACATAATCTATTGAAGAAACCAAAAGAATCAGACTTGAACTTAAAAAGAACAAACTAAAAGCCAATAAATTATCCGAATAATATATTCCCATATATACAGCTATTGCTGTAAATAGAGTTGTTGCACTTAATCTTTTGCCTTTTCCTACATAATATAACAAAAGTAATGTTATACATATCAGAGATATAAACAATGCCGGATAGTTAAACATACCAATGTGTTTATAAAAATAGTACGAATCCGCGTCAATGCTATGATTTTGTAATTTTTCAATCAATGCTGTCTGAAGAAAAAGAAAAATATAGAAAATACTCCAATATCTATAGTTGCGCTGTTTACAAAATATAAAATAGGCTAACACTAAATTGGGAAGAATGAGCGCACTCCATATATTGTATCCCGATGAAAAAATATAATCTTCCCCATATGTATATCTTAAGCTATTTATGACTAGATAACTTATATATATAACTGAAGCCTGAATTACAGAGCTTATAACTTTTAAACTTCCCATTATCATCATGGTCAAAAATATACACCCAATAAATGATGCATGTATTGTCTGATAGTTATCTTCTGAAAAATCAGATACAGAAAAAAAATATACGAAAAAAGTGCCGATAATTAAAATCGGCAACCACGCTCCTTTATTAAACTTTGCAATCTTTTCCAGTTCAAATTCCAGCAACATCAATCTCCGGTGATTGTTTATTTTCACTTTCTTTATTGTTGCATATCTTAATAAGAAATAGTTAAATTTTATTTACACATTTTAAAATTGAACTGTCCCCATATGAATAAAAACGATATTTTTCTTTTATTGCATGCGCATAAGCTGCTTTCATCCTCTCGGTTCCAGCTATCGCACAAATTAACATAAATAATGTTGATTTTGGTAAGTGGAAATTTGTAATTATACCATCTATCATTTTAAATTTATATCCCGGTGTGATAAAAATAGATGTTTCCCCATTAAATGGATGTAATACCCCTTTATCATCTCCGGCACTCTCCAATAATCGAACAGATGTGGTTCCTACGGCTATAATTCTTCGTCCTTCAGATTTGGCTTTATTGATGATATCACAGGCTTCTTGTGTTATTATACCATATTCCGCGTGCATTTTATGATCTTTTGTGTCTTCCGTTTTAACCGGCAAAAAAGTTCCTGCTCCAACGTGCAGAGTTAAAAAAACTTTTGTTATTCCATTTTCTTCCAACCGCTTTAATACATTATCCGTAAAATGCAAGCCTGCTGTTGGTGCTGCTACAGCACCTTCATATTTGGCATATACTGTTTGATAATTTTCTTTATCATTATATTTGTTCCATAATCCTGGTAATGGCTTCTCTCTTTTTATATATGGCGGCAAAGGCATTAAGCCATACTCTTCCAATTTCTTTGATAAATCATCTACCGAACATAAGAACTCAAGTAAAACACCATCTTCTCCGTGCTTTTCTAAAACTTTTGCCTTAAAATCAGATTGTTCCACTGATATTTCTGAGGTGTAGAATGTTACAATATCTTCGACGTGCAATCTTTTTGAATTCTTAATAAAAGCCCACCAAGTTTGTCCATTCTCAGGATGATAAAGCGTTACTTCTACTTCTGCTTCTCCCCTTTTACCATATAAACGTGCAGGTATTACTTTTGTGTCATTAAAAACTAACACATCTCCCTTTTGTAAAATATCCGGAAGATCATAAAAATGCCTATCTATAATTCTATCTTCTTGAGTTACATCTAATAATCGAGATGTATCTCTCGGATTAGCTGGCTCTTTAGCTATTAGCTCTTTATCTAATTCAAAATCAAATAAGTCTACACGCATCTTTTTTTCCTTTATCAGTTTTTCACGGTTATAATCCGGCTTATTCATTTTGGCAACTTCTTTTTTACTCTCTTTTTACTTTTGACAATTTTTTAAAAAATTATTTAAAATCGACAAAAAGTTGTTGAAATAATTAAAATACTAGTATATACTGCCATTAAATAATGGTCTTTATTGGAGATATGTACAATGACTGATGCTTTTAAAAGCATGGATTTAGATACTGCTTATGAAATTGCAGGCGGATATATTGAAACTGATGACAAAACTTTTGAAAAAGCTTTGGAATTGGTGCGCGCCGATGATGCTCGCTTTGCTCAGGAACTCAAAAATGCACGAGACACCCAACGTCGCTTTGCTGAAAAACAAGAAAAAGAAGAAGCTATTACAGCTAGCGCGGAAGAAGCTCTTGAAAATGCATCTTTCATTAGAAGTGAATTTGATAATGAGCAATTTAAATCATCTTTCTTTGCTGATAAAGAAATTCAAGAAGCTGAGAAAAATACGCCGGTTTACGATATTAATCCAGAAACTCAAGAACGCTTTGAACTTGAAGGTGATGAACGCCATGCTCATTTTGAGATGTTGTTTGAAAAAGCTAAACTTGATGTTTGGCGGGAAGAAACCGGTAATAAGGAATTTAATCAGTTAGATTCTAAAAAGAAGAAAAATCGTATTTTTGCAGCTGTTAAAAGTTCTTTCTTGGGTACTTTGGCTCATTTGAGAACTTCCGCGCAAGTTGAAAATGAAGTTCCACAAGCTGCCGATGCCGTAAAATCAAATAATAGAAACTTTTTTGCTAAACAAGCTGCTTCTATGTTGGCTAAAGTTCAAAAGGCTATTAGCTTTAATAGAGAGGTTAAAATTTCCTCAAGTTCCGTTATGGCTGCTTGCGCCGAATCTGAGGCTAAAACGAATTCTTTTGCAAAGAAATTTGCTAATTTAGCTAAAAAGTCTTCAGGAAAAGCTAAAGAAGCTTATTCTAAAGTGTCTGTTTTAACACACAAATTTAAAGAGTCTTTTGCATCCAAAGCTAAAGCCGTTTGGGGACAACGTTATGAATTCATGGCAAATATTCGTGATAGAGCTCCGAAAATTGTAACTGATTTGGCGGCAACCGGCGTTTTAGTCGGAGCGACAGCCGCTTCTGCTCCGTGGCTTGGAACTGCCGTTGTTGCCTATGGCGCATATAAAGCCACTTCCGCTTGGGTATGGCCTGTTGTTATCCATGCAAGAAAAGCTCAACGTTTAGCTAAAAATGATGAAAAATCTCCGAAGATGGGCTTCTTTAAAAGATTGAAACAATCCGCAAATCAAGTTATCGGAACTAAAGATTATTATAAAGAAGCTGGTTGGGGATGCGCTGCCGGATTGCTTGGTTTGGGTGCTGCCGGTGCAACTGCTGGTCTTGGTGCCAGTGCTCTTGTACAAAAAAGTTTCCAATCTTTATCCAGTACAGCCGTTTATACAACAAACAGTTTAACTAACGCTGTTAAAAAATTAAGAGAAAAAGATGGCAATATTTGGGGGAAAGCTGCTGCTGTTATATCTGCTGCTGTTATGACTTATGTTTTGACTTCTTGCGGCGAACATGCGGAAAATGTTGCCAGAACGACTCAACTTAATGGTGGATTGCCTAATCTTACTAATCCGGGTGAACCTTATGTTCAACCATTAAACACACCTACAGCTGTACAAGAACAAGTTACACAAGTTGTGCAAGATGCTCCGGTTAAAATCAGTATTCCTGAAAACTGGGAAGAAAATATGGGCATTACCGAAAAACAATGGACGAGATTACAGAGTTTTTGGGGTGGCGAAGCACAATATAATCATTTCTATCAAAAAATTACTGATGATATGCTCAAAGATGGCGGTATTTTTGCCGGTAAAACGCGTGAGCAGGTTTTATTTGAATATGAGCGTTTATCTTCTTGGAATTTACCTCAACATCAAGAAGTTATTAAACGTATGGATTCATTCTTCGGATGTGATGGTGAAGAACGCATTATGTTAACAACCGAAGATACTAAGTCATTAAATGACGTTATGCCTAATGGTTCTATCCGTGATGTTAACGGTAGTGAATGCGTTCGTGTTACCGGACGTGAAGTTAATTGCGGTGAAGAAGCTGTCCGTCATACTGAAAATGTTGATTGCGGTTGTGAAGAAAATGTTGTTGTTAACGAAACTGTTCAAAAACCAACTCAACCGGCAAGTTCTGAACCTGCTTTCACGGAAGTTGAAGGAGAAACACATTATATCGGCGTTCCTCAGTCAAACGAACAAGTTGTTGATCCAACTGTTAAAGTTGTGAAAGCTAATAACCTTCAACCTGGAAAAATTATTGGCGAAGCTGATGCCACTACAGTTGCTCAAACTCAAGCTGATAACGTTGAAGTTGTTATCGGAAAGGGTAATGCCGAAGTTGCCAATACAGATGTTCAAGCTGATGCCTCTGGTATCGTTATTACAGATGATATAGAATTTGAGGAAGTTCCAGGTGAAACCATCTACGTTGATGATGCCGCTAGACAAGCTGCTCAGCGAATATCTACTACTGATGAGGAAATTTCATTTACAGAAGTTTCTGGAAGCAGAATTGAAATAACTTCATCTGATCAGGCCGTAACAGAAACAGTTGTTTCTACACAATCCGAACATTCTGAAACTGTTGTCGCAACTGTTGACGGCGATGTTAAAGAAACTATTATTCCTAATTCTGCTGATGTTGAAATCGGAACTCCTGCCGCTGATAATGTTCCTGAACGTGGCGGTTATATGAACACCGGTTTGACGGAAAAGCAATATCATCGTATGGAAACTTTCTTCAAAGATAAATTTGGTGAAAACGCTTTTGAAGATTATATGAACAGAATTACTGATGATATGCGTGCCAAAGGCGGTATGTTTGAAGGTTTAAGCAAAGCTCAAGCTTTATATTCCGTTCAACAAATGACAGCTTGGTCTAATGATCAACATGGTGCTTTTGCAAAAGAAATTTCAACAATGATTGAATATTTGAAAGGCGAATGTAAAGACACTATTACCTTAACCGAATCTGAACAAATCAAAGGAATTATCGATAAAGTTAACGAGAATGGTACTATTGACGGAGTTACCGGTACAACCAATAAAATGGTTAAATATTTCCAAGCTAATGATTGCGGCGAAGCCGGAACGTATAATGTGCAAGAAGTTGCAGGTGATGCGCATACAACACAACCTTCAGGCAATAAGTTTGCTCGTTTCTTTAAGAAAATTTGGAATACTTCTCCTGAACCGGTCTTTACAGAAGTTGAAGGTACAACTCGTGTAATTGAGGTTGTTCATACTGAAGAACAAGTTGTTGATCCTAATGTTGTTGTGGTTAAGGCGAATAATTTACGTCCTGGCAAAGTTCTTGGTGAAACAACTGCGGATGCCGTAAGTAGTGTTCAAGCGGATAATGTAGAAGTTGTTATCGGGGAAGCTCCGGCTACATCTGCTAGCGAAACAGTTGTGGAAGAAACTAGAGAGCGTGTTTCCAACAAACTTTCTAAAAAAGCTGCCGAAACAACCGCTGATGTTCCAACTGATAGATTAACTAAAGAAGCAGAGGCTTCTATTCGTAAAAGAGGTCTTGATCCTAAAAAAGTTAATCCTAATTTGTATAAATATATTAATGGTGATGCGCAGCATAATTAAGCGCTATGTGTTTCATCTTCAAACTGAAAATGGTTCTTGCCATTTTCAGTTTTTTTATGCGTTGAATTTGCTTTTAACTTATTCTTTTTATTTAAATCTTGGGGATAACTTATAGGGATAACCTTTTGGTTTTTAAAATTTTTCTTGAAAAATGCAGAATTGGTGTTAAGTTATGCTCGATTTTATGATATATGCCGTGCGGGGCTGCCGCACATCTGATAAATTTTGGAAGGATAATAATATGACTATTCGCGTCGGTATTAACGGTTTTGGACGTATCGGTCGTCTGGTATTCCGTGCTGCACAGAAAAGAAATGACATTGAAATCGTTGGTATTAACGATTTGATTGATGTTGAATATATGGCTTATATGCTCAGATATGATACAATGCACGGTCAGTTCGACGGTACTATTGAAGTTAAAGACGGTAAGCTTGTTGTTAATGGCAAAGCTATCCGCGTTACTGCCGAAAAGAATCCGGCAGACTTGAAATGGAATGAAGTTGGCGCTGAATATGTTGTTGAATCTACAGGTCTTTTCTTAACAAAAGAAAAAGCTCAAGGTCACATTGATGCCGGTGCTAAATATGTTGTTATGTCTGCACCTTCTAAAGACGATACTCCTATGTTCGTTTGTGGTGTTAACACAGATTCTTATGTTAAAGGTACTCAATTTGTATCAAACGCTTCTTGCACAACAAACTGCTTGGCTCCTATTGCTAAAGTTTTGAATGATGCTTTCGGTATTACCGATGGTTTGATGACAACCGTTCACTCTACAACAGCTACTCAAAAAACTGTTGACGGTCCTTCTATGAAAGACTGGAGAGGTGGTCGTGCTGCTTCTGGTAACATCATTCCTTCTTCTACCGGTGCTGCAAAAGCTGTTGGTAAAGTTATTCCAGCGTTGAACGGCAAATTGACAGGTATGTCTTTCCGCGTTCCTACTTTGGATGTTTCTGTTGTTGACTTGACAGCCAACTTGGCTAAACCTGCTACTTATGAAGAAATTTGCGCTGCTATGAAGAAAGCTTCTGAAGGCGAACTCAAAGGTATTTTGGGTTACACTGAAGATCAAGTTGTTTCCTCTGACTTCTTGGGCGATGCTCGTACTTCTATCTTTGACGCTAAGGCTGGTATCCAACTTACTCCAACTTTCGTTAAAGTTGTTAGCTGGTACGACAACGAATGGGGTTATTCTAACAAAGTATTAGACCTCGTTGCTCACATGGCTAAAGTAAACGGTTAATAATTTTACTTCCCGCCGTCTTTGAACTTTTATGTGCTTTGTAACACAAAAGGTTTGTGATGGCGGGAATATTTTTATTTTGAGGGATTTTATATGACTGAATATAGAACAATTAAAGACTTAGGCAACCTTAACGGTAAAGTTGTTATGTTGAGAGCTGACCTGAACGTTCCTATGGATGAAAATTTTAACGTTACCAATACTGCTCGTATTGACAGAACTGTTCCTACCATCAAAACATTGATGAGCCAAGGTGCTAAAGTTGTTGTTATTTCTCACTTTGGTAGACCTGAAGGCAAAGGCGACATGAAAAACTCTTTATCCCATATCGTTAAAGATTTAGAAAAAGCTCTTGGCAAGCATGTTGTTTTTGTTGATGACTGCATTGGTGAAAAAGTTGAAGATGCTGTTAAAAATATGAAACAAGATGAAATTCTTTTGCTCGAAAACCTCCGTTTTTATAATGAAGAAAAGAAAGGCGATGAAGCTTTTGCAAAAGAATTAGTTAAACCAGCTGATGTTTATGTTTCTGACGCTTTCTCCACCGCTCATCGCGCGCACGCCTCTATGGTTGCCGCAGCTCAGCAACTTCCTTCAGCTATGGGTTTACTCATGGAAGAAGAAGTTAATGCGCTTTCTACCGGCTTAAATAATCCGGTTCGCCCGCTTATCGCTATTGTCGGGGGGTCTAAAGTTTCTACAAAATTAGACTTGTTGAATAACTTGGTTAAAAAAGTTAATAAACTCGTTATCTCCGGCGGTATGGCTCATACCTTTATGAAAGCCAGCGGCATTGACACTATTAACGAAGCTAACTCTTTGGTTCAAATGGATATGCTTGATACTGCTAAAGAAATTATGGCTACCGCTAAAGCAAATAACTGCGAAATTATTTTACCGCAAGACGTTGTTGTTTCCAAAGAGTTTAAGCCGATGGCTGAACACAAAACTGTTGATTTGGCTAACATTCCGGCTGAAGGTTGGAGTTTGCTTGATGTTGGTGAAAAGACTATTGCCGCTATCAATGCCAAATTAGATGAGTGCAAGACGCTTGTTTGGAATGGTCCTCTTGGTGTATTTGAAATGAAGCCTTTTGATAATGCAACAAACAAAGTTGCTCAACATGCCGCAGAATTAACTCAAAGCGGTAAATTGACTTCTGTCGCCGGTGGCGGCGATACTGTTTCCGCTCTTGAAAATGCCGGTGTTGCCAATAAATTTACATACATTTCAACAGCCGGCGGCGCTTTCTTGGAATGGATGGAAGGTAAAGAACTTCCAGGCGTTGTGGTTATGAAAAAATAATCATAACGTCTAGTCTTTTGATTAAGGAGTAAGCCCATAAGTTTACTCCTTTTTTATATTTTTCTTACCTTTTAGCCTTGTGGCTATATATCTTTTGAAATACTCCGAAACATTATTTTATACTAAAGCTATATTATTTTACTTGTTTTTTACTAATTTATCTATAAACTTTGGCTATAACACTTAGTGTTATATTCCGAAACTAGATAAAGGAGTTTATCATGAACTACAGAACTATGTTATTAGCTACAGCTGCGGTACTCTTTAGTTCCCAAGCTATGGCTGCAGATATTACTAACCCTTTCTTTACACCTAACAAAGGTCAGATTGTTTCTGATACTAATGTTGGTTACTATCGTGCAAAAGGAAAACACGATGATGGCGTTGCTGAAGGATATTATGCTGCAGAAACATTAGAATATGGTATTACAGACAAGTTCAGCATTAACGGCACAATCGCTAATATGTTTGATACTCAAGGTGAATACAATAATGACCATAACTTTGCATATCAAATCGGTGCAAAATATAACACTAATTGCGATAAAATTTTGTTCCAAGTTGCTGCTAACTATTCTACTTTTGAACCACAATCTTGGTTTGGAAGAGATGAAACCAATCACTGGTATAAGAGATTGAGTGGAGAAATTAAACTTGGTTACGATATGGGTAACGGTTTAACACCTTATGCTTCTTACCTCATTTCAGGCAATATTGATGATGGTGACAGAGATTTAGACCAATCTGTTAAAATTGGTGCTCATAAATATTTTGGCAAATATGCTCTTGATTTAGGTTTACGCTATAACTTCAGTACAGATGGTGGTGGCAACTTCTTGTATGATGGTAGCTATAATGATTTATGGGCAGAAGCTGCTGCTGACTACTATGTAAAAGAAAATATAGCTGTTGGTATTTATGGTAGCTACCGTATTGATGGTTCTTATGACAAGAATCTTGATTATGCCTATACAGCAGGTGCTCATTTGAAAGTTTTATTCTAAGGATATAACTTTTATATTGAAGAGGGTTCTGATTAGAACCCTCTTTTTTGTTGCCTGATGCGATATGTGATAAATTATTGTCTTTTGTCTTTCTGTTTTTTAAATTTTCTTAATATTAACACCTTATACTGAAGGCATTGTAAAATATTTAGTTTTGCCGTATATAGACTATATATGGTAAAAAGGAGAGAGATATGAAAAGAAAAGCTATTATCATCGGTGCAGGACCTGCCGGTTTGACCGCCGCGTACGAAATGTTGACACGTTCGGACATTGAACCGATTATTCTGGAAGAAAATGATTTTGTCGGCGGAATTAGCGCAACGCTCGATTATAAAAATAATAAAATCGATATGGGCGGACACCGCTTCTTTTCTAAATCTGACAGAGTTATGAATTGGTGGCTCAGCATTTTACCTCAGCAAGGTAAACCTTCTGTTGATGATATTATGTTGAACCGAGAAGTGGAGCTTTCCTCTCTTCCAGATGCCCCTGATCCTGAAAAGACAGACAGAGTTATGCTCAAAAGACATAGATTGTCTCGCATTTTTTATCTTAAAACATTTTTTAGCTATCCAGTTAGCCTAAACTTTGATACTATCAGAGGACTGGGATTGTGGCGGATGTTTAAAATCGGATGTTCTTATCTTAAAGTTCTAGTTTTCCCTATTAAAGACGAAAAATCGCTGGAAGATTTTATGATAAATCGTTTCGGAAGAGAGCTTTACCTTACTTTCTTTAAAGATTATACTGAAAAGTTGTGGGGTATTGATTGCTCTAAAATTTCTGCGGAATGGGGAGCGCAAAGAATCAAAGGCATCTCCATCTTAAAAGTTTTAAAACAAATGTTTAAGGATTTATTTGGTAAAAAAGGCGGTGCTGTTGAAACTAGCTTCATTGATAGCTTTTTCTATCCTAAATTTGGACCAGGGCATTTGTGGCAATCTGTTGCTAAGCTTATTGAAGAAAAAGGCGGTAAAATTTTACACCGTCATAAAGTTATCCGCATCGTCAAAAAAGGCAATCAAATTACCTCTGTAGAGGCAATTGATGAACACGGTAAACTTAAAGTTTTTGAAGGAGATATTTTTATCTCGACAATGCCGGTTAAAGATTTAATCGAATCGATGACCGATGTTCCGAATAAAGTTAAAAAAGTTGCTGAAGGTTTGATGTATCGTGACTTTAGAACTGTCGGTATTCTTTTGAAAAAATTAAAGCTTAAAAATACGACACATTTCAAAACTGTCAGTAATATTGTTCCGGATACATGGATTTATATTCAAGAGCGAGACGTTAAACTTGGGCGCTTGCAAATCTTTAATAACTGGAGCCCTTATATGGTGAAAGATTTTAAAGATACGGTCTGGATTGGACTTGAGTATTTTTGTAATGAAAAAGATCAAATCTGGACAGATGATGATGATACATTCATCAAGTTTGCCATTGAAGAAGCTTCTCAAATCGGTATTTTTGATAAAGAAGATGTTTTAGATGCTTATACTCATCGTGTAAAGAAAGCATATCCTGCATATTTTGGTTCTTATGAGCGCTTTGATGAAATCAAAACTTTTGTTAACGGCATTGATAACCTTTTCTTAGTAGGACGTAACGGTATGCATCGCTATAACAATATGGATCATTCTACTTTGGCAGCAATGAAAACCGTTGATTTTATTTTAGGCGAGTGCAACTCTCGTGAAGAGATTTGGTCTATCAATACTGAAGCTGATTATCATGAAGAAAAAAAGTAATACTTTTTTAGAGGGGAGTCTCTCTCTCCCCTCTTCTTTCAAAAAAATAATTGATACCGAACTTACCGATTTTGATGAAAATTCGGTTGTTCGTATTTTCAAGATTTTTTCATGCGTTGCACTCTTAGTTGTGCTTTATGCTTTTGTTTTTTCCGGTTTTCAAATTGTTGACGAATTTGAACATTTGCACGCTTCTTGGCTTGTCAGTATCGGGCAAGTTCCTTACAGAGATTTTTTTGAACACCATAACCCTCTGCTTTGGTATATCAGTGCACCAATCGTCAGCCTTTTCTATGATAACGCAATTATTTTTTATGTGGTGCGCGGCATAAGTTTTTGTATTTCGCTTTTAACTCTGTTTTTTATTTTTAAAACGGCGCTATTTTTTACCTCTCGAATTGGTGCATGGTTTGCGATTGTTTTGACTTTCGGAAACATTATTACCATTTACAATTTTAGCCAATTTCGCCCTGATAACTTTATGAATTGTTGCTTTATTATCGGGCTGTATTATCTCTTTGACTATCTTCGCCAAAAGCAACTTAAATTACTTATTTTTTCCTTTCTAGGATTTACTTTTTCAGCTCTGTTTTTGCAAAAAATATCATTGCTTCTGATTGCCGTTGAATTTGTTTTATTATATCTGCTTTTTTGCAAAAAAATTTCATTCAGACATATTACATTTGCTGCACTTCCGGCCATCTTTGTCGCTTTTGGATTTTTGTTTTTCTTATATTTGAATAATACTCTTCCGCAATATTTTGAACTCAATTTACATTTTAACCAAGCTATGCTTGCTTATTTTGATCGAGGGGCTTTTTGGCTCGGCAATCTTTTTCTTAGTTTTTACGGACTTGTTCTACTTTATGGTTTATACATTTTTCGTAAGCAGAACATTTATTTTAAAATCACATTTTTACTCTTTGTTGCAGAACTTTTGATGCGGAATTTTTATTTTGCACCGCATCCAAATTATTACACTTTGTTAGTGATGTTTACGGCGTTAGTCTTTTCTCCGTTTATTACATTTGTTTTTCCTAAGCATAAGATTATCAGCCTTATTTTAATCATTCTGGCTTTTTTAAACTTGGGATTACTTTTTAACACTGTGGACGCTACGTCTATCAAGCATAATAGTTTTAAACACTACCTTTTGGCTGATTATGTTCATAAAAATTCTGTACCTGATGACTATTTAATGAATGGATATGACAAAAACTTTAATATCTATCGTAAAGATGTCAGCTATTATTGGTTCGGATTAGATATGCTGTTGCCAATTATGGAAACGGAATATAATATCTCACAAAAACCAGACGTTAATCAGTTAATTATAAAATATCGTCCAAAATTTATTTATGTGCAAAATTATCCGGATTTGCGCGCTTATCGCGCTTATGGAGAAAATCGTTATTCACAAGTTTTTATTCCGGAATTGGTTGGGGAATTATATCAAAAGACTCCTTTTGAAAATTTAGCTGTATTAAAACCATTTAGTAAATTTTAAATCTTGATTGATAAAATATTAGAGCAAGTAATTGAGGAAATTTTATGTTACGTTTTTTAAAATTTATTTTCTTAGCTTTATGGCTTTCTTTTTCAACCGCTCAGGCCGCTTCTGTTGCTGTTAATAGCCAAGATGCGCGCATATGGGCTAATACCAAAGGTCAGGAATTGATACAAGCTCTGGCCGAATCTAATCTTGCCGCTAAATACGCTAAACTTGATACAATGCTTAATGAAGATGTTAACCTAAATTACATCTCAAAATTTGTCATCGGAAAATATGCAAAGCTAATGACACCTCAACAGTTGGCTCAATATACCAACCTTTTTCACAGATATGCTCTTACTCTTTACAAACAGTTTAATCTGAATTTTGATGCTTCCGCTGTAAACTTTTCAATTGATAGTGTTGTTGAACATCAGAATTTTGCAACAGTGAATTGTTCCGTTGATCCTAGTAAAGTTTTTGAAAATATGCGCGGCATCAGAGTTGAACCGCAGATTATTCCGGTAAAATTTAAACTTATTCGTGGTACAAAAAATCGTATTCAAGCGGTTGATGTGGAAATCTCCGGTGTCAGTTTAGTCATTGAATACAGAAAACGTTTTTATGAGATGATTAAGGAAAATGGCGAAGATATAAATTGGTTCTTACAGCGTTTTAATGACCAAGTGATAGCAAACGAAAAAGTTGCTTATCAGAAGTTACTTAATCAATAAATCCTTTTCTATGCAGGTTTGGTTTAAAAATTTTTAAAATAGCGTTGTATTTTTTTTTCATTATGCTAAATTGTGCTTAATTTATTGAGGTAAAACTTTAAGATAAGGATTTTAGTTATGGTAGAGAATGCCAGATATAATGGTAAAGCTTCTTTTGAAGAATGGAAAAAAGATTGGGAATTAGAAGAAAGATATAATTTCAAATCTATTGAACGTAAATGGCAGAAAATTTGGGATGATGAAAAGGCTTACAAAGTAGAAATAAATCACGAAAAACCTAAATTTTATGCGTTGGTTGAATTTCCTTATCCGTCTGGTGCAGGACTTCATGTCGGTCACCCTCGTTCTTATACCGCTCTTGATGTTATTGCTCGTAAAAAACGTATGGAAGGATTTAATGTTTTATACCCGATGGGATTTGATGCTTTCGGTTTACCTGCAGAAAATTATGCTGTCAAAACAGGTATCCATCCGGCAATTTCTACTAAAGCAAATATTGCGAACTTTACCAGACAACTTAAATCTATCGGTCTATCTTTCGACTGGGATAGATGTTTTAATACCTGTGATCCGGAATATTATAAATGGACACAATGGATGTTCTTAAAGTTTTATGAAAAAGGTTTAGCATACAAATCTAAAATTGCTATTAACTGGTGTCCTTCTTGTAAAGTTGGCTTGGCTAATGAAGAAGTTGTTAATGGCTGTTGCGAACGTTGTGGCGCAGAAGTTGTTCGGCGTGATAAAGAGCAATGGATGTTAGCAATTACAAAATATGCTGACAGATTGATTGATGATTTAGATAAACTTGATTTTATTGACAGAGTTAAATCTCAACAAATTAACTGGATTGGGCGTTCTTATGGTGCTGAACTTGATTTTGATATCACAGATAATGACGGCAATTCTTTAGGGCGTAAATTAAAAGTCTTTACAACTCGGCCGGATACAGCTTTTGGCGTTACTTATATGGTGATGGCTCCTGAACATCAGTATATTAAAGAGTTGGCAGAAAAATTTGATAACTGGAATGAAATCGTAGCTTATGTTGCAGAAACTTCTAAAAAATCTGATTTGCAACGTACCGCTGACGATTCAAAAACAGGTGTTGAATTGATTGGCATTAAAGCTAAAAATCCATTTAATGGGCAACTTATTCCAATTTTTATATCTGATTACGTTTTAACTGGTTATGGTACTGGGGCAATTATGGCTGTTCCAGCTCATGACCAACGCGACTATGATTTTGCTAAAAAATTTAATCTTCCTATTATTCAAGTTTTAGAAGGCGGAGATATTTCCGAAAAAGCTTTTGAAGAAGATGGCGCGCATATTAATTCCGATTTCTTAAACGGCATGGGCAAAGATGATGGAATTAAAGCAGCCATTGATTATGCTAAAGAACTTGGTTTCGGCGATGCGAAAGTAAACTTTAAATTGCGTGACTGGGTATTTTCTCGCCAACGTTATTGGGGAGAGCCTATCCCCATGGTTTATTGCGAACATTGCGGATGGCAACCTATTCCCGAAAGTGAACTTCCTTTGACTTTGCCTGAGGTTTCTGATTTTCAACCAAATGATAATGGTGATTCACCTTTGGCAAAAGCAACCGATTGGGTTAACACAACTTGTCCGAAATGCGGAGCTCCTGCTAGACGTGAAACAGATGTTATGCCTAACTGGGCCGGCTCTTCTTGGTATTTCTTGAGATATTGCGATCCACACAATGATAAAGAGTTCGCATCTAAAGAAGCTTTGGATTATTGGATGAACGTTGACTGGTATAACGGTGGTATGGAACATACAACCTTGCACTTGTTATATTCTCGTTTCTGGCATAAATTCTTGTATGACTGCGGCTATGTTCCGACCAGTGAACCTTACAACAAACGTACTTCTCATGGTATGATTTTGGCTGAAAATGGCGAGAAGATGTCTAAATCTCGCGGTAATGTGATTAATCCTGATGAAGTTATTGATTCATACGGAGCAGACGCTTTCAGAATGTATGAAATGTTTATTGGACCGTTTGATCAGGTTGCGATGTGGTCTGATGAAAGTTTGAACGGCGTTTATCGTTTTGTGAATAAAATATTCTCTTTGTTTACAAAAGTTACAAAAGTTTCTCCATCTGCAAAAGATTTACAAGTTATGCATAAATGCATTATAGAAGTAACTGAACGTATTGATCAGATGAAATTTAATACAGCTGTTTCTTCTTTGATGACTTATGTTAACTACATGGCTTCATTGCCTGAAATTCCGATTGAAATGTATGAAACATTATTAAAACTCGTTTCTCCGTTCTCTCCGCATATCGCTGAAGAAATGTGGGCGCGTTTGGGGCATGATAATCTTATCGTTGCTGAAAGTTGGCCGAAAGGTAATCCAGAATTGGCTAAAGAAAATACTGTTACCATTGCGGTTCAAATTAACGGTAAAATGCGTGGAACGATTGAAGTGGAAAGAGATTGCGATCAGGAAAAAGTTATTGCAACAGCTAAATCTTTGGATAATGTTGCAAAACAACTTGCTGATGCCGAACCCAGAAAAATCATTGTTGTACCAAATAGGATTGTGAACATTGTCTTGTAAGTATAAAAATATTTTACCCTTAATCGCTCTTCTGTTCGCAGCATCTTGCGGATTTGAGCCTTTGTATGTGGAAAGAACGTCTTCCAGTCAATGGTATTATGACGGAAAGTTTGATACTAGTGTTAAAGACGAAATGGCTAGTGTTAAAGTCGAGCTTATCCAAGATAGAATCGGACAACTTATCCGAAATGACTTGCTAGATAAACTCACTCCTAAAGGTGAACCGAAGCATGCTAAATATATCCTGAGTGTTACTAAAATTAATAAGCAGGAAATTGATCAGGCTTTGCGTAATGATATCACTGCTACGCGTAAAAAAGTTATTTATACAGTTTCTTATGTTCTCAAGAATGCAGAACACAAAACTTTAATCAATGGCAGTAGCGTAGCTTATACCGGTTATGATATTTTACGAGATCCCTATTCTACAACTTTTGCTCAGAAAAAAGTCGAAAAGAATGCTGCTAAAATTATTGCAAACGATATATCTTTACGCTTAGGGGCATATTTCCATTCTACCCTAACAAATAGGGGTAATCCGGATGAATATTAAACCGGAACAGGTTGATAGTATTATCAAATCTCTTCCGCACAATATTCGCGGAGTTGTAATTTATGGTTCTAACGAAGGAATGATTGCGACTCTTTCGCAACAATTTATTAAGGCAATATCTCCAGATGTTTATGATGCTTTTCATGTGAGCTATTTAGAGATGTCCGATATTACTGCTGACGTTGGAGCTCTTTATGCAGAGTTTAATGCACAATCCCTTATGGGGGGGCGTAGAGTGGTTGTAATTAAAGAGGCTTCAAATCTGTTAACCAAAACGATTAAGGAACTTTTTTCTTCAAGTCCTTCTGATACATTGCTCATTGCAACTTCTACATCGCTTAAGACTAAAGATTCATTAGCTGTTTTAGCTAAAGATGATGATTGTTTTTATGGAATCGGATGTTATGACGACCGGGATGAAGATATTACGGCTTTTGCTTCAAAATTTATCAGCAAGAATGGCTTTTCTATAGATAATAGTTCTTTCCAACTTTTGTGTTCACGTCTATCCAACGATCGAAAAATCAGTGCTAATGAACTTGATAAATTGATTACCTATATGGGAAGTAAAAAAAATATTGAGCTCAAAGATATTTTGACAGTTATCAGTGATACATCTGCTTCTTCACAAGAGGATTTGTGTTATTTTGTTGCTCTTGGACAGACTGAAAAGGCTATAGCGTCTTATAACCGATTAATTTTTGAAGGAGAACAGCCGGTTGCTCTCATCCGTGCCATCAGTTATCATTTTATGAAACTTTTAGATTGTGCTGTTAAAATGGAAAAAGGAGAGACAGCCGACAAGGTTGTTTTTGCTTTGCGTCCTCCTCTCATGTTTTTTAGAAAAAATGCTTTTATCTCTCAACTGAAAGTTTGGAACCGAAGCCGCATTATGAATGCACTTACCCTTCTTTATCAAACTGAGCGTGAGTGTAAAACAACTGATTTTCCTGCAGAACAAAATGCCAGTTTTACAATTATGCGAATCGCCAACGGCGTTAAGAGATTTAAGTAATTTCTCATCTAGATTTGATACAAAGAAATCCTCCTTACGGAGGATTTCTTTGTTTTTGCTATGCGCTCTTTTTATGTTTCTTGCGAATATAATCAGGTTCAGCCCCTTTATTTATAACATCCGCATCTATCACAATCTCGGTAACATCCTTTTTATCTGGTATATTGTACATCAAATCTAATAGATTTTCTTCCATAATAGCGCGCAACCCTCTGGCTCCAGTTTTGCGTTCTATTGCCTTTTTAGCTATCGCAACCAACGCATCATCCGTTATGGTCAGTTTAACATCTTCCATATCAAATAACGTCTTGTATTGCTTGATTAACGCATTCTTGGGTTCGGTTAAAACTTTTATTAATGCTTCTTCGTTTAAGTCATCTAAAGTTGCTATAACCGGCAAACGACCAATAAATTCAGGTATCAAACCATACTTCAGCAAATCTTCCGGCTGTACTTGTTTATATATCTCACCCAAAGTTTTTTCTTCCGCATCTTTAATTTGTGCACCAAAGCCTATTGATGTTTCTTGGCCACGACGACCAATAATTTTTTCAAGACCAGCAAACGCTCCACCGCAGATAAACAAAATATTTGTCGTATCTACATGCAAGAATTCTTGTTGAGGATGCTTTCTTCCTCCTTGAGGCGGTATATTAGCAACTGTTCCTTCTATAATCTTCAATAATGCTTGTTGTACACCTTCGCCCGATACATCTCTGGTAATAGATGGACCATCTGTTTTACGCGTAATTTTATCTATTTCATCAATATAAACTATTCCGCGTTCCGCTTTCTCTATATCATAGTTAGCTGCCTGAACCAACTTCAATACGATATTTTCAACATCTTCACCAACATAGCCGGCTTCAGTCAAAGTTGTTGCATCTGCGATAGCAAAAGGTACATCCAAAACTTTGGCCAAAGTTTGGGCCAATAACGTCTTGCCGGAACCGGTCGAACCAATTAAAATTACGTTTGATTTTGAAATTTCTATATCTGGATTTTGACGCTTGTTGTTCAGACGTTTGTAGTGATTGTACACTGCAACAGATAATACTTTTTTCGCATAATCTTGTCCGATAACGTATTGATCAAGAAATTCTTTTATTTTTGAAGGTGTCGGCAAATTCTCCTGAATTTCCCCACCTTCCGCTTTTTTCTCCTCTTTTACTTCTTGAGATACAATATTGATACATACATCAATACATTCATCGCAGATATATACACCACGACCGGCAATTAGTTTTTTGACTTCATTTTGACTCTTGCCGCAGAAAGAGCAGTGCAATACTTTATCGTCATCTGTTCTATCAGTCATTTTTCTTTTCCTATTTTATTACTTCCAAACGATTTTTTACAATATGGTCAATTAAACCGAATTCTTTTGCTTCTTCCGGATTCATGAAATTATCTCTATCCATTGCCTTTTCTATTACAGCTAATTTGTTTCCGGTATTTTCAGCATATATTTTATTCAAGCGCTTTCTTAATTCTAATATTTCACGTGCTTGTATCTCAATATCTGATGCCATTCCTCTCGCTCCACCAGATGGTTGGTGAATCATAATACGAGAATTCGGCAAAGAGAAACGTTTTCCTTTAGTTCCACCTGCTAATAAGAATGATCCCATTGAGCAAGCTTGACCTATACACAATGTGGCAACATCACATGAAATATACTTCATCGTATCGTACATTGCCATTCCCGACGTTACAACTCCCCCCGGAGAATTGATGTACAAGAAAATATCTTTTTTAGGATTTTCTGATTCCAAAAATAAGAGCTGAGCACAGACTAATGATGATACTTCATCATTTACTTCTCCGGTTAAAAATATTATACGTTCTTTTAATAAACGGGAAAATATGTCAAATGAACGCTCACCTCTGGAGGTTTGTTCAATGACCATTGGGACAAGGGTATTGTCAAATACTTCCAATGCACTTTTATTCATTGTGTTAAATCCTTATATTTAAATTATAAAAACTCCTTTTCTTATATAGGTTATTTATTCAAAAATAGTAAACAAATGCAAGTTTTTTTATATTTTTTCTAATCTCGCTTACTTTTGATGTTATTCCCCATATAAGATAGATCATAAGTCGTTATGGTTATTCCGAACGGATTTATCAATCCTAAATCCTTATTATCAAATTTTGCAAACTCAAATTTCATTCTTATTGTTGCTATCCAATGACTTATTATTGGCTTTTCTATGTCTGGACCGGTTTCTATTATATTAAATCGAACTTGCCAGAAGTCGAATGAGACCGGATATATCATTGTTGTTTCTACTTGGCGACGTATTCCTTTTTTTTGTAGAGTTTCAAAATATGGATATTCTGTATTTATAAAGGAGGTGTATACTTCATCACTTGAGGCTAATTTTATAAATTCTTTATCTCCAAATCTATATTGCATTTCTTCAAGACTATCTCCTATCGTATATCTTTTTTTGATATAATCGTCCAGTATGCTTTCCGTAACCAAATCTCCGGCAAAGGCTTCACTTTCTGAATTCTCCATTAGTGTCACCTGATAACGCGTATAGTCTATTTGCATCGGTATAATTTTAACTTTTTTAAGGGGAATTATTAAACAAAGTGTTGCTCCCAATATCATATTCATACATAGACTTAGGCAGGATACAACTACGAGAAATCTTGATGTCCATAGAAATCTTCTTTCAGGAAAAGCGCGAACATTTACTTTCTCTGGATAATATCCTAATTCGTCTTTTTGAGCTTTTTCCTTATATTTGAATAATGTATAGAATAAATCAAACATTTATCAGCCACCTACTGTATATTTCCCTTTTGGGTTTATTTTACATGAAAGTTGTATAAAATCAAATAAAATACTATCAATTAAAAAATATTTAGTGTAGATATTTATTTAAGTGAAATATTTGAGGGATGGTATGATGAAAAAATTTATCTGCTTTTTAGGGGCTTGTACTGGATTTTTAGCAGCTTGCTCCTCGACTACTTCTCAGCAACAGGTTGCTGAAGCTCCTGTTATGTCTGCTTATTATTCTGATTGGGATCGTGCCGTGCGTGCCGATGTTGATATGCAAAATATGTATATAGGTACTCCTTCAAAAATTACGAGACCTATTGATATGTATATGGCAATGGCTCTTGCATTAAAGTATAACTACACAAGGAGATTGGCCTCTTATCAGGAGAATTTAATTAAAGGAAATATTAATCCAGCTACTTTACCGACTATGGCTGAAAATCTTGGTTATGATACGGCTACCGCTTCCTCTGCTATCCCTGCGGATTTGAAACTTTCTTGGAATCTCTTGGATTTATCTTCGATTTATTATCAAAATAATTTATCCGCTCCTGAGTTAACTGCTCAAGAACAAAGTCGGAAAGTTGTTAATAATATTTTGCAAGAAACTCGTTCTCTTTACTGGAAAGCTTTAGCTGCTCAGAGACTTATTCCTGTTATTGATGATATGAGTGAATATTTGGTTCGTGTTGTTGATGAACTTAATGCTCGTTCTAATGAGATGCTTAAAGAAGGTAAATCTCCCTCAACTAATCTTCTTTTAAAGAAACGCAAATATTTGGAAAGCATTAGACAGTTAGCTGATTTAAGGCGTAAATTAGATACGGCTCAGGCTGAATTTGCCGGTCTTCTTGGATTTTATCCCTCTACAGAAATAAAGTTGGCCGGAGCCGAATATGGTAATTTTACAATTCCTTCAATGAGAGCTAAAATTCAACAATTAGAATGGTTGGCATTGACGAATCGTCCTGAATTGAGAGCTTTTGATCAAATCTCTTCTAAAGAAGAATTTGAATTGGTTATTAAAGACTTTGATGATGTTGATAATAGTGATTATCGCCAAGATCCTAACTATTACAACAGAAAATGGACAAAGGAATCTAATGATTTATCTATGAACATTTTTGAAGAAATTCGTCATCCGGGTTATGATACATATAACTCTCTTGCTCGTCAGAGAATGACTAATATTATCCTAAATCAAGTTTATCTCTCTTGGGCAATGTATCAGTCCGCTGTCGAGAATTATTTACTTAACATGAGTGTTGCTACTACATCTGAAGATATTGCTGAAGAAATTACTGATAAAGAAGGTTCTAACAAGGCTATCAGTCACTTAGAATCGGCGCAGGCTATTATTGATGAGGCTAACGCCTTCTTAGCTTACATTGATGTACAAGAAGCTATTGGTAAATTATACGCTAGTGTCGGTATGGATGCTGTTCCTGCTGATATGTTAAACGATACTCCTTCTACTATTGCTGTTCAAATCAGAGAAACTTTGGATAAGTGGAGAGATGGAATTTTTATAACATCTCCGAAGGGTATTTCTACTTCTCTTTCTATTAGAAAACCTCCGGTAGATATATCTTCTCCAACTCTGGTTCCAGATATTGTTGTCGGAACGGGTACTAAAGTAAATATTCAAATTCCTGATGAGGTATTTAATGCAGTTAATTGGAATGGAGAATATTCTACCGTTGCAGGTTCTTTAGATGATGCTGGTTTGCCTAAGTGGTTAAAATACGATAGCAAAACACATACATTTACTGGAACACCAACGATAGATGATGAGGGATCTCATAAAATTAAGGTCTATGCTATGGATAAATCTGGTAATTCTGCCGTACTAGGCTTCACAATAACTGTTGATAATATTTATATTCAGACTATGGAATATAAAGGTTTGACAGGATATCGAAGAGCGAAGGTTTACCATAAATGCACCCCAGGAGCGCCTTGCGCTAAAGGAGATATTTAAGGCGGTGCATAGACGTGTTGGAAGCTGTTTTTAAATATCCACTTTCGTTTATTTTTACAGTGTGCTTGCTGTTATCTTTAGCAGCAGGCACATTTTTTGGCTCGGCATATCTTTCTATATCCGAAATATCTTTTTTTATTATCTCTATCGTTTGCACATTCATTCCCCAAACCACATTTCAGAGGTTCTCAGCCTTTTTATTATCGCTTTTTTGCTGTTCTATTTATTTAGTTTTTGAACTATCTCCGTTATACTTACTTATATCTGAACTCGTTGTTCTGGGATATTGCTGTTATTTACAACATTTTAAAGAACAAGCTATTTTGTTTTGCATTGTCGCATCGTCTTTTTGTTGTCATTTGGTTTATATTCAGACTATTCCTGTAAATCTGTATCAACATGATCTTAATGGTATTCTTTTGTATATGAATAAGATATCACAAAATGGTTTTAATTGGAAAAATTTCAATCCTTGGTCTATGTATTATCTTTTCCATCAGCCCTTACATTTTTTAATTCAAGCATATTTTTACGACTTTAGTATTTCCCTTTGGAATTCTGTTTCTCTGGCACAAGAAACTTTGCAATATTTATCGTTACTTTTTGTTACAGTTACAACCATTGTAGTTGCATCTATTCTTAAAGAACTAAAAATTCCTTCCGCTCTATATTATTTTGCTCTTTTGCTCTTTGTTTTTAATCCTACACTTTTTCTTTTTTCCGGATATATTTCTGACGATACCCCCGTCCTTTTTTGGGGATGTTGTGTGATTTATTTTGCCATTAAATGGTTTAATACTGAAAAAACACATTATATAGTTTTGTGCGCAGGGTGTTTTGCTCTGGGCGTATTAACAAAATTATCTCTTTTAATGCTTGTTCCAGCTTTAGCCTTTCTCTTTTTATACAAACTATTTTATAAGCATTTTGTACATTCTGTTTGGCTGGATTTAAATCTTTTTATTATCATTGCTGTTCCTTTATCTTTAATTTGGATTGTTCGCAATCATATACTTTTTGATATGCAATTCTATAATGTTCCTGATACTTCTCCCAATGGACAAAATTTTTACTATTTAACCTTTGTGGATAGGATTTTAGATTTTTCTCAACTTTTCACGCCTTTTATTCAAGCACCGACTGTTGTTGATGCAAATATGTGGTTAGCCCTTATTAAAACAGAACTTTTCGGCGAGTGGAACTGGTCCTTGACTCATGCTTTCTTGTTGTATCCGGCTGTTCTCTTATATTCTTTCAATTTACTTATCAAAATTACGGTTTTACTTTCTTGTTGCTTCATCATCTATACCTCATTTAAAAGCAAGCTTTCATTTAACCCCATTCACGTGTTTTTTATTATTTTATACTTTACTTTATGGGGCTACAGCTTTAAATATGCTATGGATTATCCTTTTGCATGTTCTTCTGATTTCCGTTTATTCGCGTTGTTAATGCTTCCAGATATTGTTTTATTATCTTTGGCTTTAGATAAAACTTCTTATTTCTCGCAACAAAAAAAGGCAAACTTTTTGCTTGCCTTTGCTGTGTTATACGCTGTCCTTTCTTGTTTTATTTATACTTGCGGACTTTAATTATTGATTTAGATAACGTAACTCTTCATCTATTGCTTCAGATATATCTTCATCACTACTATTTGTGGAAGATGTTTGTTTTATATCTTTTTCTGATGCCGAAGATGCTTCTTGCATTTTTGTAAATTGCAATAGATTTTGAGGTTCTGCTCCTTCTTCTATATCACTGACATAAGATGCAGAAGATTCAGAAATATATGCTGGTGTTTCACGAATATCTTTTTCGATATCCCTATCCTGCTGCATGAATTCTTGAATTTGGATTACTTTTTCCTTAGTTTCATCGTTCGTTGAATTTTCGATGACTTCTGGTGTTGCTTTACTTTGAATTGTTTCTTTTGCCGGTAAATTATCTCTTTCTTTTAATTCTTCTTCACTCATCAATTTAGATGTGTCAACATCTGTATCAATACATTCCAATAACCAAACATCATATATTGGGTGTTCTATGGCATTTATTCCAGGAGTTGATGACACTAGCCAACCTCTAAATATGTTATATTCATCAGTTCCAAAACTTTTATCCGTTACATCTACAAATGCAAAATTTTCGGGAGTTTCTTCTGCCGGACGTTTCTTGCAAGATCTTAGTACCAGAGAAAAATCTCCAAAAGAAATTTTAGAATTTACCGGAACCGTAATCTTATTAACTCGCCCCGTTACTTTATCCATTGCCTGCATCAATGCTGCATTTGTAGGAATTTCCGCTGCAACTACCTGATTAACAGCGCCCAAAAACATTAGTGCAAAAACTGTTATAATCTTATTTCTCATCATCATCACCCGTTACCATAAATATAATTTCTCCGACCATATCTTCTAAAGACTTTGCATCTTTTGTATTTGCTGCCGTACTTCCCGGTGTTAATTTATTTGTAGATTGTCCTGGTTCTATCTTTATGAATTTATCGCCCATCAATCCATCGCCGGCAATGGTAACTTCACTATCTTCTGGCAAAATAATATCTGGTCTTAGGCTCATTTTGACATCAACCATATAATCTTCCGGATTAATGGATTGGGATAAAACTGTTCCTACTTTAATACCATTTATGCGTACATCCGCACCTGTATTTAAGCCGCCAACTTTTAAAAATCTTGCATTGATTTCATATCCTTTTACAACTTGCAAATCTGATACTCTGTATGCAAATACCATAAAAAGGGCTGCTACAGCCAGTACGACCAACCCCATTATTGTTTCTACCGGTTTTTTATTCATTTCATACTCCTTTTATTACTAATTATTCTCTGATGCTTGTTTAGCTTTTTTGCTTTTTCCAAGTGATATAATTCTATCTAATAACTCTTCCAGCACCATTGCATCCTGGGTAAAGCCAATACTTCCGTTCGGTTGGAGATATTCTTCGGCTCCGCCTACATCTATCTCTACATATTTACCGCCTATAAGTCCGAAGCTGACTATTGAGGCGCTGCTATCTTCCGGTATTCTATATTCTTTACCTATTTCCATCGTCAGCTTAGTGCGAAAATCTTTATC
Organism: uncultured Alphaproteobacteria bacterium; assembly: GCA_949297415.1. Taxonomy (GTDB): domain Bacteria; phylum Pseudomonadota; class Alphaproteobacteria; order RF32; family CAG-239; genus CAG-267. The sequence continues at coordinate 225,487 of CASFSV010000014.1, forward strand.
CAATTCCGCTGAGGTTACTCTTCCTATATTTACACCCGACAACCTTACGGCATCTCCTACATTTAGTCCATCCGTTCGTCCGAAGCTTGCATATATATTATATGTTCCTCCATCTTGTTGACCTTTTATTGAGGCATTATGTGAAATTGTTATAAATACTCCTACAAATATTGCCATCAAGGATATTATACCGATGCGAATCGTCTTCATCTCTTCTTTGGTATATTTTTCTTCCACCTTATTTCTCCCTATAGACTACTAATTTGCTTTCTTATACCCTATAAATAATTTTTTGTCATCATTAGTTTTACTATTTGAAACGAAATTGTGAAATTTTTAAACATTTTTTGCTATTGATTTAGTCAGTAAAATTTATTTTAAGGTTTTGTATATGATTGCTATTCAACGGGTCACTCAAAAGTTTGATAAAAAAATTGCTCTTGATGATATTTCTCTTGAGCTTAATTCCGGTGAGGTTATCGCTCTTATTGGAGAAAATGGCGCAGGAAAATCTACTCTGATGCGTATTATTTGCGGTTATATCAAATCAACTTCTGGAAATATAAAAATTTTTAATCATGATATTGAAACAGATCGAATTCACGCTCTCCTGCATATAGGTTATGTTCCCGAAATATCTTCTTTATATGGAGATATGACTGTTTTTGATTTTTTGAAATGGATTGCCAAATTATGGAATATCTCTGATTTTAATACTGCTATCATAGAGGCTGCTCAACAAATGCAAATCATTGATGTTTTAGCCGATAAAATTGAAACATTATCCAAAGGTTATAAAAAAAGAGTGGAAATAGCCTCTGCAATTTTACATCGCCCTAAAATCCTTATTTTAGACGAACCAACGGATGGTCTTGACCCGAACCAAAAGCAGCATATTCGGGATTTTATGAAGTCTTACGCTAAAGATAATTTGGTTTTGGTTTCTACTCATGTTTTAGAAGATGCCGGAATTGCGAATCGTGTTGTTATGCTTTCTCATGGAAAACTGATCGGAAATATGACAATGAAAGATTTCAAAAAAATTTCTAAAACAGGTAATCTTAATGATGCTTTTCGTATCTTAAGTTCTACAAAAAAGGAGAAAAAATGAAACAATTTTTAGTACAGCTTTCAAAAGAATTTCAAATGCTTTTTTGTAGTGTGAGCGCTTACATTATTATGGCTGCTTACTATATTTTTTCCATGTTTTCTACCTTTTATATCGGAGATTACTTTTTAAGAGAATCCGAGATTATGAATGCTTTTTTCTCTTTACAGCCTATCATTTTAACTTTGATTATTCCTGCTGTCACGATGCGCCTATGGGCTGAAGAGACTAAGAGCGGAACTTTAGAACTTTTGCTTACCCAACCTATTAGCTTTTCGAAACTCGTTTTAGCTAAATTTTTTGCTGCTTTTTTGTTTTTTATTCTATTGCTTATTTCTTCTTTCTTTTTATTTTGGATATCATCGCTTTTATCTGTGTTAGATTATGGGGTAACTCTTTCCGGTTATATTGGCTTGATGCTTTGCGGAGCTTTTTTCACGGCCATCGGTTGCTTGATTTCCGCTTTGTGTAAGAATAATATTTTGAGTTATATTTATACTATTTTCGCACTCTTTATTCTTACACAATTTGAATTTACTACCTTACATTCAATACCCCTATCTGACTTAAATTTTGAAAATAATTATAATGCTTTTTTAAGTGGAATTTTGGCGTGGAATAATATTTTTTATTTTTTATTCGCAACCACTTTATGTTTGTGGTTAAACGTTGTTGCTATGGAATATAAACGTACTAATACTTCTTTTGATAAAAAATGCTTTTACTTTTTTACTTGTTTACTTGTTTCTTTATTCTTCTGCAGTGTTTTGAGTATTGCTTTTGTTTGGACACACTCTTTTGATATTACTGATGAAAAAAAATATACACTCAATTCTGATGATAAAACTTTTTTACAGGGATTGGATAAGCGCATTGATATCACTCTCTACGAATCTAAAAATCAAAGGCAAAATGCAAACTCCAGTTATGCCGTATATGCCCAATTTATAGAAAAAATTTTGCAACTTATTGAAAAACATTCTGGTGGTGCTGTACGCTCTGAAATTGTTTGGGTTGAGCCTTTTAGTCAATTAGAACAACGGCTAACTCAGGAAAATCATATTCCTTATAGCACCGATAAATTTGAGCAGAAAATTTTTTTGGCTGCTGAGTTTTCCAGTAATGAAGGTGGAACATATTTTATCAATTCATTTAGTAATCTGCGACAGAATTTGCTAGAATCGGATTTTATGCGAGCTCTTAAACATTTTAATCTACCTCGTTCTCAAGTCGTTGTTGTTGCTAAAGACAAAGATCTTGAAGAAATGAACGCCTTTAAAGGAATTTTACAAGAATTTTATCAAGTTAAGTATGTTGATTTACCTCCATTTTTTATTCCGGCTGAATATAAATTTGTAATTTTGATAAACCCCAAAGAACTCTCTACAGAAGCGTTATTAGCTATGGAACAATATGTTCTTAACGGCGGTACTTTAATTATTTTTGCAGAACCTAAATCTATTACTCAAACTAAAGGTAAACCGTTAATTACTTTTCTGCAGAACTTTGGTATTTCCCCTATTCCTACTGAAATTATTCAGGATAATTCAAATAAAAATCAACTGGCCATATTTCCCTCTGTTGTCAGCTATGATGACTTGAAACAAGGTATTCGTTCCGTTATCGTTAATGAAGCCGGTAAGATAAATCTTAAATCAGACAATGACTTCAAAACTTTTCCTATTTTGAGTACTTTTAATAATATTTCGGCAGCTCTGTCTATGGGAAAATATACGTCTAATTATCTCAATTTAGCCGTTATGGGACAACATATTGAACCATCTTCCGTTCAAGATGGGCGCGTGCTTTTCTTTTATGATACAGATTTGCTTAAAGATTATCTTTTTGTTTCTTCTGAATCTAAAGGTACTGATTTTTATCAAATTGTACCAACAGCCGATAATATGTTGTTCTTATTAAGACTATTTGATTTCGCAGCAGAATCTCAAATTGAAAAATCCCTTACTTATAATCATTATGCACTAAATAAATCTAGTATCGGAAATGCTATTTTAGATTATATTAACCAATATTACAAAGACCAAATTCAAGAATTGGAAGATAATATAAAACGCTATACAACCCGAAAAGAGCATTTTTATGATAGCCTAAAAGCTAGAGGGTTTGCCTCAATTAAAAATATAGGGGATATCAGTTCTATCGAACAGAAATTAGATGAAAATAAAAATCAATTATACAAAATAAAATCTGAAATTGCTCAGTATTATCAATCTGCCATTATGATTTTTACTGTCTTTTTCACTTTCGGAATTCCTTTGTTATTGCTGGGATTTCTAATTATCTTGAATGTCTTTGTTAAAAAAATTCGTTTGAAAAAAATTAGGAGATTGATTGATGCTTCTCAAACACATTAAAATTGCGCTTATACTTCTCCTCTTTATTATTCCTCTTTTTGCTTATGCTATTTATGTAAATGGTACTCGTATTCATCTTCTTTCCAGAGGAAATTATTTCTTTGATTTAACAAGAAATCGGGCTGATATTACGCAGATTAAATTTATTTTTCCAGACAAAACGGCTCTTCATATTACAAAAACAGATGATTTTTGGAGAATTAAAGAAGCTGATAATTATTATGCTGCTTTTGCTAAAATAAATGCTTTAGTTAATTTAATCCGTAGCACTGTTATTTACCGAGCTGATGCTATTCAAGAAAAAGAATTATCTTTGTTTAGTAATCCATTAAAAATTATTAGTATGGATAGTTCCGGAAATATTGTTGATGAGGCTACTATTGCTCCCCTAAAAGACGGTAATAAATATTACTATGCTTTACTTAATAATGACGGTTTTCTTTATCAACTAAACAGCAATTTTGAATTATCCTCTCACGTTATGGATTGGGTGCAAATGCCATTGTTTGCTTTTAATGTTTCCCATGTTAAACGCATAAAAACTGATGACTTTGAAGTCTATCGACGTTTTGATAGTGAAAATTTTAAAGATGTAAATTCTTCTGAAGAATATTCTCATTTGCAAAAATTTATTGATAATTTCTGGTATTTAAGTGCTACAGAAATTAAACAGGCAACTCATTTTGATATTGAGAAATTTTCAAAACTAAAACATTTTAGTATCACCCTGTTCAACGGAATTATTTATGAAATTAACCTTTATTCCTTAAATGGTAATTATTGGATTTCTGTTCATCTAAGTAGAGAAGGTTTAATCAGTAAATCTTCTTTACAGCAAATAAAAGAAAATGGTTTACTGTATGATGGGTGGTTTTTCAAAATTGATCCAGATAAAGGAGCTATTCTTTCTGAATTTGTATTATAAAATAAAACCGGTATTTCTACCGGTTTTATTTTTTAGCGCTCCAATTTTTTGTATCTGACGCGATGAGGATTACAGGCATCTTCACCCAGACGATGTATCTTATCTTTTTCGTAATCTTCAAAGTTACCTTCAAACCACTCTACATGTCCTTCATCCTCATAGGCCAAAATATGCGTTGCTAAACGGTCTAAGAACCATCTATCGTGAGAGGTTACCAGAACACACCCCGGATAGTTCATAATTCCTTCTTCAAGAGAACGCAATGTGTCTACATCCAAATCGTTTGTCGGCTCGTCCAGCAGAATTACATTTGCGCCTTTTTTTAACATTTTCGCCAAGTGCACACGGTTTCTTTCACCACCTGATAATTGGCCTATTTTCTTTTGTTGATCTGTTCCTTTGAAATTAAACTGCCCCACATATGCTCTTGATGGCATTTGTTTTTTTCCGAGTTCAATAATATCTAATCCATCAGATATTTCTTCCCATATTGTTTTATTGGCATCCAGCTCATCGCGACTTTGGTCTACATAACCTAAGTCTACGGTTTCACCGATAATTATCTCGCCGTTATCCGGTTTTTCTTGTCCGGTTATCATTCTAAACAAAGTCGTTTTACCTGCTCCATTTGGACCAATAATTCCTACAATTGCGCCCTTCGGAATCTTAAAGGATAAATTATCTATAAGCACTCTATCACCATACGCCTTAGAAATATTTTTGGCTTCTATTACCATATCTCCCAATCTTTCACTCATCGGAATATTGATATATGCTTGGGTAATTTGTTCTTTTGATGTTTCTGCTAATAACTCTTCATAAGCATTAATACGGGCTTTTGATTTTGCTTGTCTTGCTTTTGGATTTTTACGGATCCATTCCAATTCGTTTGCTAAAGTCTTTTGGCGAGCACTTTCTTCACGAGCCTCTTGTTCTATACGCTTTTGCTTTTGCTCCAGCCAAGAGGTATAGTTTCCTTCATAAGGAATACCTTGTCCTCTGTCTAATTCCAAAATCCATCCAGTTACGTTATCCAAGAAATATCTGTCGTGTGTTACCATCACAACTGTTCCTTTGTAATCACGTAAATGATGTTCCAACCATGCAACAGATTCCGCATCCAAATGGTTTGTTGGTTCATCCAGCAATAGCATGTCTGGTTTTGACAGCAATAAACGACACAGTGCTACACGTCTTTTTTCTCCACCAGATAATTTTGTTACATCAGCATCTGCCGGAGGGCAACGCAACGCATCCATCGCAATTTGTACAGTTCTTTCTATATCCCATCCGTTTGCTGCATCAATTTTCTCTTGTAGAGTTGCTTGCTCCTCTATCAGAGCATTCATCTCATCATCTGACATCGGTTCTGCAAACTTCATTGAAACTTCTTCAAAACGCTTTAATAGAGCAACAGTTTCACCTAAGCCATCCATCACATTTTCCATAACATTTTTAGCGGGATCTAATTTCGGCTCTTGCTCTAAATAACCTACTTTTACACCTTCGGCAGCCCACGCTTCACCATTAAATTCTTTATCCACTCCAGCCATAATTTTTAGTAATGTTGATTTACCGGCGCCATTTACACCTAGTACTCCAATTTTTGCTCCGGGGAAAAATGACAAGCTGATATTTTTGAACAATTCTTTTCCTCCCGGAAATACTTTGCTCAAATTTTGCATGACATAAATGTATTGATATGAGGCCATTATTTTCTTCCTTTACCTTTTTTAGATTATAGAGTTTAATACTGACGAAGTTTCATTTCTTCTTGTTTTATTTTTTGATATATTCCTTCTTTAACCGCTCTCTGGCGTTTTTTAGCCATTATTTTATCGTAATAGGCATTCAATTTGCTACGCTCATCTTCCTGACGGTTATATACCAACGTTACATCATATTCTTTTCGTGGCTTTAATATCTTGCCGTCCGGTAATTTTATGGTTCCATTTTTATACAAAGTGGATTTGAAAATCTTTTGATTATTGAATCGCCGATTAACTTCTTCACATCCCCAATAACCATCGCCCCTTTTTTCCATATATGCTGTAGCTTTGGCTTTGTTATATTCATACATGCCATCTGCTTGCTCCTGATCGCTTCTGGCTTTACTTACCAAATAAGCTCGAGCAATTAACTCATAAGACGGATAGCGTGAAGCTCCACAGGCTAATCCTTCTCCGGATACATAGCCTAGATTTCTAACATCTTCTAAGTAGCTTGATGAATACGCCGGAAATGAAAATATGCACATTCCCAGACAGATAATCGTTGTATATTTCATCTTCTCTCTTTGCCTGTTTTCTTAACTTCGGCTATTATAGTGGCAAATAAATCTAATTCAAGTGAAAAAATTATTTGACAAATTAAAACATTTATCGTATGTTTCGCTCAAACTTTTGTGTAAGGAATAAGAAAAATGAAAATATATAGCTCTTTGAAGTCTAAGAAAGACCGTGTTAGAGGTTGTAAGTTGGTTCGTCGTAAAGGTCGTCTTTATGTTATCAACAAAAGAGAACCTAAGTATAAAGCTCGTCAAGGTTAATTTGGACGTTTTATAAAAAAATTTAAAATCGGGTTATTTGCCCGATTTTTTTTGTGTTCTAGCTATCTCTACATGTATTTATAGGCTTTCTAACACGGCAACTGCATTAACGTATTCTCTCTCGTTAGAAATTGTTAGATGAACTTTCATATTTTGATTTTTAGAAACATAATATGCACGCGCTAGTGCTTTTCCATATAAATTTACTTGCGGACACCCTAGAGAATCGTGCACAATTTCAACATCTTTTAATGTTATTCCACCACGAAAACCACTCCCTAGTGCTTTTGATACAGCTTCTTTTGCGGAAAATCTGGTTGCAACTGCTAAAGCTAAACTTTCTGTATCTTGATATATATTCTTTTGCTCTAACTCTATTATTTCATTGTGGGTAAAATATTTTTTTATAAACTTTAGCAAAAACATTTCACCTTTCGCAAAACGCGATACTTGAACAATATCACAGCCGAGCCCCATTATCATTTTTATTTTTTTCCTTTCCGTACTCTTTCTTCTCCAGTACGCATTTTATTGTATGGTAAACAATTTGCCATATCATAAAATACAGCGGTATACATCCTATCAACATCGGATAGAATACAGGCCAAATATCTACCCAAAACTGACTAAAGTCAAGATTTATCACACAATGAAACAACTCCTTAAACAGAAGCTTAAAGTCCACTTCTTGTTCGGGCGCATCGTGTCCTAGAATAAAAATTCCGGTGTGAAAAACCAAATACCAAATAAAAGGAAAAGTCCATGGATTGCCCGCTATTGTTCCTAATACTCCTGATATACTATTCTGTTTTGTAATTTTACTGATAAATAAACAGAGTAATAAATGGAACCCTACAAACGGGGTAAAGGATATTGCTACTCCTGTAGCAAAGCCTTTTGCTATTGCTTCAGGTGTTCCTTTAATTGATGTTAACTTCTGTATAATCTTTATGTATAAATTTTGTAGTCCAAGTCCCTCTTTTTTTGTTTGGGACATTGTACCTCCTTAAACTCTTGAAACGAAACTTACTACCTTTGATGCTTTTAGGGCTGCAATGATGTCATTTAAATGATTGGTATTTTTAACATCTACATCAATTAGTATCTCAAAATAACTAATCGTTCTATACACAATATTCAAGTTTGCAATATTGGCATTTTGTCTTGCTATCAGATTTGATAACTCACCTAATGTTCCCGGTTCATTGCTTATCATTACTTTAATTCGTGCAGTATGATTTTCAGTTTCAGCATCTTCGCCCCATGAAATATCTAACCATCTTTCTGGCTCATCTGCATATTTTTCAAGAGCTTTGCATGATAATGAGTGTACAGCCACACCTTTGCCCGTTGTTACAATCCCCACAATCCTATCTCCAGGAATTGGGTGACAACAACCCGCAAAGTGTACAGCCATACCGGTAATCAATCCCTCTATCTTTAATGCGTTATTCTTCTTCTTTTTAGCTTTAGAAAGCTTAATTGAATTTACAACTTGCGTGATTTTGGATTGTTTATATGCTGGATATACCGTTCTTAACACATCCCAGCCAGTAACCAATCCTTCCCCGACTTTTGCATATAAATCTTCCATACTTTCGCATTCAAAATGCGGCAAAGTTGCATAAATTGCTTTTTCATTAAATTCCAGATTTTCTTGTTTGAACAATTTCTCCAGAATATCTTTACCCAAAGATAAAAATTGTTCGCGTTTACATGCGCGAACATATCTACGAATCGCTGCTTTTGCTTTTCCGGTAACGACAAAGCGTTCCCATTCTGTAGATGGGTGTTGTGCTTTTGATGTTAATACTTCTACTTGGTCGCCATTCTGTAACACACTTCTTAGGGGTTTAATTTCTCCATTGATTTTAGCGCCAACACATCTATCACCCACACTTGAGTGTACCGCATATGCGAAATCTACTGGTGTTGAACCATAAGGCAATCCGATTAAATCCCCTTTAGGTGTAAAGCAAAATACTTGGTCATTATACATTTCCAATTTGGTATTTTCGAGAAATTCATCCGGATTTTGCGCTTGTTCCAAAATCTCCAATAATTCTCGCAACCAGCGAAAACTTTTTCCTTCTACCTTTTGCCCTTGTTTATATGCCCAATGTGCCGCAACGCCTTTTTCATTTATTTCGTGCATTGCATTAGTGCGAATCTGTATTTCAATTCTGGTATTTTCCGGCCCGATTACACCTGTGTGTATTGACTGATAGCCATTTGGTTTTGGCGTTGATATATAATCCTTAAATCGACGTGGCACCATGTGATATTTGCTATGGATAATACCTAAGGCTTGATAGCAAGATGCAATATCATCTACACATATACGAAATGCCATAATATCTGATAATTGTTCAAACGAAGCATTTTTTAGCTGCATCTTGCGCCAAATAGAATATGGAGATTTTTCTCTTCCGGTGACGGTTGCTTTTACCCCATTTTCTTCCATATCTTTTTCTAATTGGCTTATAATTTTTGGAACAAGATTGCTTCCTTGCTCTCGCAAGAAGTTTAAGCGGGCCACAATAGAATCATGTGCCTCTTTATGCAATTCTGCAAAAGCGATTTCTTCTAACTCTGTTTTTATCTCTTGCATACCGATACGCTCTGCTAACGGAGCATATATATCTAGAGTTTCTTTTGCTATTCTTTTTCTCTTTTCCTCTGGGCAAAAATGCAATGTCCTAATATTGTGAAGACGGTCTGCTAATTTAATCAGCAAGACTCTGATGTCTTCTGACATTGCTAACAGTAATTTACGGAAATTTTCAGCTTGTTTGCTAGATCCTGACTTTTGTTCAATAATAGCCAGCTTAGTCACACCATCAACGATAGCTGCCACTTGAGGTCCAAACAATTCTTTAATTTCTTCTACCGTTGTATCTGTATCTTCAACAGTATCGTGCAACAAACCTGCTATGATGGAATTACAATCCAAGCGGAATTTTGTTAATATTCCGGCAACTTCTATAGGGTGTGAGTAATACGGATCTCCAGATGTACGTAATTGCGCACCATGTTTTTTCATTGCAAAAACGTATGCCCTATTTAAAGCATCTTCATCTGCATTTGGATCATACGATTTTACTAAATCTACTAATTCATACTGTCTTAACATGCAACCTCTTCTTTTACCCCCATTTGTTGTTTATAGCGCACTAATAAAAAAAAAGCAAGAATAGTTTGCACTATCTTGCTTTATCTTTTCTTAAAATTTATTAAACTATTTATTCATCCAGATCATCTAAATTATCTGAAAAATCATCTCCACCGTCTAATAAATCGTCATCTAAATCAGTATCCGCATCATCTAAGGATAAATCATTCCCATCAATATCTAACGTTTCCCCATCTGAATCTTGAATCTGCATATTATCAGCCAATGCTGCGTCTAATATTGTATCCCCATCAAACTGAGAATCCAAACCAGATAATTCTTTTTCTGCAGCCAATATTTCCAATTCTTCTTCTTCCGGTTCTTCTACTTCAACATATTTTTGAAGTCCCATTACTAATGATTTTTGCAAATCTTCAATATCCGCTTTTCCTTCTGCTATTTCACGGAGAGCAACAACCGAGTTTTTATCGTTATCTCTATCAACTTTAATCGGAGAGCCTGCTTCTATGTCTTTTGCGCGCTGTGCTGCTACTAATAATAACTCATAGCGATTAGGAATTTTTTCTACACAGTCCTCAACTGTTACACGTGCCATTTTAATCCATCCTTAACATTAGTTTTTTCACTTTGTGTGATTTATATACAAGATAGTTGTGAATTGCAACTATTTTTTTGAAAAACTTTAGTAGAATATCGGTGCTGTCAACATTATTCCATTATTTTTTAAAAATTTTTCTGACAACTCTTTCTGATATGGACGTACCGTATCTACATCCTCCTTAAATACTGTATACATCTTTACAATAGCTGCTTCAGTTGCAAACATTTCTTCTCGCCATTTTTTAGGTAATTGGTTAATATATTGGTCATAATACCCCCGTCTGTGATATTTGACAGCATAGGCGATAGATTGATTTGCCTCAAGAACCCTAAATGCTTTTATCGTTTTATCGCATGTATAAGCCCACTCCTCAGGACTAAATCCTTCCTTGACAACAATTGACGCAAATTCATCATATAATCCTGCAAATTTTGTTTTTAATATCAGACGTTGACACGGATTAACCAGATCTTTTAATGAATTTTGCATTAATGCCGTTCCATGCTCTTGCTCCCATATATCCAATAAACTCTCTCCTATTATGAGTTTCGAAAAGTTTCGCATATTGTCTTTCATCCCAAACTCTATAATGGCATCTATAGTATTTACAAAAGCTCTTACGTCTTTTGTTGTGAGCGGAGATGTTAAATTTGGAGACAAAGTTCTTAATTTTCCTGCCATAATTGAACCTGTTTTTTGTTTTTTTATTGCTGATGCAGGCTTCTTTTCTGCGACTTTGGTCGGAATATCCGCTTTTTCTTTGAGGTAATCTGGTAAATCTATGGTTACCCGTGGCTTTTTTACACGCTTTGGTTTTGGTCTATCTAAATTTTCAGGCTTTTTCTCTCCCCAAATTTCCGGCATCAATAAAAAGTATAATGCAGGAGACATAAATTCTATATTCTCTATTCCTTTCATTCTTTCTGCGGTATCTTTCGGAAATTTATTTTTAGTTTCCTTTATTCCCGGCATATTTAATATCTTTTCCGACATTCCAGGTACTTGATGCAGCATTGGTCCTATGTATTGATAACTTTCCTTCGGCAACCAATTTAAAAGATCTATTAAATCATCTTCATAGCTGTTTTTTATTCTCCCCTCACTCATACCATATGAACGAATGGTTTGGCTAAATTCTTTTTTAAATGAATTCCCCATTTTAAAACGCGAATCGTAACCTTTATCATATAAGCTGTATTTTGAATCTAATTTTTTGATATACTCGTTTATATCAGGTATCTCCATTTTCATGTCCACACGAAAATATTTATCATAATCCGATATTTTTGCCATAGCGCTGTTTGCGCCTATTATTAACAGTATTATTAACCATAGTATCTTTTTCATCTTATCAGCCTCTCTTACCTGATAATTTATTTTAGAAAAAAAGAATTTAAAAAAACGTTATACTTGCATTTTAAATACAAATAGATTATGGTTCTGTGTAAATAGGCATAATGATGTTATGGAGTAAAAAAATGATTTGGACCGATGAAGCCGTTGAAGAATTAAAAAGAATGTGGGACAAAGGTATGACTACCGGACAAATAGCTAAAGCTTTAAATGTTACCAAGAATTCTATTATCGGTAAAGTTCATCGTTTGTGTTTAACAGCCAGACCCTCACCTATAAAAAAAGCATCCTCTCCGAAAAATGATTCTAAAAATACAAAAACGACAGTAAAGTCTGCAACAGATAATAGCGGAAAATCTCAGAAGCAAACGGTTAAAACTTCAGAAGATGCATCCCCTATTAAAAATGATGATAAAAATTTATTATGTAAAGACAATTCCCCTATTGAAGAAACAAATATTCCTTTGATTAAGCTGGACAATCATACTTGCAGATGGCCTTTAGGAGATCCTCGTGACGATGATTTTTGTTTCTGCGGGAAAAGAGTTAAAACCGGACAAACTTATTGCGAAGAACATGCTGCTATCGCTTATGTTAAGCCCGGCAAAAAAATATAAATTTTTAATCTTTTATTTTATTGGCGCGCCTTTTTTTAAGCGCGCCTTATTTTTCAGGTAAGATTTCAATGTATAGCGAAAAATTTACAAAATTCATAGAAATGTGGCAAAAAGAATTTGCCATAGAACGTACTATTGATGAAAAAGTTTGTATTGACAGAGACGGAAATCCTATTCCGTGGTATACTTATCCGGCTATTGAATATATAGCCCAATTTGACGTTTCCGACAAAGAAGTTTTCGAATTCGGATGCGGCAACTCTTCTCTATTTTGGGCTAAACGCGCCAAACAAGTCACTAGCATTGAAGATAACCCAACTTGGTTTGAAAAGTGGAAACAAGAGTTTGTTTGTGATAATCTGGACGTTCGTAGGCGCGATGAAGGCGATGGATACTTTAATGCTATTTTTGAAGATAATAAAAAATACGACATTATCATTGTTGATGGGAAACGTCGCGCTGATTGCGCTCGCACCGCTGTTCAAGCCCTCAATGCCGGAGGACTTATTATTCTTGATGACAGTGACCGTATCAATACCAGCAAGGAATATGTCGATGCCGTTCATCATCTAAAACAAGCAAATCTTTTGCAAGTTGATTTTTACGGCTTTTGCCCCATGAATAACTACACAAAAACTACTTCTCTATTCTTTAGCAGAGATTTTAATTTCTCCTCACTATATACTATTCAACCCATCAATGGTTGGGGAAATCTTTGGAGTATGGGTAGAAAAAATCGCAAAGAGTTTTTTAAGGTCAATAAATAACTCTTCGCGTTTTAATTGATTTATTGAGTTTTTTTATTTTAAGTTAAGTTTCTGAGCAATTTTTTCTGCGATTTTTTCGTAAGCTTTTGCATATGGACTATCTGGTTCACTCTGAACTATCGGAGTTCCCGCATCTGAGTTTACACGAATATCATAGTGCAGAGGAATTTCTCCCAGAAAATCCACCCCAAATCTTTCCGCCGTTTTTTCTGCTCCGGCATGACCAAATATGTCTGCACGATGCCCACATTTTTCACAAATATAGTAACTCATATTTTCAATAACCCCTAGAATTGGTACTCCGATTTTATTGAATAAACCTATTCCTTTAACGGCATCAATTAAGGCGATATCTTGAGGTGTGGAAACAATTATTGCCCCAGAAAAATCTATTTTTTGAGACATGGTTATTTGTATATCCCCCGTTCCTGGTGGCATATCAATAACCATTACATCAATATCTCCCCATGCCGTTTGGGTTAACAACTGTTCAATAGCACCACAAGCCTTCGCACCTCTCCAGATTAGCGCTGTGTCATTTGCAATCATACTCCCAATCGACATAGACTCGATACCGCATTCTTTAAATGGTTGAAAAGTTATTCCATCGTATGAACTTGGAGGCATTTTATCATAACCCAACATCATCGGAACAGAGGGACCGTAAATATCCGCATCAAACAGCGCTACATTTAACTTCAAATTAGATAAAGCCAATGCCAAATTTACCGATGTTGTTGATTTTCCGACACCACCTTTCCCAGAAGCTACCGCGATTATATGCTTAATCCCCTTTATTTGCCATTTATCATTTTTGATTTCTCCTTCTTTGTGATCTTGCACAAATATGACGCTTACTTTTTTGGATGGGTTTAGCTGCTCTAACTCTTTTTTTAACGCAGCTGCCGCTGTTGCATTTTCAGATTCTTTAATTGTGACAATTAAACGATTACCCAACTCTTTTACAACCACATTTTCCTGATTAAAATATCTTCTTACCAGATACATATTATCTATTTCCATCGGCTTACTCTCACTTTCTGACATAATTTTCCTAATGTGGATATTATTTTTTCGATATTGTTTTTATACAAGCTTTATATTATTTTTCTACTGAAAATATACTTTTTATATGTTTTTTACGATATTTTTTAGAGGTTTTGATTAATGAGTGAAAAATTAACCGTTTTGGACGTTAACCCTTGGGATAACTCCGATGACAGCTCTTCTAAAACAAAAGTTGTTGATTTTACTGCAAAAATTACAAAAATGCAGAATAATAAAGATAATTTTGACGGCATATACAAACTTATCATCGGAATTATTCTTTTTTTGTGGCTTATTTCTGGCTTTTACCAAGTCCAACCCAGTGAACAAGGGTTGGTTTTACGTTTAGGAAAATACGTTGAAACTACAGATGCTGGATTACACTATCATCTCCCATACCCTTTTGAAAGAGTTTATATTGTCGATGTCAGCAAAGAAAGAAGCATTAATCTTGGTGTTAATGAAAATTCTTTCCGTGAAGCTTCTTCTAGTGAACTGACTGAAAGCCATATGCTTACAGGCGATGAAAATATTGTTGATATCAACCTTACGGTGGTTTGGAATATAAAAGATGCTAAAGATTATTTATTCAAAACTAGAACACCAGACTCCACAGTTAAGGTTGCTGCTCAATCTGTATTGAGGGAAATTATCGGTCAATCCAAAATGGAAGATGTTATTACTGGTGATCGTAACAAAATCGAAAATGATACTAAAAAGGAATTACAAGCCCTCTTAGATAATTTTAAAACGGGTGTTAATATTGTTCGTGTTAAACTTCAAAAAGCTGATCCCCCAAAGCAAGTTGTTGATGCTTTTAACGAAGTTCAAAGAGCCAAAACTGATGCCGAACGTTTTAAAAATGAAGCTGAAGCTTATGCTAATGAAGTCTTACCTAAAGCAGAAGGTGAAGCCATTAAACGCAAACAAGAGGCTGAAGCATATAGAGAAGCCGTTATCAGTAAAGCAGAAGGTGAAGCTAAACGTTTTACGGCTGTTTATGATGCTTATAAAACCGGTAAATTGGTTACATCTAAAAGACTTTATTTGGAAACAATGGAAGATGTTTTGAAAAAATCCAAAAAAGTTATCATGGAACCAGGACAAAAAAGTTCAAATATGATGCCTATTTTACCTCTTAAGTAATGGAGTTTAATATGAAAAAGAATTTACACATTATTCTTGTCGGCGCGGTTATTTTATTGTTTTTAGCGTCGCAGTCTTTATATATCGTCCAACAGCCGGAACAAGCTATTGTTTTGCAATTTGGTGATCCGGTTAGATTGGTACAGGAACCGGGATTAAAAATGAAAGTCCCTTTTATCCAAAATGTCGTATTTTATGATAAAAGATTACTCAACCTAGAACCTCCAGCCCAAGAAGTTGTCTTAAAAGATAAAAAACGCTTGGATGTTGATACTTTTTCTCGTTATAGAATTGTGGAGCCTTTAACTTTCTACAAAACCGTTCGTAATGAATATCAAGCTCAGAATCGTTTGCAAGAAATTGTCAACTCTTCTGCTCGAAATGTTTTAGCTACTTTTACGCTTAAGGAACTTTTATCCGAGAAAAGAACGGAAATTATGAAGCAAATCAGTGACGCTGTTAAAGCTGATGCTGAGCAAATTGGGGTTGCGGTTATTGATGTGAGAATCCGTCGCGCCGATTTACCCATTCAAGTTTCTCAAGCTATCAACGATAGAATGAAAACTGAGCGCATTCGAGAAGCTAAGGGATATAGAGCTGACGGTGAAAAAACAGCACAGGAAATTCGCGCTACTGCAGATAAAGAAGCTACTATTACCGTTGCAAATGCTGAAAAAGAAGCTCAAAAGATTAAAGGTGAAGGCGACAGAAAAGCTACGGAAATTTGGAACAAAGCCACAAATGTTGATCCGGATTTTTATGCCTTTTATCGCTCTCTTGAAGCTTATCGTAATTCTTTTGACGGTGACACATCTTTGGTGTTGGCTCCAGAAGGAGAATTCTTCAATTATTTCGGGAAATCCTTAAAGTAAGAGGTTGTTTATGCGCTTTTCTTTTGTTCTTATTGGCTGTTTGTTACTGTCGTTTCAGGCTAAAGCTCTTGATTCTTATGCAGATATTGTCGAAGAGCTTATGCCTTCTGTTGTTAACATTTCTACAGAAAAGACGGTTATAGATAGCAAAGAAAGCAATTTGGATAATGTAATGATTGATCCATATTTGCAAGGAAGAGAAGCGCTTGGTTCCGGTTTTTTTATTCGCAGCGACGGCTATATTTTAACCAACCATCACGTTATTGAAGGAGCTAAGAAAATTACAGTTGTTACTAACGATAATAAATCCTTTGAAGCATCAATTATCGGGATTGATAAGCCCAGTGATTTAGCTGTTTTGAAAATTAACAATAAAAAGGACGACAAGGATAATCCGTTAGTTTTTAAATCTGTTATTTTTGGCGATGCCGAGAAAGTTAGAATCGGTGATAAGATTTTAGCTTTCGGAAATCCTTATGGACTTGGTGTTAGCGTTTCTTCAGGTATTATTTCCGCTAAATCTCGTAATATTGGTTTAGGTGAACAACAATATCTTCAGACAGATGCTGCCATCAATCGTGGTAATTCCGGTGGTCCTATGTTTAACCTTGACGGAGAAGTTATTGGTGTTAATGCCGCTATTTTTACTGTGCATGGAGCAAGTGGCGTAGGTTTTTCGCTCCCTTCCAATATTGCTAATTGGATATCCTCCCAAATTATTGAAACAGGAAAAGTCCGCCGTGGATGGTTAGGGCTAGAAGTTGCTTATGGTTTTGATAAATATACCGATAAATCTGGCTTTGTTATTACTGCTATAAATGAAGAATCTTCCGCCTATAAAGAAGGACTTCGTGTCGGGGAAATTATTATTGCCTATAATGATAAACCGGCAAACGATATTTCTGATTTTCAACGGTTTACCGAGACTATGGAGCCTGGACAAACTCTGCGCTTAAAAACTTTGAGCTATGGAGAAGAGATTAGAAATGTTATTAAAATTCAAGAAATGCCGGAGAGTGAATTAAAAAATGTTACTAATAAAGCTTTAAGCGAAAGTCGTAAATATTATCATGAGGGAAATGACGACGATGTCGTTTATATTTCAGAGCTTAAAATTGCTGTTAAAGAAGCTTCACCGCGTGGTCTGACGATTGTAAAATTAGAATCCCAATCTCCTCTACAAGAGAAAGGTATTAGTGTCGGAGATATTATTCTGGAAGCTGACCGATCAGAAATCTATTCAGCCGAAAATCTGTTAGAGAGTATTCGTTATGCTGTTTTTGATGATTATCGCCCTTTAACGTTATTCATTCAAGGAATTGATAATACCTTTTATTCAACTATAGAATTGGCTAGGGAAAATGATTAGAGTTGATTTTTATCATTTGCAGAAAGCGCCTTTAGAACAAGTTTTACCCAAACTTTGCGAAAAGGCTTATGCTACGGGTAAACGCATTAAAATATTACTTGGTAATGAAGAACGTGTGGAATTTATCAATTCTCTTTTATGGACGTATGCC
Organism: uncultured Alphaproteobacteria bacterium; assembly: GCA_949297415.1. Taxonomy (GTDB): domain Bacteria; phylum Pseudomonadota; class Alphaproteobacteria; order RF32; family CAG-239; genus CAG-267. The sequence continues at coordinate 243,499 of CASFSV010000014.1, forward strand.
GAAGATTCTTTTCTTCCGCATGGCTCTAAAAAGGATGGGTTTGTGGAAAGTCAACCTATTTTCATCTCTGCCAATGTAGATAATGAAAACAATGCTCAGTTACTCATTTTGGCCGACGGAGCAATGCCTTCTCTTGAAATTTTATCAGAATACGAACGAATCCTAAATATTTTTGACGGCAACGACGAAACCGCCTTAAATAATGCTCGTACTTACTGGAAACAAATTAAAACATTAGATGGGGAGTTACATTATTGGCAACAAAATGAACGTGGCATTTTTGAACAGAAAATATAAGATTTATTTACTTTTAGGTGTTATCATCCGATATAGTCTTAAATAAGACTTGCACAATTCTTTTTTTTGTGACACTATGCGCCCAACGATATTTTTTTAGGGGATTTAATATGACTAATTTACAGACTGCGACTAATAGTCTTCAATACGATGATTTGAAACATGCTGTTGAAACTATTGATCGTGAAATCGAAACTCTCCAAATCTTAAAAAACAGTTTTGATAGTAATCTTTCTGTTGCTTTAGACTTATTACAAAATACTAAAGGTCGTGTTATTGTTACCGGAATGGGAAAATCAGGGCATATCGCTCGTAAAATGGCTGCCACCTTTGCATCTACAGGAACTGTTTCCTTTTTCGTTCATCCTGCTGAAGCCAGCCATGGTGATTTGGGGATGATTTCTGATGATGATGTTATTATTGCCATTTCTTATAGCGGCGAATCTAAGGAACTTTCTGATATTCTTATATACGCAAAACGCCACAATATTCCGCTAATTGCTATTACAAAGAATCCTCAAAGCGCTTTAGGTAAAAATTCAACTCTGGTACTGAAATTGCCTGATAATGGCGAGGCTTGTCCTCTTGGCTTGGCTCCTACTTCCTCTACAACAGCTACTATCGTTTTAGGCGATGTGCTTGCTGTTGACTTAATGGAACGGAGAGGTTTTTCCGCGACCGATTTCCGCCAAAGACATCCGGGTGGAAAATTGGGAGCCATTCTTTGCAAAGTGTCTGATGTTATGCATACCGGTTCTGAGATACCTTTGCTTAACGAAAACGCAATTATGCAAGAGGCTTTGTTGGTTATGAGTGAAAAAATGCTTGGTTGTGTTGGTATTACCGATGATAATGGTAATTTAACCGGCATTATTACAGATGGTGATTTAAGACGTTGGATGTCTCCCAATTTGATTACAGAAAAAGTTTCTAAAGTTATGACAAAGAATCCAACCGTTATTAATCCAGACGCATTGATTGTTGATGCCGTTAATGTTATGAATAATACCGGACGTGGTATTACAAACTTGTTTGTTGTTCAAGATAAGAAACCTATCGGTGTTATTCATATTCATGATTGTTTGAAAGCCGGAGTTGCTTAAGAGTGTTTGAAACTCAAAAAATAGATAGCTTTTTTAGCGGTGAAAAAAATCTTCTCGACGAGGAAGAAAAGGTTTACATTAGTAGACGAACAAAGATTGTTCGTTTCTTGAAGCTTTTTCTTCCTTGTCTAACGGCTCTTTTACTTGGTATCGGGGTTGCTTTGTTTGATTTTGACACCAATAACGATACAACTATCGCTTTAGCTGATGATGAAAAAATCTATTTTGAAAAGTTTCGGATGAAAAATACTGTCTTTGAAATTACGGAAAGAGATAATCAACTTAGCACTCTTCGGGCGGATATTGTAGAAGAAACAGAACCCGGAAAAAAATTATATAATTTGACGGCTCCTTCTGCTTGGACTTTAGATAAAAATAAGTTAATTACTTTGACCGCCCAATATGGTACTTATAACCAGAAGCAACAAATTTTAGAACTCAAAAATGACGTTATTGCTAATTATAACAAAGAAATGGAAGCTCACACTAATAGCGCAACATATGATTTTGCTAAAGAATATGGGTTCGGTAATGAAAAAATCATCGGAGATGGCGAGCGAGGGCATTTTGAAGCAGATAAGTTCACTTTTGACAAGAAAAAAGGAATCGGCACTCTTATTAAAAATGTTGTTCTCAAGAGTAAAGATTTTGAGCTAAAATCTCCTGATAAAGCAACTCTTTACCTTAATGATAATAAATTTATCTCTACAAAAGCAACCGTAAAAAAAGGAAAAGATATATTAAAAGGCGATACGGTTACAGCATTCTTTAAAGATACTAAAAGTTTTGATATAGATAAAGCATATAGCTCTGGACATACCGAAATATATTCCGGTGGCCGAAAAGCTTTTGCAGATAGAGGAGAATACGAAGCATCCACAGGTTTGATTAAGCTTTTTGATAATGTGAAAATTGTTGATAGCAATGGTTATACTGCTACTGCTGATTTTGGAGTTTATAACAGCAAAAAGAAAATTTTCACTTTAGAAAAAAACGTAAAAATCAAAGACAAAAACGGCTATACAGCTGTTGCTAAAAATGGTATCTACGATTTAAATAAAAAGACGTTTACCTTAGAAAAGAATGTTAAAATTGATAAAGGTACAAATGTCATTACAGCTCCTAAAGCTGTCTACTTTCAGACTAAAGATGAATTCAGATTTTATGATGATGTAAAAGTTACTCAAGAAGATAATACGGCAACGGCTGATGGTGGTGTTTACTTTGTTAAAAAGAACATCGCCGAACTTGAAGGAAATGTGATTATTACTAAACAAGGTAATATGGTTAAAGGCGATAAAGCAATATCTGATTTTACGACATCTAAGAGCAGACTTATTGCTAAAAATGGCGGAAGAATTTCCGGAAAGCTAATCGAGAGCACTCTAAGAGAAAAAAAGGATAAATAGCATGAATAAATATTCAGATACACAAAATTCTATTCTGGAAGTTTTTAATATCGGGAAAAGATATAAGAATAGAAGTGTTTTGCGTAATGTTTCCTTGAATGTTAAAAGAGGCGAAGCTGTTGGCTTATTGGGGCCGAACGGTGCGGGTAAAACTACTTGTTTCTATTGTGTTACAGGTCTTATCACTCCAGACTACGGCGATGTGCATATTGATGGTCAAGATATTACCTATTTGCCGATGTATAAACGTGCCAGAATGGGCATTGGCTACCTTCCGCAAGAGGCCTCTATTTTCCGTAATTTAAGTGTTGAGGATAATATTAAGGCGGTTTTAGAAATTGTTGTTGATGATGAAGAAAAAAGAAATGTAATGCTTGAAGACCTCTTAAATGAATTCTCTATTGCTCATTTGAGAAAATCTCCGTCCATTGCGTTATCCGGTGGTGAACGTCGTCGTCTTGAAATTGCTCGTGCTTTGGCCGGACAACCTAACTATATTCTTTTAGATGAACCTTTGGCCGGTATTGACCCTATTGCTGTTGGGGAAATTCGTGAGCTCGTTTCTCAGTTAAAGAATCGGGGGTTGGGTGTGCTTATTACCGATCACAATGTTCGTGAGACCTTGGATATTATTGATAGAGCTTATATATTACATGGTGGCTCTGTTCTAATGGAAGGCACTCCTAGTGAAATTGTTGCCAGTGAAGAGGTTAGAAAAGTTTATCTCGGCGATAATTTTTCAATATAAAATTAGGCCTTTTTTATTGACTTTTTGTTGTAAATCGGGATATGATTTGTTTAGAAAAATAATAAATGATTGAAGGGAAATGTTATGAAAGTTACATTGTCAGGAAAACAAGTTGATATTAGCGATAAATTGCGTAAACACGTTGAAGAAGGTGTTGATGCTTCTGTTTCTAAATATTTCAGCGCTCCTATCAGCTGCTCTGTTGCTTTTTCTAAAGAAGGCGAAGATTTTGGTGCAGAAATTACCGTACATCCTGCAAAAAATATTGTATTGAAAGGTTCTGGTTCTGCTGCGGATCCGTATTCTGCTTTTGATAATGCTAATGAACACATTGCGACTCGTTTGCGCCGCCATAAAACAAAATTGAGCGGTCATAAGAGCAAAATCGGTTTGGCTGAATTAGCTTACTCTGCTGTTCTTCCATTAGTTGAACAAGATGAAGAAGTTGATGTTAATGAAAATGCTCCATTAACTATTGCTGAAACTGATGCAAATATTCCTGTATGTACCGTTAGTGAAGCTGTTATGTTGATGGATTTGAGTAATGAATGTGCTCAAATGTTCAGAAACAGCGCTAATAACCATATTAGTATGGTATATCGTCGTAAAGATGGTAATATCGGTTGGGTTGAACCGAAAGCTGATAACTAATTTTTGAGGAATAAGCCAATGAATATTGCAGACATAATTTCTAAAGATGCTGTTCTTGATAATCTTCAAGCAGCTAATAAGCGTGAGCTCGTTCAGCTTCTATCTGAACGTGTTGCCGCACTTTCCGGTTTAGATGAACGGGCTGTTTTTGATGCTGTCTGGGAACGTGAAAATCTTGGTTCTACAGGTTATGGCGAAGGTGTTGCTTTTCCGCATGCCAGAATCGAAGGCTTAGGTAAAGTCTGCGGTATGTTTGCGAGACTTGAGGAGCCGGTTGATTTTGATTCTTTGGACGGGAAACCTGTTGATTTGGTTTTCTTGCTCATTAGTCCGGAAAATAGTGGTGCTGATCACTTGACAGCCTTAGCAGCGCTTTCTCGTATTTTGAAAACAGAAGGAAGTTGCGAAAAGTTGAGAAAAGCTCGTTCGATTGACGAAATTTATGCAATATTAAATGCTTAATTATTCCATTCAAGAGATCCCCTATCTTCAGATAGGGGATTTTTTTATGTTTTCATTAAACTCTAATTTCGCATAGAATAACACGCTAAAATCTTGAAACCACATCACGCCTTACTAATTAACAAGAGTAGACCGAAAGTTTTTTTGCTGATTTATTTTCTAATAAATTAGGAGATTTCTATACATTTTTTCTAAAAAATAGCGTTTTAATTTTCATTTTTTAGAAAAAATATTGACAAAAAAAATACGTGCTAATTTTATCTTACAAATTAATTATTTATATATTTATTGTTTAACTAAATTTTTTTACATTATGAAAAAATTTTTATCTTCTTTGCAAGAACCGCTATCATGCATTCTGACTCTTGGCTTTTTTATTACTGTCATGGCGTACATTTTCAGATGGGATGTAGAACAGTTTAACGATAGAACTGTTGTTTATAAGGACTTCGTTGAGTTAACCATAGACACTAAGGGGAGATTAGATCTTAATTTATTTGAGACTGAATCCACCTATGTAATGACACTAAAAGCATTGACCCAAGAAGTCATTGACGAACTACCTTTCGACGAGGTCATTAATAATCCCTCGAAAATAACGCAAGAAGTTAGAAAGCGTTATGAGATGACGGGGGAAAAATTAAAATCCCTCTATATTATGGTTACTCCGCCGAAAGATTTTTCTTTTGCTGGTCAGCGCCTTAAATCCATGCCGATGACGATAGCCGTTGATAGTATGATATCTGCAGCAGCTAAGCGAGATGCTCAAGGGTATACACCTGAGGCTGAACGTCTGGAAGAAAGACGTGATGCTCGCTATAATGAGCTTAAACGGATTGAAAGTAATGAGCGGATTAAAATTCGTCAGGCTGAAGCCATTGAAAATGCCGCAGACAATATGGGATTTCTCAGTGGAGATTTAAGTGTTAGCATTGGTGAGTGATTATCTATTTTTAAAGTGCTTTGATATATTGTCAAAGCACTTTTTTTTATTAATGCCTTGTAGAAAACCACCACTTTAGTGGTGGATGAATAAAAAGTCGGCGATATAATAAAGGTATGCAATTTGTAGAGAGTTCACATAGCGTATACAGTTTAAGTTACCACATAGTGTGGGTAACCAAA